>NZ_JBFQEG010000001.1:0-299195 GCF_040930515.1 Streptococcus huangxiaojuni
CATTTCATTTGGAAGGTCTCCTTTCAATTGGATTTGGAAGTTTTCTTGACTACTGTAAGGTTCCCCAGAAACACCTTGTACCAACAGCCTCGCATAAGAGAATTCTAGTCACTGGCTCAGCTGCCGCATGTACCCTACTAGGTACAGAAGTGAGTGTCGTGGAAACAGCTAGTGTGTTGGAAGTAGGGACAAGGCTTGGGTAACAGACTTTAAAATGAAGTCTAAGCAACAAGGAGAGAAAGAAACAACCATGAGTCCATTCCATGACTCTATTGTTCTGGAAAACCTTGCAATAGTCAAGCTATAAAATTGTTAACACTTGGGATTGAAAATCCCCATAAACTTATTTTACGAGGGAGTTAATATGAGTGAAGAGTTTACTGATGTTAAAAGTTTGCTGGAGAGTTTAGATGCTTAAAATCAAATATCATAATCAGTTTAAAAAAGATTATAAATTAGCTTTGAGACGTGGGTTTAAGGCTTCTAAGCTAGAAGAAGTTTTAGAGATTTTAGTAGAGGGAAATGGTTTACCAGAAAAATATAGAGATCATCGGTTGACTGTTAGCAAACATTATAAGGGTGTCAGAGAATGTCATATTCAGCCTGATTGGCTTTTGATTTATCGGATTGATGATGATAAGTTGATTTTAAATTTATTGAGAACTGGTAGTTATTCTGATTTATTTTAATTTTAGAAGAGGTGTTTTATGAAGAAGAAATTATGATAATGAGACGATTTCTTTTGATGGAAAGACATATGTTGAAGAAGGTTCTGATAAGTATAAATCTTTGATAAAAAATGCATCTGAAGTTAATGGAAATTAAAGAAAGGCGGCTAGAGAAATCTAGTCGCTTTTTTCGATGCAGCAAAATAGTTTTAAAAAACTAAGTGAAGTAGAGTTAGATTCCCAGGAATGAAGTAACCAAAAAATGTAGAAAGAAGTAAAAATATATAGTAAATGGTTGTTTTTTGAAGAAGAATTATTTTTGGGATAATGCTTTGTTATAATAGTATATTACAGGTAGTGTTAGATAATTTTTTGGGGTGGTGATATAATAGAGCTATGACGATTATTGAATTACTGAAAAAAAAGTTTTTCCCAAAACGATCAGACCAAAATCCTGTTGAGGGAAGGTCTCAGTTCGATGATGGAACAGCAGCGCCTTCTGATCAGGATAATCTGGATGAAACCAAGATTTTCCAAGATGACAGTTTAAAAGAGGACCCTGCCGCCAGTGAAAGAGAAGAAGCTGCGGGGACCAGAGAGAGTGCCTATCAGCGCAGCCGCGGCTACCGTGAAAAGGAGAGAGAGCGTCCGGCCTGGCTGCAGACCCTGAGCCGTTTTGTGCCATCCCCTAAAAGTCCTATTCGTCGTTTCTGGCGACGCTACCGCATTGGCAAGATTCTGCTGATTATAGGAGCTGTTTTTGTCTTAGTGATAGGCTCCTACCTCTTTTATTTGGCAAAGACGGCTAAAGTTTCTGATTTGCAGGAAGCGCTGAAAGCTACGACTGTTATTTATGACCGCAATGAAGAGTACGCTGGCAGTCTGTCCGGACAAAAAGGAAGTTATGTGGAGTTGGACGCTATCTCTGATGATTTGGAAAATGCGGTTATTGCGACCGAAGACAGGAGCTTTTACAGCAATAACGGAATCAATATTCCGCGCTTCCTTTTGGCCGTTGTGACCTTTGGAAAATTCGGCGGGGGGTCAACCATTACTCAGCAGCTGGCTAAAAATGCCTACCTGACTCAGGACCAGACTATCAAGCGTAAGGCTCGGGAATTTTTCTTGGCTTTGGAGCTGACTAAAAAATACAGCAAGGATGAAATCCTTACCATGTACCTGAATAATGCTTATTTTGGCAATGGAGTCTGGGGTGTTGAAGATGCCAGTCAGAAATATTTTGGGACCAGTGCAGCCAATCTCAGTTTGGATGAAGCGGCTACTCTGGCCGGCATGCTGAAAGGACCTGAGGTTTATAATCCTTATTATTCTGTTGAAAATGCTACTAACCGCCGAGATACAGTTTTAGCTAATATGGTGGCCGCCGAAAAGATTACGCAGGAAGCTGCGGACCAAGCCGCGGCTGTAGGTCTCGGCAATCAGCTGGCTGACACCTATGTCGGCAAATCTGATGATTACCAGTATCCCTCATATTTTGATGCAGTAGTCAATGAAGCTATAGAGGTTTACGGCCTGTCAGAAGAGGATGTTGTTAATAACGGCTACAAGATTTATACGGAGTTAGATCAGAATTATCAGTCCGGTATGCAGATCACCTTTGATGATGACAGTCTGTTTCCTGTTTCGGCTTATGATGGAACCAGTGCTCAGGCGGCCAGTGTGGCTCTTGATCCAGCTACCGGCGGTGTCCGAGGCTTGATAGGCCGGGTCAACAGTACTGAGGATGTTTCTTTCAGAAGTTTTAACTATGCTACCCAGTCCTCAAGAAGCCCGGGGTCAACGATTAAACCGCTGGTTGTTTATGCACCGGCGATTGCAGCCGGCTGGAGTGTTGACAGAGAACTGCCTAATTCGGTGATTGACTATGATGGTTATGCGCCGACTAATTACGGCGGTTATGAATCGGAAAATATACCTATGTATCAGGCCCTAGCCAATTCTTACAACATTCCTGCTGTTTATACTCTGGATAAGCTGGGAATCAGCAAGGCCTTCTCTTACGGTGAAAAGTTTGGGCTCAATATGGACACTGCCAGCAAGGAGCTGGGTGTTGCGCTGGGTGGCAGTATGACGACCAATCCGCTGGAGATGGCTCAGGCCTATGCAGCCTTTGCTAATGGAGGGGTTATGCATACTGCCCACCTCATTACCCGTATTGAAACGGCCAGCGGCGATGTGATTAAAGAGCATAAAGATAAGTCCAAACGCGTGCTCAGTCAGTCGGTAACCAACAAAATGACCAGCATGATGCTGGGGACTTTTTCCAACGGTTCAGCAGTCAATGCTAATGTTTACGGCTACACTCTTGCCGGTAAAACAGGTACCACAGAAACAGATTTCAACCCAGATTTAAGTGGAGACCAGTGGGTAATCGGCTATACACCCGATGTGGTTATCAGCCAGTGGTTGGGCTTTAATGAGACAGACGAAAACCATTATCTCAGCGATGCTAGCTCCGGGACGGCCTCTTATATTTTCAGCACTCAGGTCTCCTACATTCTGCCTTATACGGACGGAACGGATTTTAAGGTTGAGAATGCTTATCTGCAAAACGGTGAAAGTCTGGTTTATGATGCAGACGACAGCAATGACACCACAGCCAATGATTCGCAGAGCATTATTGACAGTATCAAAGAGTCGGCTGATAAAGCCAGTCAAAGTATCAAAGATGCTGTAGAGGAATACGGCATTAAAGAGAAGGCCAAGGAGCTGTGGGATAATATCATCGATTATTTCAGATAGCTTGCGTGAAATGCTGAATCGTGTTAGAATAAAGACCGACGGAGGCATTATGGCACAGAAAAAAGCAAGTCTGGCCTGCACGGTCTGCGGTAGCCGCAACTATACCATAAAAATCAGCAGCACGCCCAGACCCGTACGGTTAGAAGTTAAGAAGTTTTGCAAATACTGTAAAAAATACACGCTGCATAAAGAGACCCGCTAGTCGATTATATCAGAGGAAAGAGCGAATGCTGTTTCCCAATGGAAGGAGAAACCCGTGGCATTTATTAAAGGTGTTTTCACGATTTTAAAAGAAACAACCTGGCCTGGCCGCAAACAGCGCTGGAAGGACTTTCTGTCAGTTATGGAGTATACGGTCTTTTTCACGATTGTTATCTTCATCTTTGACCAGCTGCTGGGCCTAGGTCTGTTGGAACTGCTCAATCATTTTTAAAAACAGAGGCTAAGTATGAGCGAGAACAAATTTTGTTCTCGCCTTTTTATTTATAAGATACAAAGCCCGTTAAAAACGCAAAAGGAAAATAGGGGACTGACTGACGAATCGCCAGATTCTAAGTCAGGCCATCTTTTTCCCGCAGCGTTTAGGGCGTGTTCAATTCCATAAGATACAAAGCCCGTTAAAAACGCAAAAGGAAAATAGGCGGTAAGCCAGAAATCTGTGATTTCGTCTGCGCACCCCTGCCAGAACGGCTAGAAGGGTGCGGCAGGCTGCAAAGACTGCAAAGCCTTCAGTCGTTTACGGCTGCCTAACTGTGAAATCAGTTCTATATTTGACCATGCTTTTTTCCCGCAGCGTTTAGGGTGTGTTCAATTCACAAGATACAAAGCTCGTTAAAAAATCCGTATGAAAATAGGGGATGGCAAGTGATGTCTTGCATCATGCTGGCAGCCATCTTTTTCACTAGGATTTTAGGGTGTGTTCAGTTCCACAAGCTTTGAGAATGATTCAGTTTATGATTACTGAAAAACGTCTTCGGTTTTATCTTATTCCCTAAGATAACATTCATCAAATTGCCATAGAAAAAGTTTGTAAATTAGCGTATGTTGGGATTTATTATTTTTTTGTTTTAATCTAATTATTTTAAATACATTTTTTCAAATGATATTTTGATTACAAAAAAGAAACTTTTTCGCTTTTTTTACGACAATGTTGTGTTTAAGTTAACTTTAAGAAAAGTGCCTTGTTTTTTGATTTGAGTAAGTTATAATGAGAATGTATTTTTTATAAAGAAAAGGAGATTTTACTTTATGGCTACAATTAAACTGACTCCTGAAGAACTGCGTACTTCTTCACAAAAGTATGGAACAGGTGCTACCGACATCGACCAAATTTTGACAACTTTGACAAATGAACAGGCTGTTATCAGTGAAAACTGGTCAGGTTCAGCATTTGACAGCTTTGAAGTACAATTCAATGAACTATCGCCTAAAATCAAGCAATTCTCGCAATTGTTAGAAGATATTCAAACACAACTGAATTCAGTTGCTGATACTATTGAACAAACAGACCAAGACATTGCTTCAAAAATCGGTCAATAGTTTCTGACTATAACATAAGAGGGGGAAGGCGGAAACTTCTTCCTCTTTTCTTATTTATCAGGGAATAAAAAAATGAGAATCACTAAATTTTTACAATACGGAAAGTACCTTTTATTTATAACTTTAATGCTGGGTGCTGTCCTCCTTTTAAATAGGGCTGTGCAGCAAAATAACAGTTCTCAGGGAAATCAAGGGCAGGACAAGCTCAATGTTGCTCTGGTTAACGAGGATCAGTCAGTTGCCGGCCAAGCCGGAGAGCGTTATCAGCTGGGGGCCAGCTATGTTAAGAGTTTGGAAAAGGACGATTCGAATAACTGGACAGTGACCAGCCGCGGAGCGGCAGAAAATGGTCTGGCAGCCAGTAAATATCAGCTGATGGTCATCATTCCCAGTAATTTTTCTTCCAAAGTTTTAGATATAGACAGTCTGACGGCTAACCAAGCCTTGGTGACCTATAAGGTGAATGCTAATGGCAACCGGCAGGTTGAAACAAAAGCCAGTGAACTGGGAGCTGATATTGTTGATGATTTGAACAGCCAGCTGGTAAATATGTACATGGCTAGTATTTTGGGGAATCTTTATACGGCTCAGCAAAATGTTCTGGCTCTCTCAGAATTACAATCGGCCAATATTGGCAGCTACACTAACGGGCTTTACCAGCCGGTGCTTAGTTTTCCGGATGCCTTTTCGCCATTAGTCAGTTTAGCTGATGCTTCATTCTCGGCCAATACAAGCCTGTTGGAATCGCTTAATGCTTCTTATAATAATAGTATTAGCAGCAGTTCATCTGAAACTGCTGATAGGCCAGTGAGCCGGCAAACAGAAAACAGCAGTTCTGATACGACATCTCCTGAACCTGACAGCTCACTTCCCGGCAATGTAGCAAATACTGGGATTGGCATGAGCAATGATGAGTTGAGAACCGAACTGCAAAAGTTAGCTGATCTTGTTCAGGCTAATCAGAGACTTCTTGGTGAGAAGGAACAGACAGAAAACGGTATTGTCGGGCCGACAGAAACGGATGAGGAGACAGATTCGTCATATAATCTTCTTATTGAAGATTTGCAAAAGCAAATTGCTTCTTTAGAGGACGAATTAAACACCATCGAATCCGAGATAAACGATGAGACAAAAGCTGCCAGAGACCGTATTGTCGAAAAACTGGCTGCTTATTACGATAAAAAAGCTGATGAACCTATCACGCTCAGAGATTTTCTGGCGAAACAAAAAGACGGTGATGGTCAGGACTATATTGACGATATAGAAACGCAGGAAGAGGCAGTTCAAGCCGTTATCAATACTCTGCCGACCTTGGATACAGACAGTCTTGAAACAGATTTGAGCGGCCTAAAGAGCACTAAAATTTCTTTTAAAAATGCTGATTATGCCAAAGAGCGCTACAGTAACAGCGAAATGAACACTGATCTCAGAAACAGGTTAACAGAGGCTAAGAAAGATCTGGATCAAGCTGCGGAAAATTCTGTAGACGGTAAAAGCGGTCAAGCCACTTATGTTTATAATAATCCTGCTTCAGACAGCGATGCAGCAGATGAAAATCAAGCAGAAAACGGTAACGGCAATGCTGCAGATAATGAAAATACGGAACCTGATGCAAACAGTCCTCAAAATCCTGACCGGGAAGGGAGCGATCCTATTAACAGTCCGGCAGCCTATAAGAAGCAAACCTATAGGATTATTCAAACGGATAATGCCGGAAATGCCGGTAACGCAGCTGTAAGTGTTGATTTCCCCAGCGATCTGATTGCTGTTACGTCTATTACGATTAATGGTCAAACGGTTGGAGAAGGTTCGAGTGCAGCGCTGACGGCTGGTAACAATAACATTTCAATAGCCTATACTTATAAGAGCAGACCGGCTGATCTTGATACGGTGCAAAATATCGTTATCACTGTAACTCCAGATAAGGGATCTGAAATTAAACAAACGATTCCGGTTGACCTCAGCCCTTATATCAATGATGATTATGTCAAAGCTGTTGAAACCTACAGTGCTCTTGTTCAAGAAGTTAAGGATGCTTACGGCACTGCCGATACTATTATTGAGACTGTTGCACCGACTAAAGATGGGAAAGAGCAGCCGCTTAGTGAAATCCTTGATATGAATATCAGTACCTATCTGCAGGAAGCCGTGATTAACAGTTTAACAGTTGCTTACGGAGGCGGTACTGATGGAACTTCTCTGCCGGAAATTGAAAAGACAAAAAAGAATTTGCAAGAGAATTTGGAAGCACTGACAGATAATCAGACCAATCTCTCAACTCAAATCACTGACCTGCTTGCAAAAACGGAAAATCTTCAAAATGATTTGAATACGGGTCAGTCCGCAGACGGTTCTTCTGGAGCGGGCGGCAGCAGCCAATCTGCAGGCAACTCCTCATCGTCTAGCTCCAGTTTGGACAGTGACAGGGCTGAGCAGCTGAGAAGACTGCAGGCAGATTCTGCTTCGATGCGAGCGGAATCTGCTCAGCGAGTCAGCAGCGCACAAGGGGTCAACAGCAGTTTTCAGACTTTCAAAAATGAAGTGGATGCTGCTCAGGCCAACAGCCAGGCTCTTTCTCGAACAGCTGATGATTTGATGAAAGAATTTAATGATGAACTAGAGCTTAACGGCGATTTTGTCGATGCTTTCTCCAAAGTCTTCAATAATGCCTATAATAATGGGGTTGCTAATGAAACCTTGCTCAATTTCCTATCCAATCCTGTGAAAAAATCAGCTCAGTCCGCTCAGGCTACAGCTGACGTTTTCCGTCCATTTACTTGGATTCTGCTGATTGAAATTATCACTTTGTTTACGGCCTATGTTTTTGGCACACAAACTGTTTTCCAACGGATAAAAGATAGATATAAGCTCAGCTCTCTCAACCAGTCTGATTTAGTCAGTGTTGGTTTGCTTATTGGAGTGTCTCTGCTTATGGGAATTGTTTTAGGCGCTGTTTCTGCTCAGCAGCTCTCTGTTGACCGTTCGGCTTTACCTGCCTGGATTTTTCTAACCATCCTTTTAAGTTTGATTTTAATTCTGGGACAGTATCTGCTAATCAACTATCTCCGTGTTCTCGGTATGGGCTTGGCACTCTTTATGTTATTGAGTTATATTTATATGACAGGTGCTATTGGGACGACTGTTGCTGTCAGAGGTGGCTTGTCTCTTGTGAAGCGTCTGAATATACTGGCTTACAGTGAAAATCTGTTTGCCAACCTGTCTGCGGGTAATATGGTCAGCGCAGGAAGTATCTTTATTCTGCTCCTGCTGGTGGTGCTTGTCCTTGCCTTGAATATGTCTCTGCCAAGTTTAAAAGATAAGCTGAGCCGGGAGGAATTGAAATCATGAAAATAGCGAAATGGCTGCTGTTTATCGGATTGTTGTTCAATTTAGGAGCTGGGCAGGCCAGTGCTGCCGAAAAAATAAAAGATAATAACCTAGTCTTTGATGATGAGCGTTTGGAACGCGAAGAAACAGACAGTTTGGGCAGTCTTTCCGATTTGACTGCCCAGCTTTTCAAAAAGGACAGCAAAGAGCAGTTTAAACAGTATAAAGATAGTAAAGCAAAGAATGACCAAGCTGTTCTCAATAGTTTATTTAGCGGTCAGGAAGTCAAAAAACCGGCTCTGGACACAGCAGCTATTTTTTTGGAGGCTGAAATCAGCCCCAATTATGCTAGGCACCAAACGCAGGATACAGACTCACAGGTCGGGCTGTCTGTAGACAGTTTTACCCTGCTGGCTGTCTACACCGGCCTGCTTATTCTTGTTTTAGCTGCAGCCGGTATTGGCAGTTACCGCATCAGCAAAGGGGACTGAAGATGGATTCGCATATTAATATCACCATACTAAACAAAGGGAAAAGAGCCGATATACGCCTCCCTGAAAATATGGAAGTCAGCCATTTGATTAAGGAACTGGATACGATTTTTAACCAGACACAGGTTCGAAAAAAGTATCAGATTCGTGTTGTCAATAAGGGGCTGATTCTGGATGAAGGGAAGGTCCTTAAAGATTATCCTGTCACAACAGGGGATCTCTTAGAAATTATGGAGGATGGCGCACTTGACTAAGGAAGAAATCAAATTTGACCAGCAGACTTTTTCTTTTGACAAGGCAGATAGTCAGTGGGTTTTGACCCTCAAGCGGTCTGATGTTGCTACGCAGGCAGTTGAGCAGGTTCGTCTGCTTGAGATTGAGCACCCGCTCCTGCTGCCTCAGACCAGTACTTGGGATAAAGAAACAGTGACCTTCACTTACACTGTTGAGCAAAACGGAATAAGCTACGCTGCTTTAAAAGAGAGGCGCTTGTCTGAAAAGATACGGGCTGCGCTTAATATAACGGATTTGGCTGATTGCCTGACACTGCCGATTACCTTTTTTATCGATCCGGCCAATCTCTTTTTTACAAAAAATGGCATTGCCAAGATCGCTTATCGGGCTTTGCCGGAGATTATGAAACCTGACAGTCTTTCTGAACAGGATTTTTTGCGGCAGGTCAAATGTGCTATTTTGACACTTTTTACAGACCATCATTTTGAGGATTTGTACCAAGGTGCTTTGGAGGTCATCAAGGACATTCCGCCTTTTCTGGAGGAAGCAGTGGCAAGCGGTTCACTTGCTCAGCTCAGAACTGATTTGACAAAAAGCTTTGAAGAAGTACTGGCTGATGAGAATGCTACTCTTAGCTTAGTGCCCCGCCGTCAGTACAAACGGTTTAAATATTTGACTGTCTGGTTTTCTGCTCTGTCCTTTCTATTAATGATTCCGCTGGTTTATGTCATTTTCCTGCAGATGCCCTTTCAGCAAAAAATGCTGGATGCCGATCAGCAATTTCTAAAAGTAGACTATTCTGGTGTTGTCTCAACCCTAAAATCGGTTGAGCTGAATCGCATGCCCTTCACGCAGAAGTATGAGCTGGCTTATTCTTATATTCAGAATTTGAACTTTTCTGATGAACAGCGCTCTGCTGTCTTAAACAACATTTCCCTTAAATCTGATGAATTGCTTTTGGATTACTGGATTGAAATCGGGCGGGCCAACAACGACGAGGCTATGGATATTTCCATACGTTTGGAGGATTATGATTTAATCATCTACGCCATCGCTCAAAAAATCGAAGAGGTCAAAAACGACAGTTCTCTATCAGGGAGTGAACGTGAAGAGCAACTGGAGTCGCTCCAATCTGATTATGAGACCTATAATGAGGAACGTCAGGCAGCGATTAACGGCGGCGATGATGAATCGGATGCTTCAAGCAGCAGTTCCGGCAAATAGGAGGAAAGGACGTTCGCAATGAAAGGTTATTTACCGATTTATATCGGAGATTTGCGCTATGAACTGACTATAGATGGTGATGGAGAGCATTTTGTCTTAGGCAACGATGCCAATGCCTCAGTTTATCTGGCGGAGCTCTCCCATCCCCTAGTGATTGCCTGTCAAAAGGGATCATTGTTTTATCAGTTTGCTGATGACCAGCCTCAGCCTTTGGAGCTGCCCGCTGATTTAACAGACCGTATTCGGATTGAAAAACTACAGGATCAACCATCTACAGTGGTTGATGTGTTAGATAAGCAGCGCATTTCTGTTAATCCAGATGATCTGCTTTTTGACAATGAAGATGTTCAGCTGCTGTTCTTCAAAAAGACTTCTAGCTGGGAGTTATCTGTTTTTGCAGGGACTGTTTATATCAATAATCAAAAGCTGAGACAAGATAAGATTGATTTGGCTTTTGGCGATGAGGTCACTTTTGGCAGTAAAAAAATAAAATTATTAAATGATGAACTGCATCTTTGGGGAGAAAGCGGGATATCAGGTCAGCTGATTAAACGGACTGAGTCCCGCTATCATTTTTATCCAGGCTATCCGGATTACCATCGTTCTCCGCGTTTGATTTACCGCGGTTCAGAGGAAAAGTTGGAAGTCAAGGCGCCGCCTCAGGAGCCCAGAAAACCAACCGATCAGCTTCTTAAACTGATTATTCCGCCGCTGATGATGATTGGGATTACCATTTTGATTACCTTGATTCAGCCGCGGGGGATCTATATCCTGATGACGATTTCCATGTCGGCAGTGACACTGGTTTTCTCCATTTCCAACTATATCAGAAATCGTAAGCAGTATAAAATTGATTTAGCAGATCGGATTGAGAGCTATCAAGCTTATTTGTCAGATAAATCGATAGAACTACGGAAAAAAGCAGAAGAATACCGCAAGGGCCGTCTTTATCACTATCCGGATTTACCTGCTATAGATAGCCTTCTTAAAGAATACCATCACCGCATCTATGAAAAAACACCGCTTCATTTTGACTTTCTCTATTACCGTTTAGGTCTGGGGAGGATTAAACCTTCTTATAAACTGGCTTATTCGGAAAAAGAACGCAATAAAAAGACAGATGATTTGGAAAAAGAAGGGTTTGCGCTTTATGAACGCAACCGCAAGGTTTCAGATGTCCCTGTTATAGCCAATCTGGTTAATGGGCCTGTCGGCTACATTGGCGAGCGCGCTTTAGTGATTGAGCAGCTTCAGCTCATGCTGACTCAGCTGGCTTTCTTTCACAGCTATCATGATGTCCAGTTTATTCCTATTTTTCCTGAAGAAGAAAAGGCTGAATGGGACTGGCTGCGCTGGCTGCCTCACGCTAGGCTCCAAGAGCTTAATGTCCGCGGCTTTGTCTATAATCAAAGGACCCGCGATCAAGTTTTAAACAGTCTCAACCAGATTTTAAAAGACCGTCAGACTCAGAAAAGGACCCAAAAAAACGGCCAGGAAAATATTCTTTTTTCCCCGCACTATGTTGTCCTGATCACAGATGAAAAGCTGACCCTTGATCATGGGATTATGGAATTCTTTAATGAAGACCCGACAGAGTTGGGCTGCAGTGTTATTTTTGTCCAAGACGTGCTCAGCTCGCTATCTGAAAATGTTAAAACCATTATCGACATCAAAGACGTTAACTATGCTGAGCTGGTGATTGAAGAAGGGGAGCTGAAGAATTTAGATATTGCTCTGGATCATTTCCCTGAAAATTTTGATAAAGAAAGTATCTCGCGTCGCCTAGCGCCGCTCAACCATCTGCAGAACCTGAAATCTTCCATCCCTGAATCGGTCACCTTTTTGGAGCTTTATCAGACCGAAGATTTTCAAGGACTGAGGGTGCCTGAGCGCTGGGAACAGAACAACCCTTATAAGAGTCTGGCTGTTCCCTTAGGCTTAAGAGGGCAGGATGATATTGTTTACCTTAACCTTCACGAAAAAGCTCACGGCCCTCATGGTCTTATCGCAGGGACGACAGGTTCAGGGAAGTCAGAACTCATTCAGTCCTATATTCTGAGTTTGGCGGTCAATTTTCACCCGCACGATGTCGCCTTCCTTTTAATCGACTATAAAGGCGGGGGCATGGCCAATCTCTTTAAAGACCTTCCACATCTGCTTGGCACCATCACTAACCTAGATGGCAACCAGTCCATGCGCGCCTTAGCTTCCATAAAAGCCGAGCTCAGACGCCGGCAGAATCTCTTTGCCCAAGCGGAAGTCAATCACATTAATCAATATCAGAAAAAATATCAGCTAGGAGAGGTTGATGAACCTCTGCCCCATCTCTTTTTGATATCCGATGAGTTCGCCGAACTGAAGGCCGACCAGCCGGACTTTATGACAGAGCTGGTCTCGACCGCCCGGATCGGTCGGTCTATCGGGATTCACTTGATTCTGGCCACGCAAAAACCGTCCGGTGTTGTCAATGACCAGATCTGGTCCAACTCCCGCTTTAAAATCGCTTTGAAAGTAGCGGAACGAGCCGATTCACAGGAAATGCTGAAAACATCTGATGCAGCTAATATTACCCAAGCTGGCCGGGCCTATCTGCAGGTTGGCAATAACGAAATCTATGAACTCTTCCAGTCAGCCTGGTCCGGCGCGGATTATGAACCGGATAAGACTGACCAAGGGATTGAAGACAATACCATATATGCTATCAATAATCTGGGACAGTATGAAGTTCTCAATGACGATCTTTCAGGCTTGGAAGAAGTCGATGATATTCGAGAAGTTCCAACGGAGCTGGGCGTAGTGGTCAATCGTATTCAAACTCTAACTAAAGAGTTAGGGATTAAGCAACTGGCTCAGCCTTGGCTGCCGCCACTAGAAGAGAGAGTGTATTTGGAGGAACTGTACAAAGAGGGATATACTGCCTATGATGCTTGTCTGGGGCTTGTAGATATTCCAAATGAACAAGCACAACGAGTAGCGATTTACAATCCTGTATTACAGGGGAATCTTTTGTTGTTATCTCAGCCAGGCATGGGGAAATCTACCTTCTTACAGACTTTAATCATGTCTCTAGCGACCCGCCATACGCCTGAGGAAATTCATTTTTACCTGCTGGATTTTGGAACTAATGGTCTTCTACCGCTTAGAGATTTACCGCATGTGGCAGATCTTATTACTGCCGATGATGAGGAAAAAATATCTAAATTTATGCGCCGCATGAATACAGTTATGACTGACCGTAAAGATTTCTTGAAAGCACAGGGCGTGGCTAATAGTGCAATGTATCGTGAGCAAGGACATGTTTATCCGCAGATTATCATCATTCTAGATAATTTTGAAGGCTTGAAGGATAATCCGCAATATGATGCTATGGAAGCCTTAATCCAGCTGTTAGCTCGAGATGGTAACGCTCTAGGTATTACGGTCGTTATCACAGCTGGCCGACTGTCGGCTCTTAAAGGAGCGCTACAGGCTAATATGCGAGAGCGGATAATTTTGAAAATAACCGAGGAAAGTGATTCCAAAAGTATTATTGGCCGGCATAATTACACAATGGAAGATATCCCAGGACGCGGTTTGATACGCTATGATAATCCAGAAATATTTCAAACAGCCCTGCCAGCTTATGGGAAGACAGGGCAAGATGTCTTAATGGCTCTGCAAGAAAAAATTGAGCAGATGGATCGCGATTGGACTGGACAGCGACCAGAGCCGATCGCCTTAGTTCCAGAGTTATTAACATTACAAGATTTCCGATTACGATCCAGTGTTCAATTTGACATTAGCAATGGTGCCTTGCCTATCGGACTCAATACGGAAACCGTGGAAAACGTCACCATCCCTCTAACGCGTCTGAAACACGTCGCCATGATTTCTGACACAGATGAACACCTTGTCAATATAACTAGACATCTAATTGATGTATTAAGCTTGTTAGAGAATAAATCAATTATGCTGTTTGATACTGAGAAATTTTATGAAGATTTAGCTGATAAGGTTAAAACTTACGTTACAGAACCAAAAGAAGTAACTTCTCGCTTAAACCAGTTAATTTTAGAATTAGAAAGACGTGAAACAACGGATGAAGCCTATAAAGAATGGTTTGGGATTATTCCTGATTTTCAGAGCTTTGTCTCTCAGACCAATTTAGATTTGGATATGCTTCAAACGATATTTGAACATGGTCCTAAGGTTCAGATGCATCTATTTGCAGGCAGTCCATTGTCATATTTGGGAAATAATGCAGGAGATATACCAAAATATTATCGCCAAAATGCCAGTCACTTTCTATTTGGCATGCGGATGATTGATCAGGTTTTCTTACCGAAAACCTATAATTCTAAGGAACCTTATCTCAGCATAGATACTATTTACCTGCATAATCGCAGGAAGGAACAATTAGTGAAAATTACAAAGCCGGAAGGAGATTAAACGATGGGAACAATTAAATCAGATCCAGGGCAGGCAAGCAGTGCTGCGAATGCTATTAGTACAGGAACAACGACTGTTCTTGGTTACAGTGCTGCCACTAAAGATGGAGATTCTACCATCACGGGCAACGTCAGCAAAGCCTCACCTCTTATTGACAATCTTTCAAACTCTGCTAACCAAATTGCTAGCGCAACTGAGAACTTTTCAGCTTGTATTACACAAATTGACAGCAATTTCCAAACCAACGATGCCCAAATAGCCCAAAGCCTATCAGGATTAACCGGTTGGGATTCCTCGGTTGCAGCGACCAACCGTTCCAACGCTGCTAACGCCAATGAGACGGCGGGGTCCGGATCAGAAACAGCTGGGACAGAAGCAGACAGTGAGGCTTTTAATTAAGCCAAGTGGATACAGCTTTGATATTCTCGCTGTTTCAATAATACAAGGAAATTTGCTACTGGAATTGAACACGGCCTAAAATCCTAGTGAAAAAGATGGTATAACCATGCTTTGTAACAGCAATTGATTAGAAAAGCCGTAGCCGCCTGAAGGCTTTGTCGTCTTGACAGCCGACAGCATCCTTCTAGTCGTCTTGGCAGGGGTATGTCTGCGAAATCAGAGATTTCGGATTTACCGCCATTTTCATACGGATTTTTAAACGGCCTTTGTATCTTATGAAAGGACATTTATTTTATGGTCAAAATGGTCTTAGGCAGCTCAGACACTCAAGCCTCATCAGTAGCCAGTCTGGCTGATAATTATACTTCAGGCTTTAACAGTATCATCAGCGCTATAGAGAATCTAGCTAATGCGGATGGCTTAGAGGGAGAGGCATACACCAATGTCAAAAACTACGGCAGTACGGTCGTCACTCCGCTGGCAAAAGGGTTTATTCTCTTAGCTGATGCAGCTAAGACGGATACCCAGCTTCTGCCCGATCGTTACCGATCGGATGTTGGCAGTGAGGATTTGGATGAGGATACGCTAACGGCCCAGATCGATGCCTACCAGTCTACGATTGATGCCAATAATGCGACATTGGAGACGATGGAGGCAGATGATCCCAATAAGTCATCCACGCAGTCAGCTGTAAACGACGACACAGCTGAGAAGGGGAAGCTGGAAGAAAAGCTGAGGAAGCTTCGGGAGTATGATGCGGCCTCATCAGGCTTCTTTGATGATATTTCGGACTTGGAGTCTAATATCAATACCGGTTTGTCTCAGCTCCAGACAGACGTCGCTGCTTTTAATGGCACTTTTACTATTCCGAGTAAGGAGAATTTGCAGTGGGCTGATAGTATCAATGAGAATTTTGAGACTTATACGAATTATCAGTCGGCCATTGCCAAGGCTCAGAAAGGAGAAGAACTGACTGAGGAAGAAGCCAGAGCAATAGAAGCCTATCAAAAACAGCACCCTGGACTAACATTGGATAAATCAGTTGTTGAAGCGAAAGACGCTAAACTTGCTGAAGTTGATATTGAACAGTCAGCTCAAGAATTGGCTGATGAAGCTGGAATCTCTTATAGTGAAGCCTTAGATTGGCTCATTTCAGGGGAAAAACCAGTTGGTATAAGTGAAAATGCCGTAACGCTTTATGATAAGTATGTCACTTATAAGGGAGAAATGCGTTTTATCAACGGCCGCCAAGTTACTGTTGATGCTGCAGGGCGTGTCAAAATAGGTGGTTATAAAAAACCAGCCAACCTCTACAACCGAGACACTGGCCGTGTTTATGTAAATAGGAGGGCCAAAAAATTTAAGAACATCATGGGAGAAGAAGCCGATATTAGAAAGACTGATATCGGCAGAGGTGTCAGGACAACAGGTTGGAAAAATGCCCTTGGAGACGCTGCGAATTCGGCTAAGAGCAACTTTAAGTCTTCTCTGAAAGTATGGGACGATTTCAATTGGAAAGATGCTTCTAAACTGACAAAAGTTGGAAAAACAGTTAAAGGACTTGGTGCTGTCGGAACAGTTTTGAATATTGGAGGCAACATCAAGGAGAATTTCTTCGATGATAAGAGCTCTTCCGTGGGGGAAAAGATTCGAAACTTTGTGGTTGATCAAGGAGTTGACACTGTTTCGGGTGCTGGTTCAGCTGCAGCCGGTGCTGCTATCGGAACCATGATCGGCGGCCCTGTTGGAACTGTTGTTGGGGCTGCAGCGGGGATAGGGATATCAATGCTCATGGAACAAGATTGGTTCGGTGGAAAATCTGCCACTGATTTAGCAAAAGACGGTTTGAAAAGCGCCACAAATGCCATTGGCAGTGGATTTAAAAAAGTAGCGGGGTGGTTTAGCTGATGAAAAAGAGAAAACAAACAGCAGTAAGTCCTAGAGAGCGCTATCACGGCCCCCTGATTACCAATGGTGTTAGTCTGGGGTATCTTCCTCTCTGTTCATGGATAAATTTCTTTTTTTCCTTGTTTATGACAATATTTGGCATATATAATGATAAAGTTGGCCTTTTTAAGTTAATATTCTGTATCTGTATTCTTGTAAATATTTTTAGCATATTACTATCGTGGATGAAAAGGGTAGTCTATCGCTTTCAAAGTTTTACTTATGGTTTGATTGCTGTTAATTTAGTAATTCTAGTCCTTAATTTGGACTCTATGGGTTTATTGTTGTTCATTGGTTCAGGAACTACCCACCCTAAAATTTACTCGTTACCTTCTGTATTTTATACCTTTTCCATTCTACTTCTCTTTTTAATATCCTGTGGCTTTTACGCTTGGTATTACCTGCCTAAAAACCAAGGCAAAGTGTGGCAGTTTAATCAAAGAGGCACTAAAGATAAAAAGAGTGCCTTTGCCAATAATTTTTTGATTACCTTTGGAGCAGTGATGTTTATCCCATCCCTGCTGACAGGCTATCTCCAAAATGCCTTTGGCCTTTTCTTGGGAGTTTTGATGACATCTACCCTGACAGCAGTTATTGTGGATGCTGTTTATGCAGCGATTTATATCAGAAAACACCCAGATGAGGATTCGCTTTAGATGGTCTTCTGCTTTAGGTATGGGGATTTCATAGCTTATGGATAAAAAATGGAACAAATCAGAGGAACTGGTGCGGTTAAATCTGGCTTGAAAGGTTATTTGGTGGCTAATATGAAAAATGAGAGATATCATGGGCCTTTGATTCAGGATGGGGCCAACCTTGGTTATATTATTAAGCTTTTCCCGTTGTTCTTATATTTTTGACTTTAACTTTATTGGTTTAGTCATGTGTGTAGGCAATGAGAGATTATATTCTGTAAGCTCAGCCATCTATATACCGTCATGATATTCCCTTTTTCTTCTCTCATGCAGTAGCTATTCTTGGTATACCTGCTCAAGAATCAAGAAAAAGTACGGAAATTTAACTAGTAGGCAACCTATGGTGTCCACAAAAAGAATCAGAAAGGGGAATGGAAGCGTAATTTTGTCGCTATCTTTGGCTTGGTCTTGTTTGTACCAGCCCTATTAACCGGCTATATCGCTATATCGAAAATATATTTGGTGTTTTCTTAGGTCTTTTAATGACCACAGCTTTTCCTGCAGTTACAGTAGCTGCAGTTTATGCAGCTATTTATGTCAGAAAGCATCCAAAGAAAAATAAAAATTAAGTTATTTAAAGCTTCACATATATTATTTAGAAAGTTAGGAGAATGGTATGAATATCAGACCCAAAACATTAAGCATTGTACAGATGGTAGGTTATAAGGAGGAAGGACTAGTAGGTGCTTTGACAGATGAGATCTGTTGGGATATCTACGCTTTAGGTCAGGATTTTATTGAAGGAATGCTGGATACGGTATATTCAGATGGCCCTGTTTATTTCAAAAGCTACCCATTTTCTGATTTAGAATCTATAGCTATTTTCACCACTTTTGGCAATAAAATAAGTCCAACGGGTGAAGAAGTTGGACCGCTTTTGTTTGAAGAGAAAATTTTAATAGAGAGTGACGATTTTGCGACCTTTTTATCTGATAATTTGTCAGAGTATTATGAGGCTTTAGCGTCGAAATATTCTGGGAAGTCTTTGGATAATTTAGCTGTCTACCATGTCCTGTATCATCCTAGTGAAACAAGTGTTGTGGTAGATGCTTATAGCAGTTGGGAGGAAAACTAATGGAGTATATTGCAGCCCAAGGTGTAACCAATGAGGATTTATTTGAAGCACGTAATGTTATTCGAAAACGTAAACAATTTCATGTTAACCAAATGAGAGAAGAGCTAGATGCTTTTATGGCTGCTGTTGTGGCTGCCGGAGGTCATCCTGCCGGTACTATTGTCTATAGTCTCAACAATGTCCCGCAGGATGGTTATATGGATATTGAGTTTTTCTTACCACTAGAGGAAGAAAATATTCAAATTGAAGGGATGACATTCTCATCTTATTTTGAAATCAATAATGTTATTATGGCATCAGTAGACCACAATTATGAGGAATTGACAAAAGAAGCCTATGCAAGGCTGTTGTGGACCTTGGAACAAAATGGAATGGATCAAAATACACCATTTTATCATATCCTTTCTACAGAAGGTTCAGGTAGAGTAACGGTTCTTTTAGGGTATGCTTACTAGCAATACTGATTTTAAAATCAAGGGGCTATATATGAAAGTAACTCTTATTGATTCGAAAACGAATCGGACAAAAGAGGGTGCAATACCCTTGATTCTGAAATTCAGGCTTAACATTGGAGGAGAAACATGTCAGAGCAGAAAGGAAAAGAGTTAAAGCCAGAAGATCTTGAGGAAAGGATGTTCAAACTCAGACATAATCTGGAACAGACAGAAGATGCGTATGCGGAGTTAAAAAAAACGCAGGAGAGTGTTGACGAAAATTTTGAAATTGCACAATCCCAGTTACGGCAGTTGGACTATTACCAGCTTTCACATGAAGAGTCCATGAAATTTTCGACTATCATGCAAAGACAAAATCATTTACGACAGCTGATAGGAGACCATAATGATAAACGACTAAAAGATTATCAAAATTCCAAAGAAAGCTACGAAAAGGAATTGGCTAGTTTGAAAAAGTCTTACTACAATCTTCTTGACAATCAGGCCGATAAAAAAGACAATCAAGATTGATTTAGGAGCAACAAAAGCTTCTCCTATCTGTTTGTTGAAATAGTGGGAAGTCAACGATTGGTTAGATCTTTTTTAAGTGATAGAAAGTCATTTATTCTCTCTGCTCCTTCCTATCGGTACTTTTGAGAAATGGTTACTTCTGGCAAAAGCGCAGTTCTCAGAAACTTATCTTATGTTGTAAGGCTTACCGATAAGGAAAAAGAAAGGACAATTATTCTATGGTCAAAATGGTCTTAGGCAGCTCAGACACTCAAGCCTCATCAGTAGCCAGTCTGGCTGATAATTATACCTCAGGCTTTAACAGTATCATCAGCGCTATAGAGAATCTAGCTAATGCGGATGGTTTAGAGGGAGAAGCTTACACCAATGTCAAAACCTACGGCAGTACCGTCGTCACTCCGCTGGCAAAAGGGTTTATTCTCTTAGCTGATGCCGCTAAGACGGATACCCAGCTTCTGCCCGACCGTTACCGATCGGATGTTGGCAGTGAGGATCTGGATGAGGATACACTAACGGCACAGATTGATGCCTACCAGTCTACGATTGATGCCAATAATACGACATTGGGGAAGATGGAGGCAGATGATCCCAACAAGTCCTCTGTGCAGTCGGCTGTAAACGACGACACGGCAGAGAAGGGGAAGCTGGAAGAAAAGCTTAGGAAGCTTAGGGAGTACGATGCGGCTTCATCAGGCTTCTTTGATGATATTGCGGACTTGGAGACTAATATCACTACCGGTTTGTCTCAGCTCCAGACAGACGTTGCTGCTTTTAATGGCAGCTTTACTATTCCGAGTAAAGAGAATTTGCAGTGGACTGGTCCCATTAATAAGGGATGGGAGAAAAAGGAGTTCTATGATACATTACCTGAGGAAGTTCGCGACGCTATCACCATGAAAGATATCGAAATGACTGATGATGGTTTCTTCGTTATAAATAAACCAGTGTCTGAGATATTAAAATCGATGGGGAAAACAGAAGTGATTATTGATGGGAATCCCGTCTCAGTTGATGAAGTCTATGATGACCACTTCATCTATGGGGTTAAAGGAGAAAAAGGCTATTCTTATAGTGTTCTCAAAATGCGTGAGCTCGGTGATTCTCAAGGTAATCATGGTGTGTCTATTCCATTTATTGCTACTGACATTAATGAGTTATTTAAATTTTCAGATAGCAGCAATACAATCAAAAATTCCGATCGCTTCTTCAAAGAATTCCAAAGGGTGATTGCTGATACAAACCAAGATGCTGACCGTACAATTCTTGATTATTTCAAAAATACAGACAGTGATGGCAGTTATTTAGTGGCAGACTTATTTACTGATAAAGTTATTAAGGATAATGGTTCTAATACAATTAATTCTCAACCGCTGGATAATATCTTAAGCAAAATAGACAAAATAGATGAAGATCTTAAAAACGCAAGTACTGACTCAAGAATTCAACAATTACTGACAGAGAAAGAAAAATTACGACGTATACCAAAATATTTAGAGGAGTTAAATGAAAAGGCCGGATATGATATCTATAATCCAGAGACTGGTGATGTTACAGTAAAAGATCCCAATAATCTTACTCATTATGAACGGCAGGCCATTTTAGCCGTATCAACTGGGAATGTTAACTATAATTCTTTTGCTGCAGAGGTAGAATTTCATGCTGATGCAGTGGATGATTGGAAATCGAAATTTAGATACTTGCCAAAGCTTGGAGCTTGGAGAGAAAGCGCTATTCGCGCTGATATGGGACTTGGTGAAGAAAATGAAAGCGGTTTTTATGATCGCTACTATAATTTAGGTGATAGTAGTGTGAGGAGGCAGAAAGAAGCTCATGGTGAAAAATAACAAGAAAATTATCCTCTCCTTATTTCTTTTTCTTATTGTCTGCATTGTTTCCCTTTTCCTTTACTTCCATAGTCGAGTTTACTGGAAATATGATAACCATTGGATGATTGGCAAAAATAGAACTGAGATTGAAAAACGTTATGGTAAATTTGATTCCTCTATACTTGATTCTAACAAAGAGGTTTATATGATAAGGGATAACCCGTTATCTTTGATTTATGATAATGATAAAGCCTATTTTGTGATGGTTTTTGATAGTAAAGGGAAGTGCGTTAAAGTTTATCAGTACAGTCCGCCGGGATTATAGATGCACGTATTTTGAGGGCGGCGCTAACGACAGTCATGTGCCTAGTATATGGGGTTCTCTGTCTTCAGAGAGGCAGGCGGAGATACCTCTGTTTTTTCCAGAGATAACCTCATAAGAGAACACGATTTTTCTCTTGATGATATAGCAAACCCACAAAAAGGAACTATTGCTGAAGTGTTTGGTGCTGGCGGAGGGACTCAAATTAAATTTGGCACTTCTATCAGCTGGTATGAAAAATTAGGATTATTAAGGGAGGTATTTTGATGTCATTGTTAGATAAAGAAAGAGCTGAAATTTTGGCAAAAATTCATGCTTTAGGATATGATAGCTTAAGATACTCTGTTTTTTCAGATAGTAGCTTACAAGAATGGGAAACACGTATAGAATATGATGGAGAAAAGCAAGTTTATTTAGTGTATGCCACTATGGATAGAGCTAGTTATAATAAAAAATTAGAAGTCACTAATTTTGAAGAAGCTAAAGAAAAATTCTTGGAAAAATTGCATCTTACGGTGGAAATAAACCGAAACTCTATTCAAAATGGTTTACTTCCAGACTATCCTTCACCAGTGTGGGATGACATGAAAGACTGATTAAAAAAGAACTTTATCCGAAAAATGAAAATTCAACTTTTACTTTCTTACTACTGTGAAAAATAAGTACTTCTGTGTAACTGTGTTTCAAAAGTTAGATTTTTAGTATCTGATCTTTTGAGAGACCGGTATATTAGCAGAAGTGCTTATTTTTAATTTATATTATCTTCTTCTGTACTTCCCCTAACTCAATAAATTCTTCTTAGCTTTAATAATACCCTTGGTGGTTTGAATAAGGTTAATGAAAGGGATAGTGCCTATTCAAAATACCTGACCTATGAAGAAACCCATACCATGACTAACTATGACAGCTCTTATGGCTATACCAACACTACCTATACCACAACTGAGAACTATACCCTTGCACAAATTCTAAACAATCCGGATTCCCCTATTCCAGCCGCACGGGATATTTATGAAAACAAGCTAAAGATTGCCAAGGAAAATTTAGCTGAACTGGAAAAAAAGGATAAAGAGGCTTATGATGAACTCAGCGGTTTGAGTGATACTGAGCTGGTAGAAGCCACTTTTCCGACTCAGCTGGGTGAGTACCAGCGTTTGCGCTCAACCTGGAAAGAGAATAACCAAGGCTGGCTGAAGTGGGTGGATATCGGTGGGAAAGTCTTGGCGACAGCCGCCATCATTGCAGGTAGTATTATGTCCGGAGGAACAGCGGCCCCCCTTCTCATCGCTGCAGGGACGACCTATTTAGTGGCTGACAGCGGCTATCAGGCGGTTGTCGGCGAGACGATGATTACAGGAGATGTTCTGGATACAGATGACCGGATTATGGCAGGGGTTGATGCCGCTGTAACAGCGGCTACTGGCGGCTTAGCTGCTTATGGCAAGGCCCTGCTGAATACCGGGAAAACTGCTTCGGCGACCTATCAGACGATCAATCGGGGGGTTAATGCCGCAGACGATGTGTGGGATGTTGGCAGCACCCTCTATAATATGCAGGATGATCCTTTGAGAGCTTTGGGCGGTTTTGCTTTAGGGCGTGGGATGAATTTCGCGGCTAGAGGTGTCGCTAATGCGGTTCAGAGTCGTAGCGCCAACAAGACAGCGACGACTGATGTTTCCGGTAGCAGCACCAGCAAAAAACCAGCCTTTGATGCCTCAAGCAGTTCGAGGACAAAACCCTCAGACCTTGATGCAGAGCTGCCTAAAAATAAAGCTGGGGATTCTGCTTCTGCCTCCAGCAGCAGAACGTCAAAACCCAACCCTAAGAATAGCGATTTATCGAATAATAGTGTAGAATCAAGGGCAGGTACTGATAAAGCTCCATCTTCTGCTGGCCGCAGTCAGGCCTCCCCTTCTTCCTCAAGCCGTTCTGGCTCTGATGTGCCACATGTGGACACTAGTAAAGCAGATACTGGCCGTCCAAGAACGGGGGACAACGGCAAGCCATCATCTGGTTCAAGAGGAAACGATGTATCGCATGTTGATACAGGCAAAGCTGACCTGCCAAACAAGGCAGCGACAGATGTTGCTTCTGCTGGCAGCAGTACAGCTGCCGCTAAATCAGCTAGCAAGCCAGCTGATATAGACGTGCCGAAAGCTAAACCAGATGTTAGCGGAGCGAATAAGACAAGTTCTTCAGACTCAGTTATGCCTGATGCTTCCAAAGAATTACAAGCACTACGAGATAGATGGGGAGTTCCTGAGACTGAGACTGTTGCTGTTGGAAAGACTGATGTCAAAGGACTTGAAGGCTATACTTTTGAAGGAGGATCACCAAGAGTAAGGAAAGAGGCTGGACTACCTGATCTTGAATCTAGCATGCCTAACAGGGAAATAAGAAGCTCTGGAAAAATTGCTTCTGCTACAAGACATGCTGAAGAAGGTGTTGCTAATGAGTTTGTAGAAGCAGTGAAAAAAGTAGGGTTGAAACCTGAAGAAGTTACAGGTACACTGAGAATGCACCAATCAAATCCCAAAGGCGTCTGTCCAACCTGTCTAAGTGGTTTAGGCAATCCGAACAAACCTTCTGGTATTATTAAACAACTCAGTGAACGATATCCTAATTTAGAGATAAAAGTTACTTCTGATTCTGTTCCTGGTATAACACCGAATGGCAGATTAGAATTTAGTGTAAAAAATGGACAATACATTTGATTAGGAGAAAGAAAAATGACTACTAACAAGAATCTAGCTCTTTTTATGCAAGTTTTGACAGAGCCAATTGTAAGCCATCTGTCAAAACCTGAAGATATTGTATTTGTCAACGACACCTTACAGCTGACTAACCGTTTTTTATCTGGAGAAAAGATAGATCCTGATTTGCTTTACAGTCGGTTGGAAAATTTAGATGAACAAGATATTCTGACTTACTTTGAACTTGATAGCCTTACAGATTCGGCTATTTGGACTTGTATTGCTGATGCAGTAGCTTACATTTGTCGTTTAAGCTATTCTGAAAGTGGTGAACAGTATATGCCCGAAACGATTGAGGCTGTTGATGAATTGACAATTGATGAATTCTTTACTCAGTATAAGCAATATTTAAAGAAAACGGAGATGTTATCTGATTTAAAAACTTATTTGGCAAATGATAAAAGGGTACATCTTGACAGTGAGGCTGTGCAATCTAAGTATGATTTTCTCTTATCATAGGGAAGCATCTTATTTGGCTGATTAAATGCCGTGGTTTTGCTTTTTCTACAGTAAGTATTCCTTAGGATTTGAGAGAGGCCAATATGGCTTTCTCTTTTTTAGGCTGTAAAATGAGTAAAAGGTGACTGTCAAATCGTTCTAATATTTCTCATTTCCAAAGATAACCTCAATAAGACTGACATGACGAATTCCCGTCCAACCAACCAACTCAGCGATTGATATGGCCTCTGCTGGCAGCAGTACAGCTGCCACTAAATCAGCCAGCAAGCCATCAGACTTGGACATGCCGGAAAGTGAAACTCGGTCATCTGAATGGCAGGCAACAAAGAGAAACTTCCCCAATCCCGGCCTGACGGAAAGCCAGTCGTCTGCTATCACTGGTATTGCTAAGGGGAATCGTCCTGATCCAAGTACTTATCTCAGTTCAGATTATATAAGTCAGCATCGGGCGCAGTTCGACAACGGAGCCGTTGCTTTTGCGAGAGATACCAGCAATGTTGAAAGGTTTGGCCAATTCGGTCGTGATGATGGTGCCTTTGTATTACCGCGGGATGTTGCTGAAGCTATGATTAAAGAGGCAAATGGTAACCCCAGAACGCTGGAAACTCTTCTGGGACTGGAAAAAGGCAGTTTAGGAAACCACCCTGTTCTATTAGAATTTGATCATGTTGACAATCTTCGCCTTCCAGATGGTAATGAAGCAGGTAGTAATGACTTTTGGCGGCCTGGCGGCTTGACTTATCCTGGCGGTGTGCCAGAAGCTATTATTGATCCAGTTCCGGCTGATGAAGTAAGAGCTGTGAAGATATGGTAGAATAGGAGGCAGTAAAGGGACAGCTGAAAAGTTACATTTTATTTATATGTTCAAGAAAGGATTAGCATGGAATCTATTTATTTTAGTAAAGAAGATCTCCTCGAAATTTTTCAGGATGGGGAAAACTATATTTTGAAATATCCAACATTTAATGTCAGTCAGCCTGAAGCTGAGAGGGAAATCTCAAAAGCGGCCGTTGACAGTTACCTGTCAGGCGAACATACGGGAAAAGAATTGTTGTATTATGCAGAAACTGGTATGTGGGAGCCGCCGCTGACCCAAGAAGAGTCTAATCGCCAGTTTCTGAGGGAACATCCAGAGTTCCTGCTGATTGATACAGACAGTAAAAAGCAGTATTTCTCAGAGGAAGAATTTGCCGACTTACTGGAAAAGGGGCGACAAATAAGCCAAAATCATCAGTAACCATTTTAAAGGGGCTGCGGCTAGTATCATTGATTTTTAGCAACTAACTCTGTATTTGTTAAGACTCAAAAATAATTAAAAGTGTTTGTCTCAGGCAGTCCCTTTATTCCTATCAGGAAGAGACTGCCTTTTGTTTTAGGCCCTTTGTCAACTGTAGTGGGAACAAAACCTAAGCTCTAGCGAGAACAAAACTTGTTCTCGTTTTTTAAGTAATGGCATAATTCCTATGGCAAGGGAACTAGGTCGTGTTAGTGAGATGATTACAGGAGATGTTCTGGATACAGATGACCGGATTATGGCAGGGGTTGATGCCGCTGTAACAGCGGCTACTGGCGGCTTAGCTGCTTATGGCAAGGCCCTGCTGAATACCGGGAAAACTGCTTCGGCGACCTATCAGACGATCAATCGGGGGGTTAATGCCGCAGACGATGTGTGGGATGTTGGCAGCACCCTCTATAATATGCAGGATGATCCTCTGAGAGCTCTAGGCGGTTTTGCTTTAGGGCGTGGGATGAATTTCGCGGCTAGAAGTGTCGCTAATGCGGTTCAGAGTCATAGCGCTAACAAGTCAGTGACTTCTGATGTTTCCGGCGGCAGCACCAACAGAACAGCAGCCTTTGATGCTTCAAGCAGTTCGAGGACAAAACCCTCAGACCTCGATGCAGAGCTTCCTAAAAATAAAGCTGGGGATTCTGCTTCTGCCACCAGCAGCAGAACGTCAAAATCCAACTCTAAGAATAGCGATTTATCGAATAATAGTGTAGAATCAAGGGTAGGTACTGATAAAGCCCCATCTTCTGCTGGCCGCAGTCAGTCCTCTTCTTCCTCAAACCGTTCAGGCTCTGATGTGCCGCATGTGGACACCAGTAAAGCAGATACCGCCCGTCCAAGAACGGGGGACAAAGATGATAGAAGGCAGTAAAAAGTCTTAAAATAAAAATGCAGGACTTAGTGGACTGTTTCACAATTCTTAAGGGGTCAGGAGATGGATGATGCAACAAATAGAATATCTCAACCGATATATTCTTATCCGATAATCCAATTGAGTGGCTTACTGATCAATCACTGCATCAAACTTATCTGTCTAAAAAAGTGAAACGAGGACGGACTTTTGTCCCAGCCTCCGCTTTATAAAACGCAGATTTTGAGGAAGAATGGTCAGATAAACGGCTATCCAGTCTTCCTCGCTATAGTCGTTTAAGGAATAATTAGGAGAAAGAATGGCAGAAAATATTGAACTGGTCTATGTGAATTTTCGTTACTTGACTTTTAGGGCAGATGGCAATTATTATCTTTTAGACAGAAAACCTAGGTATGTTATCCCCTATTTTTTCTTTCCGTTCAGCTGGCTTTTTAAACAAAAATTTTATTCTATCAGTGAAGAGGAGTATCTTAGGCTTGTTCAGTCAGCACAGTCAAAAGGTACAGGTGTTGCCATCCCAGCTTCTCTTACCGGTGGCTTAGCCGTTGTATCCAGTGCACTGCTTAGGCGAAGTGGAATCATAGAGCAGCTGGGAACGGGTTTTTCCCACTATGCTACTATCTTTATCATTGGTTTCTTAGCCTTATCTGCTTTTGCCGCTGTCTGGCTTTTTCACCATTTTAGTCA
The DNA here is from genome assembly GCF_040930515.1 of Streptococcus huangxiaojuni. Lineage (NCBI taxonomy): Bacteria > Bacillati > Bacillota > Bacilli > Lactobacillales > Streptococcaceae > Streptococcus > Streptococcus huangxiaojuni. Next base: position 27,962 of record NZ_JBFQEG010000001.1, read on the forward strand.
AAAGAGATTAACAGCCTTTCTGCCGCTTAAAGGCAGGAAAATTAGTTCTGGCAGGATATGTCCTCAAGCTGTCAGCATGGTTTTAATAAAGAGAACTTTTGCTCATGTGATGCTGTGGCTGTTGACATTGTTCATTGGGGCCGTTGCTTTCTATTCTAACAACTGGTTTTTCCTGCTTTCGGCATTTTTTATGCTCTGCTTTATGCTTTGTATCAGTGTTGGCAGCTATAGTCCGGATATACGCTATCGCTTTAAGGCAAAAAAGGAATATTACGAGGATACCGATGAATCATAAGATTGAAGATTTCTCTTAACTCTTTCTTTCACTTACGCCGCTTTTGGTGCGGTTATGTTCCTCTCGTCATTACTAACAGGTACTCTTGAAAATGTTTTTGGAGTCTTTCTAGGAGTTTTGATAACAGGAACACTCTCAACTGTTTATGTAAGAAAACACCTAGAGGAGGTTTCTCCTTAACTGGTTGGGTTTCCAGTGTAGTTCTGCGGCTGGTATGGGAATTTCATGGCTTATGGATCAGAAAATACCTGGCTTAGGTAAATCAGTAACAGAGGCAGCCAAAGATGGTTTGAAAAGCGCCACAAATGCCATTGGCAGCGGATTTAAAGAAGTAGCGGGGTGGTTTAGCTGATGAAAAAGAGAAAACAAAGAGCAGTAAGTCCTAGAGAACGCTACCACGGCCCCTTGCTTACAAATGGTGTCAGTCTAGGGTACCTCAAAATCTACCCTTGGATTAGCTTACCTTTTTCCCTCCTTTTTTTTCTTCGGGTGGGGACAAGGTGATACTTTAGGATTCATTAAGGGTCCTTTCTTAGTTTGCATTATTGTTAATGTGGTGAGTATTCTCTTTTCCTTTTTCCATGCTCTTGTTAATCGGTTTAAGTCTTTAGCCTATGTTTTGACTGCTTTAGTTACTTGGACCATGCTGATGTGGCTGGACTTTATTGGTCTGATGATGTTCGTATCCGATTCAAATGGTAGTACTATTGATGCAAAGAGAATTTACGAGTCTCCCTTAACTTTATTTTATGTTATTCCTATTTTACTCCTCTTTCTTGTTTTCTGCGGTCTATACGCTTGGTATTATCTGCCTAAAAATCAAGGCAAAGTGTGGCAGTTTAATCAAAGAGGCACTAAAGATAAAAAGAGGGCTTTTGCTAATAATTTTTGGATTGCCTTTGGAGCGGTGATGTTTATCCCATCCCTGCTGACAGGCTATCTCCAAAATGCCTTTGGCCTTTTCTTGGGAGTTTTGATGACCTCTGCTTTGACAGCAGTTATTGTAGATGCCGTTTATGCAGCGATTTATATCAGAAAGCATCCAGATGAGGATTGGCTTTAGCTGCTAGGCTATCAGTGTAGTGTTACGGCTGGTATGGGAATTTCATGAATAGCTGATAAGGTGCAGAAAGGCAGGAGAAGCCGTCGGAGATACTATGTCAAAGGGCTGGAACAATGTCAAATCAGCTTTCGGTTTTTAGAGAGGAATATATAACATGGGGAAATCTATATTTGGAGCTGATTTTGAAGAAAGTAAGCGGATTATTAACTTTAAAAAGCTATCTAATACTCTGAAAAACGACACCTCAATGAACCGTTCATTACCCCGCCGCTTGTTTGCTTTTTTTATAGCGGGAACGCTCTTATTCTCAGCCATGCTGGGCCTGTTATTTGCCATGCCTTTTGGTTTAAGATCGGCTGCTGAGACTGGAAGTGTTCGTCACTTATCTTCAGAAGCGATTATCATGATAGGAAATATCGGTCAGGCAATGTTAATTCCAAATATTATTGTATTTGTGATAATGCTTCTATCGGCCTGTTTTTCTATCCTGATTCCAAAACGTGATATTTCCAGACAAATTTTTTCTGGTTTTCCTTTTTTAGGAAGCATGATTTATACTGCAACGGTACCCTTCATTTATATCACTGGCATGCTGGCTTTCAATCGATTTGGCATATCAGGTTTGCTTCTGCAAGTATTGGTTGGTTTTCTTTTAATAGCTTTAATCTTCTATCAAGGCTATTTACGAACCAAAGCACAACTATATGGTGAAGCTAATAATAGGGACAGTTTTTATACAAAATTAATCTTGGGAATAACGATAGGGACTAGCTTTATTCTTTTAATTTTGAGTCAAACGGTATTTAAGGGGCTGACCAGTGATTTTAATGCTAAATGGTACAGCGCTATCTCCTAGGTTTAGGCCTAACTGTTACAATGGTTGTTTTCGCCTATAGCTTTCGAAAAATGAGTGATTTCTGCCTTTTTCAAGGTTTCTATATGATGAAATACTCTAAACAGTATAAAGACTACCTGCAAATTGCGGATGAAAATTGGTACCGCAGTGGACGTAAAAAGGAGCAGAAATAATTGCTTTAATGCTTATATTAATGAAAGCAGAGGCTTTGTATTTTGTGAACTGAACACGCCCTAAGAGCTGTGCAGTGAAATCATCCAGTGGATGATTTCAGCCCGAACCTAGAAAAGGGAGAGTGAGGGGATTGGAAATCTGTATCGTTACCTAGTTACCGCTAGCCGTAGCCGTCTGAAGGCTTTGTCGCCTTGGCGGCCGACCGCACCCTTCTAGTCGTCTTGGCAGAGGTGCGCCTACGAAATCAAAGATTTCTGGCTTACCGTCATTTTTGCTTTGCTCTTTTAACGGGCTTTGTATCTTAATGAACTGAACACGCCCTAAAATCCTAGTGAAAAAGATGACATCCGTCGCGATGCGAGTCATCGCTCAGCTGTCCCTATTTTCATACGGATTTTTAAACGGGCTTTGTATCTTGTTGGAGGAATGTGATGTTATTGATTAGGCAGGTAAAGGAAGAAGATTTGGCTGATATCGTTCGTATTGAGCAGGAGAATTTCTCACCTGAGGAGGCTGCTGATTTTCAAACGATTAAAGAACGGTTCAGCTGTATTAAGGATACCTTTCTTATTGCAGAAATTGCCGGAAAGATCGCTGGCTATATTGAAGGTCCGGTGATTGAGCAGCGTTACTTGACGGATGACCTTTTTCATAAAGTAAAGCCCAACCCTCTTCAAGGCGGTTTTATAGCAGTGACAAGTCTGTCTGTGGCCTCTGATTTCCAGAGGCAGGGAGTTGGAACCGCTTTGCTGGCTGCTTTGAAAGATTTAGCCGTTGCCCATAAGCGCTTGGGAATTACGCTGACCTGTCACAGTCACTTAATCTCCTACTATGAGATGAATGGCTTTACCGATGAGGGAGAATCCGCTTCGCAGCACGGCGGTTCTGTTTGGTACAATTTGGTTTGGGAAGGGTCACAAAACTGAAGCAAGGCTTTTATTAAGAATCGATGACAAAAAAGTATCCGGTTGCTTTTATCCCGCTTTTAGGTTATAATGGCGTTTGATTAAGAAGAGGAGGATGTGCTTTGACCGATTTTAAGGATGACAAGCAAGACAGCCAAGATTTAAAACATTTTAAAGAAAAGCTTCTTGCTGAATTAGAAGAGGCCAATCAACTCAGAAAGCAGCAGGAAGAAGCTTTAGCTCAAAAGGAAGCAGCTGAAAAGGACTCTGTCCCTTCAGAAAGTACTGACAGGACTGTGCAGGGGCCCCTCTTTTCTGCAAAAGAAAAAAGAGAAGCTTCTCTGAAAGAGGCTGCCAATCAGCAGCCGACTGCAGACGATATATCTTTTAATAATCATTCTCTACAGGCCTCAGAATCTACCGGGCAACTTTCGGATGCCGATACCGCAACTTCCGAAAAACTGTCTGTAGGTGATGCCAAAGCAGATTTGGACAATGATGAGCAGCCCGAATCAGCTACCCCAAAGAATAAACGTACTGGCAAACAGAGGAAGACCGCAGGCAGAAGACGGCGGCAGAAAACGGATAAGCTGGCTAAACGGATTGCGCGTGTTCTTATTTTGGCCATTGTTTTGCTTTTAGCAGCCTTTATCTTTTTTGCCTATCGCTATGTTGCCGACGGGATTGCCCCTGTGGATAAAAAGTCAACGGAATATGTGACTGTGGAAATCCCTGAGGGCTCCGGCAATAAATATATCGGCCAAATTTTGGAAAATGCTGGTTTAATTAAAAACGCGACAATCTTTAATTACTACACTAAGTTCAAAAATTACAGCAATTTTCAGAGCGGCTATTATAATCTGCAAAAAAGCATGGATTTAGATGAAATCTCGCAAATTCTGCAGGAAAGCGGAACGGCTGAACCGCAGGAACCGGCGCTGGGTAAAATTCTGGTAACGGAAGGTTACACTATTGAGCAGATTGCAACAGCAGTAACAAAGAATACGGCAGGAGAAAAGAAGAGCACACCTTTTAAGAAAGATGATTTCTTAGCCCTTGTTAAAGACGAGAAGTTTATCTCACGGATGACTGAGAAATATCCTGAGCTTCTTGCAAATCTTCCAAGTGCTGATAAAGCAGTTTATCAGCTGGAAGGCTATCTGTTTCCTGCAACCTATAATTATTACGACGAGACCACGCTGGAAGAACTTGTTGAAGAGATGATTGCCACAACTAACGCTTATATGTCTGACTATTATTCAGCAATCGAAGCAAAAGGCATGACAGTCAATGAGGTGCTTACACTGGCCTCACTGGTTGAAAAAGAAGGTGCTACAGATGAAGACCGGCGAAATATTGCCAGTGTATTCTATAACCGGCTAGAGGCTGATATGGCCTTGCAGAGTAATATCGCCGTTCAGTACGCTTTAGGAACCTTAGGTGAAAAAACCTCTTTAAAAGACGATGCAACTATTGACACAAAGGTGGATTCCCCGTATAATGATTATACTAATACCGGCTTAATGCCCGGACCGGTAGACAGCCCGAGCCTTTCAGCAATCGAAGCGACTGTCAATCCGGCAGATACCAAATATCTGTATTTTGTAGCAGACGTCACAACTGGTGAAGTCTACTTTGCTGAAAATTTTGAAGAGCATGAAGCCAATGTTGAAAAGTATATTAACAGTAAGCTGGATGACTCATCCTCTTCCTCTTCATCCGATAATTAAAAGCAAACATGGTGTGGTAACGCATCATGTTTGACTTTGGCAAAAAAAATAGAAAAGAGATTAAAAAATGGCAGAAAAAACTTATCCTATGACACTTGCTGAAAAAGAACAGCTTGAACAGGAACTTGAAGAATTAAAACTGGTCCGCCGTCCGGAGGTTGTTGAACGGATTAAAGTTGCGCGTTCTTATGGCGATCTTTCGGAAAACAGTGAATACGATGCAGCTAAAGATGAACAGGCTTTTGTCGAAGGTCAAATTTCAACACTGGAAACCAAGATTCGCTACGCAGAAATTATTGACAGCGATGCCGTCGCTAAAGATGAGGTTGCTATCGGAAAGACTGTTATTGTCCAAGAAATCGGGACGAGCGATAAAGATACCTATTCCATTGTCGGCGCAGCTGGAGCAGATGTTTTTTCCGGTAAAATTTCAAATGAAAGCCCGATCGCACAAGCTCTTATTGGGAGGAAAAAAGGCGATAAGGTAACGATTGAAACCCCTGCTGGAAGTTATGATGTTGAAATCATCAGCGTTGAAAAAACAGCTTAAACCAAGATACAAAGCCCGTTAAAAGAGCACAGCAAAAATAGGAGCCTGAACGCCGAGTCATTAAAGACTCAAGGGAGGGCTATCTTTTTTGCACAGCTCTTAGGGCGTGTTCAATTAAACCAAGATACAAAGCCCGTTAAAAGAGCACAGCAAAAATGACGGTAAGCCAGAAATCTTTGATTTCGTAGGCGCACCTCTGCCAAGACGACTAGGGAGCGAGACAGAACCCCAGACCGTAAAGTTCGATGTCTCGCCCCCGCAAAGCCTAGCAGACATTTTAAAGCTTTGAAAAAGCGGCTAAAATGCCGCTAGGCTACTGCGTCCTGTTTATACTACAAGCAATGATTGGGGAGGCTAGGATTTTTGTCTGCCTTCAGACGGCTACGGCTAGCGGTAACTAGGTAACGATACAGATTTCCAATCCCCTCACTCTCCCTTTTCTAGGTTCGGGCTGAAATCATCCACTGGATGATTTCACTGCACAGCTCTTAGGGCGTGTTCAATTACACCAAGATACCAAGCCCGTTAAAAGAGCAAAGCAAAAATGGCGGTAAGCCAGAAATCTATGATTTCGCAGACGTCCCTCTGTCAGGACGGTGGGGTGAATTTGGTCTTTCAATTGTTTCTGTAGGCTAGCGTATCTTGTTTTTAGGTGACTAAAAAATGGATAAAAACCGGTGAAAGCAGAGCAACTGGCTTTCACCGGTTTTTTTAATTAGCTTAAATTAAAATAAAACAGCTGAGCTAACTTCCCAAAAGGTGGGAGCTAGCTCAGTCTGTTAACTCTTTTAAGAATTAGTGTCTTCTTTTTTGTTTGCCGGCATTGCGTTTGTTTCTATTGCCTGCGATAGCTGTCTGTGGTTTGCCGGCTGATGCAGGGGTAACATCTTTAGGACGATTTGTTGATTTAACGGCTTTAGGTGGGTTCTCTTTAAATTCTTTTTCGACTTGCTCCCGGAGTTTAGGCCGAATCAGATAAGTAGTGATTAATTGCTGAGCAATACTGAAAATCCCTCCGACAAACCAGTATAGAGCAACACTTGCCGGAAGAGAAATGGACATCATGACCATCATCAAAGGCATCATATACATGGTAGTCCGCATCTGAGCTTTCTGCTCTTCTGCGACAGACTGCAGCGACAGCCAAGACTGTAAGAGATAAAGAACAGCAATGATGGCTGTCAAAACAAGACTGCGTTCTGCCAGATTAATCCCGAGAAAATTGCTGTTTGGGACCTCTCGTGCAGCAAAGTAAAGAGCCGAAATAAAGGGCATTTGGATAAGCAGCGGAAGACAGCCGATGCCCCCCAGCACACTAACGCCATTTTCACGCTGTGCAGCCATGAGTTCGGACTGAGCAGCCAATTTTTCTTCTTGGGTTTTTGCATTTTTAATGCGTTCATTAATTGGCTCAAAAATAGGTTTAAGATAAGCTGTTTTTTCCGACTGGTAGCTGGCTTTTTTCGACTGCTGCAGGTTAAGCGGCAGAATAACAGTTCGGACAATGATGGTCACCAAGATGATTCCTAAGCCATACCCCAGCCCCATATTATTAGCAAAATAATCAATTGCTGTGGTCATCGGCCGGCCCAAAAAATCCCAAATAATGCCGCTAGGATTACCGTTTGCGTCCCGTCCGACACAGCCTGAAAGCAGCAGAAGCATTGCTGCCCCTATCCCTGATAGTAAGATACGCTTTAAATTCTTTTTCACCTTTTTATTCCTTTAAAATTTAATATACCCATCTATTTTACTTTTTTTTCTCCAAATTCTCAATAGTTCTGCGGACGGATTTTTAATTAGCCATACGAAAATCTGTATAGTTCGAAAACTGTCCAACTGAGACATCAACATAAGTGACTTTGGCCCATTGGGACGGTCCCTTACGTATTTCCTGAATAAATTTAGCCATTTTGCCGGAATCGTCTGACTGGGCTAAAATTTCAACTGTGCCGTCATCATTATTCCATACCCGGCCGTAAATGTCTCCGATTTCAAGTGCTAAAGCATAAGTTGAATAACGAAAACCCACCCCTTGAACGCGACCGGAAACCAGCAAACGTACTTTTTTCATACCAAAACTCCCTTCTAAACCAAGAAACAAAGCCCGTTAAGAAATCCGTATGAAAATAGGGACAGCCGAGCGATGACTCTCATCGCGACGGATGTCATCTTTTTCACTAGGATTTTAGGGCGTGTTCAGTTTCACCAAGATACAAACCCGTAAAAAGAGCAAAGCAAAAATGGCGGTAAGCCAGAAATCTTTGATTTCGCAGGCGCACCCCTTAACTAAGATGACAAACTAGGGCTGGCAAGGAGCGGTAAAGAACCTCAGTTTATAAGCTTCCCTCACTCTCTAGTTTCCACATTCGGACTAAAATCATCTGCTGGGTAATTTCATTTCCGCAGTATTTAGGGCTTCGCTCAGTTTTTTGTTATAATGTTTATATGACTATTATAACCTCAAAAGCAAATAATCTCATCAAAAAGACAAAAAAACTGCTGCAAAAAAAATATCGCAGCCATTCTTATTTGATAGAAGGCTGGCATCTTTTTGCTGAGGCAGAAAAAACAGGGGCTGTTTTTCTCAACATTTTTGTTGTCAGCGAACAGGCTGAGAAAGTGCGTCACCTCAAACAGGTTAAGCTGGTAACCGAAGATGTCTTAAAGACTTTATCGGAATCTCCGGCTCCGCAAGGAATTGTAGCAGAGGTAGCTATGCCGCCTGTTCCGAAACTCTCTGAGATGACTGCAGGGCGCTTCCTGCTGCTGGAAGATATACAGGATCCTGGCAATCTTGGAACTATGGTTCGGACGGCTGCCGCTGCAGATTTTTCTGCTGTTTTTGTCTCTGAAAAATCTGCTGATATCTACAATCAAAAGACATTAAGAGCCATGCAGGGGAGCCATTTTTATCTGCCGGTTTACCGGACAAATTTACTGGAGACCAGCCTTCTGCTGCAAAAGCTGTCTGTCCCTGTGCTTGCGACCAGTCTGAAGCAGGGAGCTGTTGATTACAGGGAGCTCCCTAAAACAGATCATTTTGCCCTCATAATGGGCAATGAAGGTCAGGGGATTTCCGATGAGTTGGCACAAAGAGCCAATCGCTTGGTTCATATTCCCATGCCTGGACAAACAGAAAGTTTAAATGTTGCTGTTGCTGCCGGTATTGTTATTTTCAGCTTAATTTAAGTGAGTGTGCTATAATAGAGCTAGAGGTAATTGGATATGAGGAATTATGAGCAAGACCAAGAGTTCATGAACCATGTTGGTCATCTTATCAGACATCCGCGTTTTCAAAGACTTGACGGTATTGTCCAGCATCAGCATTCAACTCGGCTGGAACATTCCATTAATGTCAGTTATACCAGTTTTCGTATTGCCAGAAAATTGGGCTGGGATAAAAAAAGTACAGCCAGAGGAGCTCTTTTGCATGACTTTTTTTATTATGACTGGCGGGTTACTAAATTTAATAAAAGCCATGCTTGGGTTCATCCGCGTATTGCTGTAAAAAATGCCAGAAAACTGACACAGCTCAATAAAAAAGAAGAGGATATCATTCTCAAGCATATGTGGGGAGCGACTGTTGCCCCGCCGCGCTATAAAGAAGGCTATATCGTAACGATGGTAGATAAGTATTGGGCGATAAAAGAGGCTGCAGTGCCCTTGCGGAGGGTTTGGCAGAAACGCCGCCGCTTCAGCCGAAAATTTTTAGGCAGTCACAATCATTAGAAATGGAGATTTTAATATGAATGACAGTATGATTTATACACAAACAGATACAGGACTGAATAGATTTTTCGCTAAAATCTACAGTTTAGTCGGTATGGGAATCGGCTTGTCCGCCCTCATTTCTGCTTTGATGCTCTATGTTTTTACCGACAATATGATCGCTATCATGATTAATTACCCTTGGGTATATTACGGAGCTATCTTTGCAGAGTTAATTTTGGTTCTGGTGGCCAGCAATGCTGCCAGAAAAAATACACCGGCTGCTCTTCCCCTCTTTTTAACTTACTCGGCCTTAAACGGCTTTACTTTGAGTTTTATTATCGTGGCTTATACGCAAACCACTGTTTTGCAGGCCTTTCTGTCATCAGCTTCTATCTTCTTTGTGATGGCCTTGATTGGGGTTACAACTAAAAGAGATCTATCCGGCATGGCTAAGGCTTTATTGGCCGGTTTGATTGGTATTATTGCTGCCAGCTTGATTAACCTCTTTATCGGAAGCGGCATGATGAGCTATATCATCAGCATTGTGTCTGTTTTAATTTTCTCAGGTCTGATTGCTTATGATAACCAAAGAATTAAACATGTCTATCAAGCGACAGGCGGAAATGTCGGTGATGGCTGGGCTGTGTCAATGGCACTCAGTCTCTACCTTGACTTCATTAACCTTTTCTTAAATCTGCTGCGTCTGTTTGGCAATCGCCGGTAAGATGCTCTTATCGGTGTCCCTAAGGTGTCAGGTCGGTTGAACGGGACCCTTTCCTTATTTAGGCTCTATAATGTCTACTGTGGAGATATTATAGAGCCGTTTTTTTATTGTAATTGAGATTATACAGAATTTACAGCTATTTTGGCTTGCTAAAGAGTAGAAAAAACTTAAATTACGCCTTCTGAAAAATACTCGGTTTTAGTTGAATGGTTTTTCCTGATATGTTATAATGGCTTTAAAAATTATGGAGGGGATATTATGAAAAAAGAAGATTGGGTAGATTATTTTGCAGCTGTCAACGGCCGTATGCCGTCAGATGCGGAAATAGCACAAGCGTTTGCGGCTGGGGAATTTGTTGAAAATAATGAAGAGGCAGGTAGAGAGGAAACTGCTCAAAATCTGGGGGTGAAGACATCAGATGAATCAGCCCCTCAGTTGGCTTCAACAGTAGCTGGTAAAGGAAACAGTTTGTTTAAAGATTTCTGGGGCTGGCTGGTTTCTGCTTGGAAGTCTCCTACATCGGAGGTCCCGACTAATAAGTACAATGGCTATGCGGCTTTTGGACTGCTGACTCTTTTTTACACAATTGCTGTTTTTGCCATAATTAGGCGTGCGGTTGGGATCGGTACTTCTTATGTTAATAACTTTAGCCGCCTTTTTGGTGAAGAAAGCAGTTTCTCAAATCCGGTCGGGCCGTCAGCTTTCTTTATGATTTTGATTGCAGCAGCTCTTTACATCTTTTCAGTTATTTTCTCAGGTTTTGTTGCTAGACGATTGGTATATAAGGAAACCGACTTTACTTTTTCAAAGAGCTTTGAATGGTACGGTCGGCTCTTTTCAATCAATATTATTTTGTCAGCTGCCTCAGCCTTTTTTGCCCTTATAGGACTCTCATTGCTTTCATTTTTTGTATTATCTGTCAGTGTTACGATTTTTGGGCTTGCAACGACATTTGCGCTGGCCCAATCAAAAGATGTTTCCGGCATGGATATGTTCTATAAATACCTCATTGCTATCCTTGTAAACGCAGTTATCATGTTTTTATTCTCTATAGTGGAATTTAGTATTTTAGCTAGATACATCAGAGAAATAGGAAGCATCTTCTTTTATTAATTGAGGTGGATTATGGCAAGTCAAGAAAAATGGGTCCGCTTATTTGAACAGGTAATTGGGCGGCAGCCAAGTCCTGAAGAATTTATGAAAGGGAAAGAGACAGGATTCGCTCCGATTCATATTAAAGAAATTGCGGGTCTTCAAGTCTCTGAAAAAATTGGAGCTCCTGAAAATCAAACTAACCCTTCAAAGCAAAAAGCATCGAAAGCTGAAAAATCTGCTGATGAAAGTATTGCTGCAGGAACTCCAAATCAAGGCAAAACTGATATTCAGCAGTGGACAGCAGCATTTGAAACAAAGGTTGGCCGCAAACCGACAAAAGAGGAATTTATGTATGGGAAAAGCCAGAAGTTTGCGCTTCGTTCCGTCAATGAACTGGCCAATGTCATAAACGGTACCCCTGCTCCTCAGAAGAAACCGATGTCCAAGCGTAAGAAATTTCTTGTTGGAGTAGGCTTCCTTATTACACTGTCATTGATCTCTGCTTATGCTTATGGCTTGCATTACTATTCTCGTCCTGAAGTGGCTAAGCGGTATTTAGAAGCTGTCAATAAAGATTTTGATGAGGCTTTGCCATATGAGGTTTGGTCAGATACAGAAAAAGCGATTAAAAAATCCGATCTGGCCTACACGGATAAAAAATCTGTTCAAATTGAAAACGATGAGTCAGCTTTACTAAATGGCAGCGCCATGCGTAAAATTAGACAAAAATATCTTATTTTTCCTAACTGGAAGGTCGTTGTTACTCCAATAACAGCTAAAGTGACTTCTAATACTAAAGGAATGACCTTGTTTGTTAATAACAAGAAGTTTGCCACAACCGACAGCAGCCGTTTTTCAAAAACCTTAACCCGCCTTTATCCGGGGACTTATCAGTTCGAAGCTTCCATTAATTTGGATGGTCAAGAAGTAAAAGTGTCATCAGAAGAAAATTTATCCAGTGATAAAACTGTTACTTTAGATGTTACATATCTCAATTTTACTGTAAAAAGCAATTTATCCGATGGGGATTTATATATTGGCAGTAAGAAAGTTGGTACCCTGTCAGACGGGAAGCTTGAAGTTTCAAATGCCGCTGTTACCAACTCGTCTAAAGTTTATGTCAAAAAGACATTCGGTGACGATTCAAATGTGAAATCTGATACCATTTCTGTTGAAGACATTTATGATGGTGATACTATTACCCTAGATGCTGATGGGATACTGACAAAAACTACAGCTAAAAGTGTCCTTGAAAATGCCTATTATAAGCTGTCAAACTATGCCAGCAGTCATACTGCACCTGATAAGCTGGAGAGTGTTTTTAAAGGGGGCAGTAAAAATTCTATGTACAGCGATGTTGTCAATATGATTGAAACAAATACGACAAATGCTAAAAATCGCAGTGCGAAATCAATTACTTTTTCAGATATAGATGTTACAAAAGTGACTCAGACAGGAGAGAAAACTTACGCTGTAGATTTTACAGTTGTTTATGATTTTTATTATGCCTACGATTCTGAGCATAAAAGTTCAGGCAGCATCATCCAAAAGATGTCCTGGTCAGCAAATGTAGAGTATGACGGCAGCGCAGACAGTAGGATCGATAGCTATTTTTACAATGATTATGCTGATGATTATGTCATTGCTGGAAAGAATGGGGATTCCTCTGTTTTATCTGAAAAAAACACAGTGAATTGATTCATTTCCTAAGGAATTAAAAAAATTAGTCTCTCTAAAAAGACGAGCTATCTTTAACAAGGCTCGTCTTTTTCTCTAGGATAGCATTTAATCTATCCTGCAGTTGCTCAAAAAAGATTATAAGCCTTTGGCTCATTAAGCCTGCAGCCTGATTGATGAGTCTTCTGCAAAAGAACTGTTTTGTCATCTGCCAGTGCTTTGTGCTATAATGGTGCTAATAGTTTAGACTGAACACGGCCTAAACGCTGCGGGAAAAAGCATGGTCAAATATAGAACTGATTTCACAGTTAGGCAGCCGTAAACGTCTGAAGGCTTTGTCGTCCTAACGGCCGACCGCACCCTTCTAGTCGTTCTGGCAGGGGTGCGTCTGCGAAATCAAAGATTTCGGACTTACCGCCTATTTTCCTTTTGCGTTTTTAACGGCCTTTGTATCTTAATTTATCGGAGTTGAGAATGAAAATCCCTTTTATCAGTCAAGAAGAGTTAAGTAAGATTGCTGCCGAATTTCCAACCCCCTTTCATCTTTATGATGAAAAGGGAATCCGTGAAAAAGCGCGTGCTTTGAATCAGGCTTTTTCCTGGAATAAAGGCTTTAAAGAGTATTTTGCAGTCAAAGCAACCCCCAATCCGACAATTTTGAAGATTTTGCAGGAAGAAAACTGCGGTGTAGACTGCGCAACAGAAGTTGAGCTGCTGATGAGCCATAAGTTGGGATTTACTGATATCATGTTTTCTTCCAATAATACGCCGGCAGAAGAATACCGCTACGCGCGTCAGATTGGGGCTATTATCAATTTGGATGCTTATGAAGACATCGCTTTTCTAAAAGAAAATGCGGGGCTTCCTGAAACAATCTCTCTGCGCTACAATCCGGGAGGTGTCTTTGCTTTAGGAACTGACATTATGGATCATCCGGAGGAATCGAAGTTTGGTATGACTAAGACGCAGCTAATGCAGGGCTTTAAAGAATTAAAAGCTGCAGGGGTCAAGGAATTCGGGCTGCATGCATTTTTAGCTTCCAATACAGTCACTAATGACTACTATCCGACTTTAGCAGGGGAGCTGTTTGAATTAGCAGTCGAAGTAAAAGAAGAAACAGGTGTTGAGCTCAGTTTTATCAATCTTTCAGGCGGTGTAGGCGTCAATTATTTACCCGAGCAAGAGGCCAATGACATTGCTCTGATTGGTCAAAAAGTGCATCAGGTCTTTGATGAGGTCTTACAACCCGCTGGTTTGGGTCAGATTAAAATTTTCACAGAGCTTGGACGTTTTATGCTGGCACCGCACGGTCTGTTAGTAACTAGGGTACATCACCGTAAAAAAACATACCGTGACTACGTAGGAGTAGATGCTTCGGCTGTCAATCTGCTGCGTCCGGCTATGTATGGTTCTTATCACCATATTACCAATATGACCAATCCTCAAGGAGAACCGGAAATTGTTGATGTCGTTGGGTCGCTTTGCGAAAACAATGATAAATTTGCCGCAGGACGTGAACTCCCTCATGTTCGTGTAGGAGACTTGCTGGTTATTCATGATACCGGTGCTCATGGTTTTTCAATGGGCTACCAGTATAACGGCCGTCTGCGGTCAGCTGAGATTCTTTATCAGACGAACGGTCAGGCCAAGATGATCCGCCGGGCTGAAAAACCAGAAGATTACTTTGCCACACTTTACGGCTTTAATTTCGAAAAATAGCAGAAACAGCTGGTCGCCAGTCTTTAGGGCTGCCGGCTGGTCTTTTATTGTTTCAGAATTTTATCTTATCTGTGCCGATCCAAGACTGGTTTTTCTGCTGGGGATAAGGGACAATTATTTGTAAAGCACTTTCATTTCTGCTATAATATAGAATGTAAAAAATGTAGGAGAGAACAGTATGACGACTTTTGTTTGGATTTTATTGATTATTATTGCTCTGGGAGCCGGCTTAGTTGGCGGCGTTTTTATTGCACGGAAACAAATCGAGAAAGAAATCGGCGAACATCCTCGTCTGACCCCGGATGCTATTCGTGAAATGATGAGTCAGATGGGACAAAAACCAAATGAAGCCAAGATTCAGCAAACCTACCGCAATATTATTAAGCAGTCAAAGGCAGCTCAGGCAAAAGGCAAAAAATAATTTTTACTGAGCTGATAGGAATCCGGAGCGACAGTTTTAGGCAGGTTAGTCTGACTCAAGCTAAGGAAACTTGGCTGTTTTATCACACTTTAAGCCTTGGAAGCAGCCGCTATGCTGTGGGTAAAAATGGTTTTTATAAAAATAACAGGACCGTTATTTTTATAGCTTTAGTTGCACAGCCCTGTCAGTTATCAAAGTTAAGGGAAAAGGTCCGCTGGGCCTTTTTGATTTTTGTTTTGACCTTTTAACGGGCTTTGTATCTTGTGAATTGAACACGGGCTAAACTCTGTGCAAAAAAGATATGCTAAGTTTAGAATTGATTTCAAGTTAGCTAGCCGTAGCCGTCTGAAGGCTTTGTCGCCTTGGCGGCCGACCGCACCCTTCTAGTCGTCTTGGCAGAGGTGCGCCTACGAAATCAAAGATTTCTGGCTTACCGTCATTTTTGCTGTGAGCTTTTAACGCCCTTTGTATCTTGTTGAATTGAACACGGGCTAAAATCCTAGTGAAAAAGATGGCTGTCAGCGTGATGCCAGCATCACTTGCTATCCCCTATTTTCATACGGATTTTTAAACGCCCTTTGTATCTTGTGTAGGGATTGGATTATGGATAATAGACCGATTGGTTTTTTGGATTCTGGTGTTGGGGGGCTGACTGTTGTTCGTGAGCTGATGCGGCAGCTTCCTCATGAAGAGATTGTTTATATCGGTGATTCGGCCCGTACGCCTTACGGCCCGCGCCCAGCTGAGCAGATTCGTCAGTACACATGGGAATTGGTTCGGTTTCTTTTGACCAAAAATGTTAAAATGATTGTTTTTGCCTGCAATACGGCTACGGCAGTGGCTTGGGAAGAAGTGAAAGAGAAACTTGACATTCCGGTCTTAGGTGTTATATTGCCGGGATCCAGTGCTGCTATTAAATCGACAGTTAAAGGAAAAATCGGGGTTATTGGGACAGCAATGACCGTTCAGTCAGATATTTATAAGCAGAAAATTCATTTACTGGCACCGCAAATGGAAGTTACAAGCCTTGCCTGTCCTAAATTTGTTTCGATAGTAGAATCCAATGAGATTTCTTCCAGTGTAGCTAAGAAGATTGTCTATGACAGTTTGGCTCCTCTGGTTGGCAGAGTTGATACTCTGGTTTTAGGCTGTACCCATTATCCGCTTTTGCGTCCCCTGATTCAGAATGCTATGGGGGAAAAGGTCAAGCTGATTGACAGCGGAGCAGAATGTGTCCGTGATATCTCAGTTCTTTTGAATTATTTTCAAATTAACCGCCGCCGCGAGCTGACCGATCAAAAAGGGTCGCATCGTTTTTATACAACGGCTAGCAGCATCGGTTTTAAGACAATTGCTGATAACTGGCTGGATCAAAAAATAAGGGTGGAGCATGTCACATTATGAGTAAGAGAATTTATGAATACAAAGATGATAACGATTGGTTTGTAGGCCGCTGGACAGGGTCGTTCTGTTTTGACGGTTTTGTCCCTTTAGATAATGATATTCTGGAGCTGCAGGGCAGTTTAACCAGGCTTATTTCACCTGATCAGGCAGGCCCTGTCTCTAGTGCCGGCAATATTCTGCTGCTGCGCTTCAGCTCTGTTTTTCGCTTGCTGCTTTTTATTGCTGATATGATTAATCAAGAGCTGGGCCGTCATTTAGAGGTTCGGCAGCATCGAGGGGCAGTTCTGCTGATTGAGCAGGATCGGCTGCTTCTGATTCATCTGCCCCAGCCCGGTCTGCCTCTCTCTGCTTTTTCAGAGGGCGGACTTCCAGCTTCCTTTGGAGATACCATCCTTATTGCGACACGAAATAATGGTAAAACCAAGGAATTTTCGGGAATTTTTGCTAAACTAGGACTTAAGGTGGAAAATTTAAACGATTATCCTGATTTGCCTGATGTTGCTGAAACGGGGACAAGTTTTGCTGAAAATGCCCTTTTAAAGGCAGAAACAATCGCCAAACTTACTGGGAAAATGGTTTTGGCAGATGATTCCGGCTTAAAAGTAGATGTGCTGGGCGGTCTGCCCGGTGTTTGGTCAGCTCGTTTTTCCGGCCCAGATGCTGATGATGCTTCCAACAATGCCAAGCTGCTGCATGAGCTGGCGATGGTTTTTGACATCAAAGACCGTTCTGCGCAGTTTCACACCACTTTGGCTGTAGCAGCACCAGAGAAAGAGAGTTTGGTAGTAGAAGCGGACTGGCCGGGCTATATTGCTTTGCAGCCCAAAGGGGAAAACGGTTTTGGCTATGATCCTTTGTTCTTAGTTGGTGAGACAGGACGGACAGCTGCAGAGTTGACACCTGCCGAAAAAAATCAGCTGTCTCATCGGGCTTTGGCCGTTAAAAAGCTAATGGAGGTGTTTCCAGAATGGCAAGCAAAACATTCATTGTAATGAGCGATTCTCACGGTGACCGTGAGATTGTTAAAAATATTAAGGATCGCTATCTAGGGAAAGTCACTGCGATTTTTCACAATGGAGATTCTGAACTGCCAAGTTCAGATACAATTTGGGATGATATTTATGTTGTCGCTGGGAACTGCGACTACGACAGCGGCTATCCCAACAGCCTGCTCATCCCTTTCCCAGGGGTGACGGTTGCTCAAACGCACGGGCATCTCTACCATATTAACTTCACTTGGGATAATCTCATCCGCTTCGCACAGGAAGGAGAGGCCGATATTTGTTTATACGGTCACTTGCACCGTCCTGCTGCCTGGCAGGAGCAAGGCATCCTATTTCTTAATCCCGGCAGTGTTTTGCAGCCGAGAGGAGAAATCAATGAACGGCTCTATGCCAAGCTGGATGTTGATGATGATAAGGTGAACGTCAGTTACTATACGCGTGAGCATCAGCTCTACCCAGCACTTTCAAAGGAATTTATACGATGATTGCTAAGGAATTTGAAGACTTTTTACTCAGCCAGCTGGACAGCTACTTAATTCCGGCAGATGAATTAGCCATCTTTATTGATACGCATAATGCTGACCATGTGATGCTTCTGCTGGTTAATAACGGCTATTCCCGTGTTCCTGTCATTACCAAGGATAAAAACTATGTCGGTACGATTAGTATTGCGGATATTATGGCCTATCAGTCTAAAGAGAAGCTGACAGCAGCGGAGCTGGCACAGACAGATATCGCTCCCATGGTTAATACTCAGATTGATTCGATAAAAGATCATTCTGATTTAACTGAAATTATGCATAAATTGATCGACAACCCATTTTTGCCTGTTATTGCGGATTCAGGGATTTTTGCCGGCATTATTACACGCAAATCTATCTTAAAGGCTGTTAACAGCCTTTTGCATAATTTTACGGATTTTTACACAATTGCAGCCCATGAATGATTTAATTGCAGCTTTTATAGACAGCAAAGCTCTTTCTTTAAACTCGCAAAAATCTTATTATTATGACCTGCAGCAGTTCAGTCAGACAGTGGGCAGCCGTATAAACAAGGAACGGCTCGCCTTGTATGAGCAGTCTTTGGCGCCTTTAGCCGTCTCAGCCAAAAAACGAAAGATTTCTGCAGTGAATCAGTTTTTGTATTTTCTTTACCTTAAACAGGAGCTTGATAGCTTTTACCGGCTGCAGGTAAAGGATCGCCTGCCGGTAAAAGCCGCAGTGCAGCCCTTAATCGATTCTGCTGTTTTTTATCAAAAAAGCGCTAATAGCTGCGGACAGCTGATCGCCTTATTGATTATCGAAACTGGTTTGCTGCCGAGTGAGATTCAAACGCTCAAAGTCACAGATGTGGACTTGACTTTTAAGATACTGCGTCTGACTAAGGCCGGTTTTACTCGTGTGATTGAGCTGCCTGATTGTCTCCTGCCCTACCTGAGTTCCTTTCTTTCTGATGATAAAACCTTTCTTTTTGAACACCGCGGCTCGTTTTACTCGCGCCAATGGTTTTTTAAGCAGCTGAAAGCTTACTTGGCTGAAATTGGTCAATCAGGCTTAACAGCACAAATCTTGCGGGAACAGTTCATTCTTTCACAGAAAACCAGCGGGAAAACACCGGCTCAGCTTAGCCGCAGCTTAGGTCTTAAAAGCCCGCTGACTTTGGAAAAATACTATAAAGACTAATGGATATAAAATTAAAAGATTTCGAAGGCCCCTTGGATTTGCTGCTGCATTTGGTTTCTAAATATGAGGTGGATATTTATGATGTGCCGATTGTTGAAGTGATTGAGCAGTACTTGGCCTATATTGCTACCCTGCAGGCTATGAGGCTGGAAGTAGCCGGAGATTATATGGTGATGGCCAGCCAGCTGATGTTGATTAAGAGCCGTAAGCTCCTGCCAAAAGTTGCTGAAACAGCTGTTGAAGAAGATGACCCGGAGTTGGAGCTTCTCAGTCAGATTGAGGAGTATCGGCGTTTCAAAGTTTTGAGCGATGAGCTGGCTGCTCAGCATGACAAACGCGCCGTTTATTATTCCAAGCCCAAAGAAGAACTGATTGTTGAAGACGCCGTCTTAAGACAAGATAAATCTGTCATGGACCTGTTTCTGGCTTTTTCAAAAGTAATTTCTGCCAAACAGGAAGAGGTTAAAAACAGTCATACGGTCATTGAAAAAGATGACTATCGGATCGAAGACATGATGGCTCTGCTAAACAGCCGTTTGGAGAGTGAACCTTCTGTCGTTTTAACCGGCGTTTTTGCAGGCTGTCAAAATCTGCAGGAAGCCATCACACTGTTTCTGGCCGCGTTGGAATTAATCAAACGTCAGCAGGTCAGTGTTGAACAGGAAGATAACTTTGGCCGGATTATTTTACGAAAAGGAGCCTGAAAAAGATGTCTTATTTGTCTCAAATTGAGGCTTTGCTGTTTGTTGCAGGCGAAGACGGGCTAAGTCTGAGGGATTTGGCTCTTATGCTTGATTTAACACCTACTGCCTTGCAGCAGCAGCTGGAAAAATTAGAGCAGAGGTACCAAGAAGACGACGATAGCTGCCTCTGTCTAAAAGAAACAGCCAACACCTATAAGCTGGTTACCAAAGCAGCCTATGCTGATTTATTGAGAAGATATGCTAAGGCTCCGATAAATCAAAGCCTGTCTCGGGCCAGTCTGGAAGTCTTGTCCATTATCGCTTATAAGCAGCCTGTGACCCGTATCGAAATCGATGATATCCGCGGGGTCAATTCCAGCGGAGCGCTGAACAAGCTTCAGGCCTTTGGCTTAATTCGGGAGGCTGGGAAAAAAGAGGTTATCGGCCGTCCCAATCTTTATGCCACAACAGATTACTTTTTGGATTATATGGGCATTAATCATTTAGACCAACTGCCTGATATTTCCGGCATAGAAATTAAGGAAGAAGAAACGGCTCTGTTTATGCCGGCTGATTCGATGACAGAAACAAAAGGACAAAATCATGAGAATAAATAAATATATTGCCCATGCCGGTCTGGCAAGCCGAAGAAAAGCTGAGGAGCTGATAAAACAAGGAGTGGTTACTCTGAATGGACAGGTTGTGACAGAACTGGCCACACTGGTCAAATCCGGAGACCGTGTCGCTGTAAAGGGAGAACCTATCTATAATGAGGAAAAAGTCTATTATCTCCTCAATAAACCGCGCGGGACCATTTCCAGCGTTTCCGATGAGAAAGGGCGAAAAACTGTGGTAGAGCTTTTACCTGAGGTTAAGGAGCGGATTTATCCTGTAGGGCGCTTAGACTGGGACACATCAGGACTGCTCCTTTTGACTAATGATGGTGATTTTACAGATAAGATGATTCACCCGCGCAATAAGATTAATAAGGTTTATTTAGCGCGTTTACAAGGCATAGCAACTAAAGAAAAGCTGCGTCCTTTTACGAAAGGGATGAAGCTTGACGGACAAAAGATCCAGCCTGCTCATTACCGCATTGTTAAAACGGATGCGGAAAAAAATCGTTCAGTAGTGGAGCTGACCATTCATGAAGGGCGGCATCATCAGGTTAAAAAGATGTTTGAAGCGGTTGGGCTTCCGGTTGACAAACTCTCAAGGATACAATTTGGCAGTCTTGATTTAGGGAAATTAAAACCGGGAGAGTTCCGCCGCCTCAGTAAAAAAGAGGTCAGTCAGCTGCATAATTTGGCTGTTAATAGTAAATGATGGTAAAAAAAGCACTTATTAGTTTAGTTCGTCTGTATCAAACCTATCTGTCCCCCCTTTTTCCGCCCTCCTGCCGCTACCAGCCGACTTGCTCAAATTATATGATTGAAGCGATTGAAAAACACGGTCTTAAAGGTGTTCTCATGGGCCTGGCCCGTATTTTACGCTGCCATCCCTTTGTTCGAGGCGGCAAAGATCCGGTTCCGAATCGTTTTAGCCTGAAAAGAAACAGCCCGCAGTCATCAAAAGAATAAGCAAATCCCCATAGGACAGCGTCCTATGGGGATTTTTAAACTTCAAAGCTTTTAGATTTTGGACCAGGTTTTTGGGATAAAGAACAATAGCATAGGGTAAATTTCTAAACGTCCGGCAATCATAGCAAAGGACAGCAGGACTTTGGAGAGGGGGCTGAAGATGGCAAAATTATCAGTTGTTCCCAGCATGGGTCCGATATTGTTCATACATGAAGCGGCGGCACTGAAAACGGTCATAAAGTTATTATTATCCAGTGATAAAAAGAAGACCAGTCCCAGCAGAAAAATAACATAGAGCGTCAGATATTTCAAGACACCGTGCTGGGTCTCCTTATCAATCGTTTCATGATTGATATGCAGCGACATCATGCGATTAGGATAAAGGGTTGACATCACTTGGTTTTTGGTAATTTTAGCCAGAATTAGGGATCTCATAACCTTGAAACCGCCGGCTGTAGAGCCAGCCGATCCCCCGACAAACATGAGCAGCAGCAGAATGACCTGAGAAAAAAGGGGCCAGCCGCTGATATCCGTAATACCATAACCTGTAGTAGTAATCGTTGCTGAAACTTGGAAAAAGACATACTCCAACCCCTGTCTGACATTATCATAAAGACCTAAGACATTGAAGGCAATCAAACCTGCAGCAACTAAGACAATTTTGATATAGGTATGCAGTTCTTCGTCTTTGAAAAAAACTTTGAACTTTCTAAGCAAAAGGAAATAATAAAGGTTAAAGTTAACGCCGAAAGCCAACATTCCTAAGGAAACTAGATTGGTTATTAAAGAGCTGTCATAGTGGGCGATGCTGTCATTGTAGACAGCAAAACCGCCGGTTCCCGCAGTCCCCATAGCTGTAATCAGACTGTCGTAGAAAGGGAGCCCTGCCAGCCACAGAATCAAAGTAAACAGGGCAAACATAGCCAAGTAAATAAAGTAAAGGATTTGGGCAGTGTCTTTCAGTCTGGAAACCATCTTGCCAAAGACCGGTCCCGGAACTTCTGCCCGCATCACCTCAAGATGGCTGTTTTTACTGTTCTCCATAATTGCCAGGGCAAAGACCAGTACTCCCATCCCTCCGATTAGGTGGGCAAAGCTCCGCCAAAACATAAGAGCGGGTGAGAGGGCAGCCGTATCAGCAAGAATGGTCGCTCCGGTTGTGGTGAAACCTGAGCTCGTTTCAAAGAAAGCATCTATAAGATTGGGGATCTGTCCTGTAAAGACAAAAGGGAGAGCTCCGAAAAAGGACCAGAGAACCCAGCACAAGGCAACAATCAGCAGGGCTTCTTTAGTGTATATATGATAGTTTTTCGGTTTGATAAGGACACCTAAGCCGCCCAACAGACAAAGCAGACTCATGGTTGCCAGAATACTGAGAAAAACAGCGCTTTCTTCCCGATAAAGGGCCGCCACAATCAGCGGAACAATCAGCAGGGCAGCTTCCAGCAAGAGTAATTTGGAGAGGAGATAGCGAACCATACTTTTATTCATATATCTACCTCGCTAGTAAATCATAGATGTGGGTGACATTATTTAAAAGGGTAACAACAACAATTTTATCGCCCACCTCAAAAATATCGTCCCCTGTTGGGAAAATCGGCTTGCCCCTGCGGATAATGGCGGCGATTAACACATTCTTTTTCAGCTTGAGGGAAGCCAGTGTTTTACCGGCCATTTTGTTTTTAGCCCGAATTTCAAACTGCAGTGTTTCAATCTGTCCATTGGCAACATGGTGCATAGCATCAAGATTGGAATCCTGAGCATTGACACGTCCTCGGATGAAGTGCATCATACTGTCGACAGCGATGCTTTTAGGTGTGACGATGCTGGAAAACTGGTCTGTATCAATAATTTCTAAGAGACTGGTACGGTTAACCTTGGTAATATTTTTTTGAATGCCTAGTGTTTCTAAAAACATTGAGGCAATAATATTTTCTTCATCAACGCCTGTCAGGGTAGCGACAGCATCAAAGCTGGACACACTTTCTTCCAGCAAAAAACTCTTAACCGTTCCATCTCCCTGTACAACATGCACATCGGGGAATTCTTGGCTGAAAAATTCTGCCCGCTCAGGATTGATTTCAATTAACTTAAGATGGAGTTTCGCATGTTTCAGGATATTGAGCAGGTAATAGGTAATCCGGCCTGCCCCGATAATCATCATATTTTTGATGGTCTTAGACTTTACAAAATTATGAAAGAGAATCATTTCAACCCGATTGCCAGTCACAAAAATTCTATCACCAGTAGCAATCGTGTCTTCTCCGTCCGGGATAATAATTTTGCCATGGCGCTCTATTGCACAGATTACCACATTGCTGAATTTCTGCCGAAACTGACTGAGGCTCATTCGGCATAGCTTGCTGCTGTCAGTGATTTTGAATTCCATCAGCATAACCCGGCCATTGACAAAATGTTCAACTGACAGAGCGTTGGGGAAGTCAATGGAATTGGCAATATAGCGTGCTGTCAGCAGCTCAGGATTGACAACCAAAGAAAAACCGAGAAAGTTCTTCTCTTTAAAATAAGGGTTAGAGTATTCCGGATTGCGAACTCGGACAATGGTATCTTTGGCTCCCATTTTTTTAGCCAGAACAGCGGCAATCATATTCACTTCATCTTTATCAGTGATGGCAATAAAAATATCGCAGTCTTTGACGTCGGCCTGTTCCAGAATTTTGAAATTGGCCCCATTGCCGACAATCCCCATAATGTCATAATGCTTTGTGGCATTTTTGAGGACATGCTCCTTTTCTTCAATTAAGATAACGTCGTGTTTTTCTTCGACAAGCGAACGGCAGAGGGCCATTCCGACCTTTCCTCCGCCAACAACAATTATTCTCATTTTTACCTCCAGTTTATATCCTCTATCATACTCCTTTTTTCTTTAAAATACTACTGATTTCCTCTAAAAAACAATCAAAGCATCTTCTAATTTTTAGAGCCTATTTAGATGAGAAATAAGGGTGTTTCCGAAGGCGAAACGAAGCTGGACAAAAAAATTACTATTTTTGTGTCAAATATGTTGACTTTAGATGTCAAAGTGTTATAATATCATATGAGATTCGTTGGTTTAAATCAAACCTGTTATGATTTAAGGAAACGAATCGCCACAACCACATTGTTTGCTGAGCTTGACTCCGGGCAGTGTGGTTATTTTTATGTTTTGGAAGAAAGTGTGACAGGATAATGAATATAGAAGAATTGAGCCGGCGGCAGCACCGTTCTGACAGTCAAAGAAACCATATTGTTCTTTTTGAACCCCAAATACCGGCTAATACAGGTAATATTGCCCGAACCTGTGCAGCTACAAACAGCCCTCTTCATATTATCCGGCCGATGGGCTTTCCAGTGGATGATAAAAAGATGAAGCGGGCAGGCCTAGATTATTGGGATAAGTTGGATATCACTTTTTACGACAGTTTGGCAGAATTTATGGATAGCTCCCAAGGGACTGTCCATCTCATCAGTAAGTTTGCTGCTAAAACTTATGCGGCGGTCAATTATAGGGACAGCCAGCCGCATTATTTTATCTTCGGCCGCGAAGATAAGGGACTGCCTGAGAGTTTTATGCGGACTCATGCCGAACAGGCTCTGCGTATCCCTATGAATGATGAGCATGTCAGGAGTCTCAATCTGTCCAATGCGGTCTGTATGGTTATTTATGAGGCCTTGCGCCAGCAGGACTTTCCCGGTTTAGAACTTACCCATACCTATGAGCAGGATAAATTAAAGTAAAGGTTTCTATGAATCCGGCCGGACAAATAAAAACAGCTTTTACCTCTAAAATAAAATGTTTGAGAGCCTGAAGGCTCTTTTTTGTAGGCCAGACACTAGGACAGAGTACTTCTTGCCGCACTGTTAAAAGACCTCTTAAAAAGTAATCAAGCCATAATAAAAATGAGAAAGGCTGTTAATGAATATAAGGTAAAATGTATAGAACACTAAAAAAAGGAGGATTTATGAAAGATACAAACCGAAACATTTTAAGTTTCCTTTTGTTGCTTTTTTTGTCGATCCAGCTAGGTTCTGCTGCCTTCCGCGTCAGTGCTGATGAGATAAGTGCCGCAGAAAATCCGGCAGCCCCTTCGGAGGCTGTCCAGACTGGGGCAAGTCAGGCAGAATGGGATAATTTTGCTGCTTCTGCAGACGAGGAGCCTGTTTCAGCTTCTTTAGAGGCAGGAACTGTTCCGCAGCCGGCAGATTTGACAGCTGATCAAACGGTTTCTGAAGGGGCAGGAGCGGAAGTCCTTCCTGCCGTATCAGAGAATGCAGCTTCTGTTCAGGATAATGTGTCCGACCTTGCCGGACAGTCCATTATTCTGCCCGCTTATCGTTATGCCAATCAGGGTGATGATTACTGGACGCGGATAACAGCTGTGGGAGGCAGTCAGATTCCTTATGTGATTATCAATCCGGACAGCGGTCCGGGGACTGCTCCTAATGCTGACTTCAGCCGGCAGATAGCCGACAACAGAAATGCCGGAATTCAGAATATTGCCTATGTCAAGACCGATTATTTCAATCGCAGTTTAGCTGATATTAGGGCTGATGTCGATCGCTATGTTGCCTTTTATGGGACAGACAATATCGCTGGTATTTTCTTCGATGAAGCCGGATCCGGAACCAACCCAAATGACTTGCAGGTGATGGCTGATTTATATACCTATGTCAAAAACACCTACCCCAATATGACCGTCATCGCTAATCCCGGCCGGTCCATCGCAGATGATTTGTCCCCTTATGCTGATATCTGGCTGACCAGTGAAGTCAATGCAGAAGACTATATCAATAATTTTCCGCAGCCTCAGTCAAATTTTGAAAATGATTCTGCCAATGCCAACCGGATTTTCCACCTGATTTATGCAGCGGATCCGGCTCAATATGACACACTTATTGAACTGGCCCGGCAGCGCAATGCCGGCTGGCTGATGATTACGGATGATGTGCAAAGCAACCCCTACGATGAGCTGCCGACAGATTTTGAAAGTCTGATGTCCCGCATTAATGCGCTTGGCAGACCGGCTGACCCTGCTTCTGAGGCTGTTGCTGCCGGTATACAGCCAACTGAAACGACAGCTGAGCCAGTTCTGGCCAATGCTTTGTTTTCAGCAGAGAATGACCCTCTATCGTTAACGATTGAGCCGTCGGACCAGTCAGAGGCAGCCGGAACGTCATCAGACCGGCAGCCGGCTAGTCAGGCTGAGGCTGGCCAGCTGCAGCGTCAGACAGCACTTACAGCTCATGCCAATCAGCAGCATCAGCTCCTGCCGGAGACTGGCCAAGCCTCTGACAGCCTGTATCTGTTTTTATCAGGGATTCTGTCACTGCTTGCATTGGGCTTTGTCTTTTATCGTTTCAAAGGACTTCAAAAATAAGAAAATTCTCTAATATCTGCAGCAGTCCCCTGCCAGTCAGATATTAGGGATTTTTTTGTCCGATCAAGAGAGTTTAGAAGTTCGTCCTGTCCTGTGGACCTAGCTATGCAGCTTAGCAGTGATTTTTGCATCTTGCCTGTTTAGCTATTGTCTTTAAAACTAGGTTTGCTATACTAATGGCTGAAAGGAGGTTCTTTTTCTATGAAAGTCAGCTTAGAAAAAGTTGCTCACGGTGAAACGGAAGTGATTATCCGTTATACAGAAATGACAGACAGCCTGCGGTCGCTTATCAATCTTGTGACCGGTCAGGCTGAAAAAATTTTGGGCCGCAATGAAGAGGGGCAGCGCTTTATTTTAATCTCAGAGATTCTCTATTTTGAGAGCGTAGATGGCCGAGTTTATGCCTATACGGCATCGGATGTGCTGCAGGTTGCACAGACCTTGAAGGAACTGGCTAAAATTTATCCGGAGAGTTTCTTTCGCTGTTCTAAGTCTATGCTGCTTAATATTTTGCGGATTGTTCATTTTAAAAGCCAGGCCTACGGCCGAATTGAGGCGCGTTTGGATAATGGAGAGAAAATCATTATTTCTCGGAAATATGCCGGCGCTTTGCGGCAGATTTTAGCAGAAGGAGTTCAGGATGAAAACGAGATGGCAGAGAATTTTTAGCAAAGAGGTCACAATTGAGTATAAAACGGGAGTTTACAGCATGTGTGCCCTTGTCTTTATCGCCTTTTATGAATGCTGGCAGGCTTCCTATCAAATCAGTATTTTTTATTTATTTGAATTGATTTTTCTGGCTTATTTTCTGGCTTACCTTCAGGTCTATCTTTTTCACAATTTTGATGAGGCAGAAAAATTATCAGGCTGGGGTTTAGCAGGACTTTTAGTCTCCAGCTGCATATATGGGCTTTGCGGACTGCTTTTGGGCTGGTTTGACGGCTCTTGGGCAGTCAGTCTGCTCTTTACGCTTTTTATGGCAGTCTGCTATCTGTCGGTCTTTGCAGCCAATAAAATCAAGCGCCGTATTGACAGCCAGCGCCTTAACCAGCTGTTAGAAAACTATAAGGAAAGGAAACAAAAATGATGGGAAGATTTGCTATTGAGATTCAGGGTCTGCATAAATATTACGGTAAATATAAGGGCGTCAGTGATGTGACACTAAAGGTCAAAAAAGGGGAAATCTTTGGTTTTTTAGGTGCCAACGGTTCTGGAAAGTCAACAACAATCCGCTGTCTCTTGGGCTTAATCCATCCTAATAAAGGACAGATTGAGCTGTTAAACGGCTCTTATCCAACCTTAAAAGCGGCTTTGCAGCATATCGGCTATATGCCATCAGAAAGTATGTTTTACCCCCAAATGCGTGTCAGAGAAGTTATCGATTTTGCTGCTAAATCCCATAAAAAAGACTGCAGTTCCGAAAGCCGCAGGCTGTGTCGAATCTTAGATGTGCCGCTGGACAAAAAAATTGCTGAACTGTCGTTGGGGAATCGTAAAAAAGTCGGTATTGTTTGTGCTCTGCAGCATCAGCCCGAGCTTTTAATTTTGGATGAACCGACTTCGGGTTTGGATCCCTTGATGCAGGAACGGTTTTGGTTGCTGGTTAAAGAGGCCTGTCATGCGGGAGCCAGCTGCTTTTTATCTTCGCATATTTTGGAAGATATTAAAACTTACTGTGATCGTATAGCTATTATTAAGGACGGTGATATTTTAAAAGTGGGGACGCTGTCAGAACTTATAGGCAGTCAGCCAAAAACAATTACTTTTTGGCAGGACGGGCAAATAGAGCACTCCTCTTTTGCCGGTTCAGGCAGGGAACTGCTGGCTTATTTACAGGATTTACAGGCTGACGATTTTCTGGTTGAAGAGCCATCCTTAGCTGACTTATTCAGACATTACTATCAGGAGGAAAAAAATGATTTTATTGAGGCATGAGTGGCGGTCTGCCCGCACAGCAATGCTGGTTTGGGCTGTGAGTATCGGACTGCTTTGTTTTATAACGATTAGCTTGTTTACAAGTATGGAAAACAGTGCTCAGTCGATGGCTGAGTCGCTTGGCAGCATGGGCGGTCTTTCTGCCAGTATGGGGATGGATAAGATGAATATTGCTGATTTTAATGGCTACTATGCCGTAGAAAACGCCTTGATTTTCTCAGTCGGCAGTGCCATGTTTGCTGCTTACTTGGGTATTATCTCGCTGGCTAAAGAAGAAGAAGGGCACACGGCTGAATTTCTTTACACCCTGCCTTATAACAGGAGAACAGTCTGGTTAGCCAAATACCTTAGCATTGTTTGTCTCTTGCTGGCTTTCAACTGTCTTGTCATTTTCTTTGAAGTAGCGGCTGTAAAGCTGGCTGACGTGGATTTGGATTTCAAGGCTTATTGGCTCTATCACATTCGGGCTTTTTTGATGCAAAATGAAGTGGCTGCCTTTTGTCTGCTTCTATCAGCTTTTTACCGAAAAAAACAGGTTGGTCTGGCTCTGGGTTTGGCACTTCTGCTCTATGCTTTAGACATGCTGTGCCGGCTTATCGAAGATGTGGCTTTTCTCAAATATGTAACGCCTTATTATTATGCTAATGCTATCACAGTTTTCAGTCAGGAAAAGCTGAACAGTCTTTACCTGCTTATTGCCGGATGTATCACTGTTTGCAGTTTAGCAGCCAGTTATATCATTTTAAAGAGGCGGGACTTATCAGTTTAGTGTTCCCCAGTTAACCTGCGGCCTGTTTTACTAAGGAGTAGTGAGAGTGGGATAAAAATCGGTAAATCGTCATAAAATGCCGATTTCGATTTTGTTGTCCCACCTCCGCACAGTTGATTAGGGAGGTCGCTATCCCTAGATTGACAAGGGATAAGAACTTCCAATCAACCACTGCGTCAAACGCATCCATTAAAAAAGTAAAAGTTAAAAAGGCAGGAGCTTTTGTCCCAACCTCATCATTTTTAGCTTTCCTTATTATGGCAGCTTGTTATAATAATTTTCTCATTTTTTGTCCTGTGCTCCAGTCTGCCTTCTCCCACTTGATTTTAAAACAAATCTATGCTAGACTAAGCTTAAATTTTACTGAAATGAGGTGCACATGAGTACAACCATTCAAAGCAGTTCCGCCAGCGCCCAAGCGCATGCCAGTGCTTTTCAAACCGCCACCAGTGCTCTGGCAGACACCGGAGCCTCCGATAAGGACGGTCAATCCACTGTCGCAGGCAACAGCCTCGCCCATCAGGCTATGGATCAAATCCTGATGGCAACAGGCGATCTCAGCACGCTTCTGTCAGATCTCTCAGCCAATATCAACAGCGCCGCCGCAGAATTTGAAGCAGCCGATCAGGCAGCCGCCCAGATAATCAGCTAAGAAAGGATAAACCCATGTTTCCCCTTTACAATCAAAGCCCCTATGTTACGCCTAAAAAAGACACCACCAAACGCCCCAGCGCTGCCGAACTTAAGCGCTGGAATGAGATGATGGACAGAGAGCTGGCCGCTCTGGATAAACGGATACGGGAGCGCCATTATACTAAACCGTCCCAAAAAGAGAAAGCCAAGATTCCTTCCGATGCAGACAAGGATCAGGTCCCGCTGACCCCAGCGCAAAAGCAGCTGGCCTGTCAGGAGCGCCTGGCTGAGCTGAAAAAAGAAGAGAACACACTTGAGCGTCAGGAAATGGCTGTTCAGCGCCAAAAGACAGCGCTGGAAAGTCAGGACGACTGGTTTGAGGCTTACAGCAGACAGCTGACTCTCCTGACTGCAGAGCTGGAAGGGGTCTATGCGGTCTTTTCTTATGGCCTGACAGAGGACTGGAGCAGTCAGAAAAGGCGCTTAAGAGAGGCCTTTGAAGAGGACAGGGAGCGTGTGCTGAAAGAGAGGACCCAAACAGAGGAGGCCCTGGAGGCTGTTCAGAAAGAACGCCGCCATATTTTCAGGACCGGGGAGGTTTAAATGAGTATTGACATGTATTTAGGGGCTTCACAGATGCAGGCCGCAAGCACCAGTGCCACAGTTGACCAGGCTATGGCTGGTCTGGATCAGCTGGACAGTGCCATCAGCGGGTTTTTGGAGAGCGGTTCTGACCTGAAAGGCCGGACCTATGATTCCGCCCGCGCCCATGTCCAAGCGGTTATCCAGCCCTTAAAGGAGGGGACCCGCCTTTACTTGGAGGCGGTCAGAGAGAGTGTTCAGCGGCTGCCTGAAGCCTATCAGGAAGAGGTGGGGTCAGAAGATTTGAGGCAGTCAGAACTGGAAGCCCAGATAGCCCAGTGTGATGCTGTCATAAAGACAGGCCAGGGGCTGCTGGCCGATATGCAGGCCCATCCTGTGGGTCAGAGGAGTCAGGAGCGGATTTCTGCTATGAAAGACAGTCTGTCCCTTGTCCAAGGCGCCAGACAGGAGCTGCAGGATAAGCTGGATAAGCTGTTGGCTTTTAATGCGCGGTCGCTGCAGATTTTTGAGGGGTTGTCAGCGCTGGAGAAGGCCTTAGAAACAGGGCGTTCACAGACAAAGGGGGCTTGGCAGGCAGACAGTCAGACTTTTGTGATTCCCAGCGACCTCAGCTGGGCCAGAACCATAGACGACCTTCAGTTTGCCAAGGCCTATCAGGTGAGCCGTCCGGACGGGATGTCCGAGCAGGACTATCAGGTTTACCTGAGCACTCTGCATGATCAGGTCAAGGGTTTTGAGGCAGACGGCTGGACGAAAAAAGCCATACAGGAAGGTTATCTGTCTGCTCTTGCAGTGGGCTATGACAGCAGGCAGGACCTCCCGCTGCTCCAGCAGCTGGCCGCTTTTTATGAAGAGGCCCATATCGTTGGCTCCAGCCTCTTTAACCGTATGATGACGTCTGCTTACAGAAAAGACAAGGACGGTCAGACCAAGACATTAGACATGCTTTACAGGGTTCTGGGAGCAGAGGTTGATGCCAATGGTTTCCTGCAGCTGACCAATATGAAGCTGACGGCTACGGATCAAACAGGGAGCTATAGGTTTACGACAGCGATGGACGAGGCTTTAGTCTTTGATGACAGGTTTTCCGGCCTTGTTCAGGGGGCTTACCCCAAAGGGCTGCCCAGCAAGGCCAAGGCAGGGAGTGCTGACTATGTCCGAGCGCAGCAGACCCACCAGTTCCGCTACTATCTGGATAAGAAAAACAACGATGCCCTGCGGGCCACTTATCCCGATGAGGCCAACGACTTGGAGCGCATCAAGCGTTTCAATGCCGAGCACCCCTATAGCAGCTTTGTGGGAGAGAAGGCCCGCTACCATAATAAATACCAGGGCAGTCCAGAGGATTATCCCCAGCATATTGAGGAGTACGGCGAGAATTACAAGTATGTCAGTTCAGGGAGCGGCTTCCACACCGAGTTTATCATCGATAAGAACGGCAGCTTAGTCAGTCAATGGAACGCTTATGAGTTTGACGAGAACGGAAATGTCAATTCCGACCCCAACAAGGTTTACACGAAAGAAGAGCAGCTGCAGTTAGTGGACGGCAACAGTGTCAATTATGCGGAGAAGGACGGAGGCTACCATACCAAGCTGGATTCCGATCCGGTTTCAGAGTACGACCCTGAGGTTAGAAAGAAAGTGGGGAAAGAGTGGAAGAGTCCAAATCTCAAAAAAGGAGAACTTGATTATTTTGATCGTTCTAAATCTGAAAAAGAAGCAAATGAAAAGTTGAAAGGCGGAATCTAATGCGTCTTAAATTCTGTATTGTAATCACCTTGATTTTTTTCCTAGGAGCATGTGTAAAAATGGATAAAATAAAAGATTTAACAGTATCAAACATCCATGATAAAGTTATTAGAAATAAAACCACTGATGAAACTCTAGTCAGGTTATTCGGAAAGCCAGACAAACAATTTAATGATATAGAAAGTGTATTAAATACATATTATGAAGATAATGAAGCTGAAGGCAGTACAATGGATCTTCTGGATGACTATACAGATTATTTTGATACAGAAAAATATGAAGAAGCGGTCTATGATGGTGATAGATTCGATTGCCTATACGAGTATTCTAGTGAAAAAACAGCAGGAGTGTCTTATATCAGATTTTATATAAAAGATGGTTATATTCGAGACTATTTTTTCGGCGACATCACCGATGAATCCGTTGCTAAAAAAGATAAATATTTGCGTCAGATTTTAGATTAGAGTAAGTGGCTCTGTTGTTTATCTGCAGAGCTCTTTTCTTGCATATTATTGAGATAAGGAAGCCAACGACTTGGAGCGCATCAAGCGTTTCAATGCTGAGAACCATAACGCAAGAGCCAAAAGATTATTTTGATAAAAAATCTTCTGAAATTAAAGTTGATAAACAGCTAAAGTTTAATCATATGTTTAGGAAAGAAATTGGTTAATAGCCCAATAAAAACAACCGCTCGGTATACTTTCCGAGCGGTTGTTGTTTTAACTGACAGAGTTGGGTTACAAGCGGCTGCTATTGTTCAATATGGTTTGTTTTTGTCTGGTTCAGCCAAGCGTAAGCAATACCGATGAAAAGGCCGCCTCCCAGCCAGTTGCCGAAGAAAACAAGAAGCCACTGACGCGCAACATTAAAGAAGGTAAAACTATCGATATGAGCTCTGACCGGATTAAAAGCTGCCAGCATAAATGATGCAAAATTGGCTACTAAGTGTTCATTGATGAGAAAAACAAACATAAAAATGGCAGAAATAGCGATAAAAATTTTAGCGCTTTCCTCTTTTAAGAGCATGTAGCCTAAAATGGCAATATTAACAAACATATTAGCCGTAATGCCTTCAATAAAGTTGCTCCAGTCTGACTTAGCCAGCTTAATATTAACGGCATTAGCAACAAAACTTTTATCGGTCAGATTCATAAATGAAAACGATTGGTTGAAAAGCCAAGCCAGAATAAGAGCACCGACAAGGTTGAAAAAGGTGCAGTAGAGGAGTATCGCAATGGCCTTTTGCCAAGAAATTTGCTTGTAGTAAGCTCCTGCTGTCAAATACATCATATTTGATGTAGCCAGCTCACCGTTAAATATCAAAACATAGACGAGGCCGATAGCAAATATAAAGGTAAAGACAAAGCGTGACAAGGCGGGAAAGCCTGCAGCAATCACATCAGCGCCGATAATACCGACCGCTGTACTCATTGTCAGATAGGCTCCGGCAAAGATGGAACGCAAAGCATATCGAGCCAAACTTTCATCAAACAAGGCCTCTTTTTTGGCGCAGGCTGCGCCGATTTTTTCCTGAAATGGGGTCATAAATCACTCCTTGGTCGTTTTTGCGGGTTATGTTATTATTTATCAGAGATAGAATCCAAAGTCAAAACAGCGGCAGCAGTCTTCTGACGCTCAGAACAAAGGGATTGTTAGCTGCTTTTCCGGCAAAAATACAAGCCGGAATATTGGCTTAACAGCAGATGTTAAAAAACTGAGAAAGCAGCAGCTTTTCTTTTAAGAAAATGGCTTCTTGCTTTCTCAGCCCTGAGAGAACTGGCTTTTAAAGCTTCTAAATTTATAAAACAGCTTCTATTTGGTAAAATCAGTGTGCTGATGCGCCTGAATCGGCATCGGTAGCTGCCCCTGCACTGCCTGCGCTGTCTGAAGCTCCGGATGTGGCATCTGCTGCTCCGTGAGAAGCAGGGGCTGCACTGTGTCCGCCCACTAAACGCTGTCCGGTTTCTTTAAGATACCAATCCAGCCAAGGTTTAAAGTTAAAGACAATTTCATTGATACCAGCATAAGACCCGTCAGGATAATACATAGCCTGATAGTTGTGGGTGTTAATGACACTGTCCGGAGAACCTGGAACAATTGTTCTGACATATTCTTGATTGCCGTTGCGCAGTGTGCCGATAACCCATTCAACATTTTTCATACGAGCTGGCGACAGAGAGCCGTGAACAGTTGACATGCGATTTCCAACCTGCTCAGGAACCCGTTTGGCAAACATGGTTTCCGGATCCTGATGTGCATTATTGTAGTATAGGAATTGATTATTATCATCGGCATAAGTCAGCTCAAAAGGCATGGCATTTAAGAACATATTAAGCTGGTTAACTGTCAGTAAACCTTGGTCGAGTTTAACATAGGTATCTCCTTCGACAGCGTTTACCAGTTTGGAAGCCTTTTCCAGCCATTCCGGATCATCTGGGTCAATTTCTGTAATACTTGTTGCAATAGGTTTTCCGCAGTCTAAATCTTCCGGTTCAATCGGTTTTGGTTTTTTCAATTGCGACACGACTCCCACATATTTTATGAAATTATCCAAGCAGGTTTCAAGGAAAGCAACCGTGCTTTCATTAGTAATATTGCCTTCTTCATCGAAAGCCTCTTTTGCCTTGCCCAGCAGAAACTCATTGCCCGGAAGCGTATAGGCATTGACTCCTGGCGCATCAAGAATCTTGCGCAGGTGAACCTGAGCGCGCGATGTCCCTTGATCGTGGTAGGAAGCTCCGACAATCATAACAGGCTTATTTTCAAAGGGATGCAAGTTAAAGGACAGCCACTCAAGGGTGCTTTTCAAAGCCGGAGTGGTCGTGTGATTATGTTCGGGAGTTGCGATAATAACACCGTCTGCACGGGTAATTTTATTATAGAGATAGCGAACAGCAAAGCTGTCAGACTGATCGTCATCCTGATTAAACATAGGGACATCTTTGATTTCAAGCACTTCCAGTTCAAATTTCAGTTTAAAATGGCGGCGAATGAATTCTAAGAGCATACGGTTATAGGACTGGTCGGCGTTTGAGCCGACAATTCCAACAAATTTCATAATCGTTTTTCCTCCTTATGATAAGCTTTCCCAGTCAAAGTTTTCGGCCTCTTTCCGCAGTAAGGCCTGAGCATTTGACATTTTAGAAATCATCTTGACAAAGATACGGAAATCATCAAAAATAGCATCTAATTTTTGAATGGTTTCCAAATCGATCAGATTGTTGTCTGCATCGAAAGCCTGTAAGGAATGAGAAAGCAAAAACTCATCAGGAAGGACACTGGCTTTTAATTCGGGAGAATTTAGGATTTGCCGGAGCTGAAGCTGTGCGCGGGAAGATCCCAGCGTTCCAAAGGACGCCCCTGTAATCATAACAGGTTTGTTCAGCAGCGGGAAAATGCCGTAAGACAGCCAAGCCAGCGCATTCATCAGAACTGCAGGAACGGAGTGGTCATACTCAGGTGTGCCGATGATGACACCATCTGCCGCTTCAATTTTTGCGGCGATTTCGGTGACACTATCTGGCACTTTTCTGTCAGCGGGTTTATTGAAGACAGGGATATCTTTAATTTCAACCAGTTCAATAGCCGCTTTATCCGCAAAGTGTTTTTGCATATATTGGAGAAGCTGGCGGTTGGTTGAACGGGCTGAATTGGTACCAACAAGTCCAATAAGTTTCATAGGGCAACCTCTTTTCTACTTTTATTTTCTTATAATATGATAACGTTTTCTAAAAATACTGTCAACTCAGTGCTAAAACAAAAAAAACATGGTAGAATAGCTATATGAAAAAAATGCTGCTGATTGCTGCTGGTTATCTGAGCCTTATTTTAGGAGTTATCGGTGTTGTTCTGCCGGTTTTGCCGACTACCCCTTTTCTCCTTTTATCAGGTTATTGTTTTGCCCGCAGTTCCAAAAAATTTGAGTTATGGCTGAAACAGACCAAACTTTATCAGTTCTATGTTGCGGACTATGCTGAAAGCAAAAGCATCGCCAAAGAGCGCAAAAAGAAAATTATCGTTCAAATTTATCTGCTGATGGGTCTGTCAGTCTGGCTGGCCCCAATCATCTGGGTGAAGATAGCTCTGCTGGCTTTGACGGTCTTTATCACCTATTATCTCTTTGGGGTCATTCCTGATAGATAGTTAGAATAACGAATAGATAAAAATGAAGGAAAGGAAGGAAAAGATGTCTAAAATACGTGGTTTTGAACTGGTTTCCGGTTTTACTGATGAGGGTTTGCTGCCGAGGCGTGAGACTGCTCATGCTGCTGGCTATGATTTAAAAGCGGCAGAACAAACAGAAATTGCTCCCGGCGCAATTGTTTTAGTTCCGACAGGTGTTAAGGCTTATATGCAGGCCGGCGAAGTACTCTGCCTCTATGACCGCTCTTCAAATCCGAGAAAAAAGGGCTTGGTGCTGATTAATTCTGTCGGTATTATTGATGGGGATTATTACAACAATCCTGCCAATGAGGGACATATTTTTGCACAAATGCAAAATATTACCGAAACAGCGGTGGTAATCGAGGCTGGAGAGCGGCTTGTTCAAGGGATTTTTATGCCCTTTTTAGTCGCTGACGGAGACAAGGCTGACGGGATTCGTACAGGCGGTTTCGGCAGTACCGGAAAATAAAAAAGACTAAAGCACAGTCAGGGGCGAAGCGGAAAGTGCAAAAGAAACGGTTTGCTGAAATGCCCTGTTTTGCCGCTTATAAATGCTCTTAAGTAAGAATTGATTAAAGAGGAGGAAGAACCTATCGCTAAAAAAAGAACAACCTTTGTCTGTCAAGAATGCGGCTATAATTCTCCCAAATATCTGGGGCGCTGTCCCAACTGTTCGGCCTGGTCCTCTTTTGTAGAGGAAATTGAGACTGCTGAAGTCAAAAATGCGCGTGTCAGCTTGACAGGCGAGAAAACAAAACCGGTTAAGCTGACCGATATTGCTGCGATTAAGGTCAGCCGTATCCAAACCGATCTGGGGGAATTCAACCGTGTCTTGGGCGGAGGTGTTGTACCCGGAAGCTTGGTTCTTATCGGAGGGGATCCCGGTATTGGCAAATCGACCTTGCTTTTGCAGGTCTCAACCCAGCTGGCTCATAAAGGAACTGTTCTCTACGTTTCAGGGGAAGAGTCGGCCGAGCAGATAAAGCTGCGGAGTGAACGTTTGGGAGATATTGACAATGCCTTTTACCTTTATGCTGAAACCAACATGCAGCTGATTCGGACGGAAATTGAAAAGCTTCAGCCGGATTTCTTGATCATTGACTCTATTCAAACCATTATGAGTCCTGACATTTCAAGTGTCCAAGGATCTGTCAGTCAAGTGCGGGAAGTAACAGCTGAGCTCATGCAGCTGGCTAAAACGAATAACATGGCAGTTTTTATTGTCGGTCATGTAACCAAGGAAGGGACCATAGCCGGCCCGCGCATGCTGGAGCATATGGTTGACACTGTCTTGTATTTTGAAGGGGAACGTCATCATACTTTCCGTATCCTGCGGGCGGTTAAAAACCGTTTTGGCTCAACCAATGAAATCGGTATTTTTGAAATGCGGGCTTCTGGTTTGGCAGAAATTCTCAATCCCAGTCAGGTCTTTTTAGAAGAACGTTTGGATGGAGCTACCGGTTCTGCTATTGTGGTAACTATAGAAGGAAGCCGGCCTATCCTTGCAGAGCTGCAGGCCTTGGTTACACCCAGTGTTTTCGGCAATGCTAAGCGGACAACGACTGGCCTTGACTTCAACCGTGTCAGTCTGATTATGGCAGTTTTGGAAAAACGCTGCGGCCTTCTGCTCCAAAATCAGGACGCCTACCTAAAATCAGCCGGAGGTGTAAGATTAGATGAACCGGCCATTGATTTAGCCGTAGCGGTAGCGCTGGCTTCAAGCTATAAGGAAGAGCCAACAGATCCCAAAACCGCTTTTATTGGCGAGATTGGTCTGACTGGTGAAATCCGCCGGGTTAACCGCATTGAACAGCGGATAAAAGAGGCCGCCAAGCTCGGCTTCACCAAAGTCTATGTGCCTAAGAACTCTCTGCAGGGTGTCGAAATACCTGAGACTATTCAGGTCATCGCTGTCAGAACTGTCAGTGAAGTTCTTAAAAAAGTGTTTGGCTGATGGAGAAAGTACTACCTTTCTGCCTAAAAGCCCTCAAAAAGTTTTTGAGCTGCTGATAAAACGACATTGGGCAGGCAGGGAATGCAGCCTGTAAAGCGGTTCCCGGCAAGCCTGCTTAAACCACAAAAGATTTACTTTGCAGCCCGATCGGTTAAAATTTCCGGTCGGCTGCTGATAGGGAGGACGACAGTGTCTTATTTTGACAACTTTTTAAAAACCAACCAAGCTTATGCTGACCTGCATGGGACAGCCCACTTACCGATGAAACCAAAAACCAAGGTTGCGATTGTCACCTGTATGGATGCCCGTCTTCACGTTGCCCAGGCCTTGGGATTAGCACTGGGGGATGCTCACATTTTACGGAATGCCGGCGGACGGGTGACAGAAGATGTGATTCGCTCCTTGGTTATTTCTCAGCAGCAACTGGGGACAGAAGAGATTGTGGTGCTGCATCATACTGACTGCGGTGCACAAACTTTTACCAATACTGCTTTTGCCCAGCAGCTGCAGCGGGATTTGGGAGTAGATGCTGGCGATTGGGACTTTTTGCCTTTTAGCGATGTCGCTGACAGTGTGCGGGAAGATATGGTCCTGCTGCGTCAGTCGCCTTTGATTCCGGCTGATATTACTATTTCCGGAGCGGTTTATGATGTAGATACCGGCCGAATGACAGAGATTAAGGCTTGATATAGCAGCGCTAGATAAAAAATACCAGCCCATGCCCTGTGATACTTGACAGATACCGAAAGACCTGTTATCATCTGTATTAAAATAATAATACAAAAAGCACAGGAGGCGAATAATGGCAGATAATCGGATGAAATTTACTATTGACAGCAACATGCAGTTTCCCTTGGTTGAAATTGCTTTGGAAGCGGGAGAGACAGCTTATATTCAGCGCGGCAGTATGGTTTATCATACGCCCAGCGTCACTCTCAATACAAGGCTCAATGCCCGTGGTTCTGGGCTGGGAAAACTGGTGGGAGCGATTGGCCGTTCAATGACTTCCGGGGAGTCTGCTTTTATTACCCAAGCAGTCTCAAATGCTGATGATGGCAGGCTGGCTTTAGCCCCGTCTGTTCCCGGTCAGGTTATTGCGCTTGAACTGGGAAGCAGGCAGTATCGCCTGAATGATGGCGCCTTCTTAGCTTTGGATGGCTCTGCTCAGTACAAGATGGAACGACAGTCAGTCGGACGTGCCTTTTTCGGAGGACAGGGCGGTCTTTTTGTCATGACAACTGAAGGAGAAGGGACGCTTTTAGCTAATGCCTTTGGCTCGATTAAAAGAATAGAACTCCAAGGAGAAGAAATCACAATCGATAATGCTCATGTTGTAGCCTGGAGCCGTGAATTGCAGTATGATATTCACTTAGAGAACGGTTTTCTGCAGTCTATCGGAACCGGCGAAGGGATTGTCAATTCCTTCCGCGGAACTGGTGAGATTTATGTACAAAGTTTAAATATCGAAACCTTTGCTAACGTTATCGGCAGTCATATTATTACTGGCGGCGGTGATGGCGGCGGCAAATCATCGCTCTTAGACAGCTTCTTGTAATAAGCTGCAGGATAAAATACCCAGTAACGAGCGAGATGAAAACCGTGATGCCAAAGACATTGATTTTCCTTGCTCTTTTAATTTTTGGTGGAACAGACTTGACATGTCTGTAGATGGCCCAGCTGTAAAACAACTGTTTGAAAGGGCTCCCTCTTTTCTGAGCTATTAGAGCATATGCAATCCCAATAAAACAAAGCTGAGACAAATTTCTCAGCTTTGTTTTATTTGTGTAAAAGTGCTATCAGCAGTTGGATTTACAAAAAATCAGCTGCTGAGGTAATTTTCTACAGCAACAATTCCTTTATTTTATCTGCTGCAGGATATTTTCGACATTGTAACGCCCCCAGTATGTCAATCGTTCTAAAAAAGCTTTTAAGTCAGCTTCATTAAAGTGGGCTTTTATTAAATAGCAGGCGTGTCCGGAAACTTTATAGAATTCATCAATTTCTTCATAAGCTGTAGCAAACTGTTCAAAACGGCTGAACTGATTGCTGTCCATATAAACCATAATATATTGCTGGAAGGAATAAGAAATAGCGGTCGTAAAATGCATGATTGTCCCATTTTCCTGAAGTTTACTGATACGATTGCCGACTGCCTGACCGGTTAGATGAACGAGCTGTCCGATTTCTTTGTTTGTTAAACGTCCGTTTGTTTTTAACAGACTGAGAATCTCTTTATCAATATTATCCATTTTATATATCCTTTCACAGTGAAATGAAAAGAACTGATTGTTTTTCATTAAGTGATGGCCATTAACTTACAAAAGTTCTATACTTAATCATACCATATAAAAAGGTATTGGACACAATCAGGCAGCTTTGACTTTTAGAAGGGAGCTAGTATTATGACTAGGCAGGCGTTATTAATTATTGATGTTCAAAAGGATTATTTTCATCTTGGGAAATGTGAATTGGTTAGACCTGAAGAGGCTTTGATTCAGATCAATAGGCTAGAGACCTTATTTTTAAAAAGA
Organism: Streptococcus huangxiaojuni; assembly: GCF_040930515.1. Lineage (NCBI taxonomy): Bacteria > Bacillati > Bacillota > Bacilli > Lactobacillales > Streptococcaceae > Streptococcus > Streptococcus huangxiaojuni. Next base: position 68,954 of record NZ_JBFQEG010000001.1, read on the forward strand.
AATTTGCCAATTCTCTATATTCAGCATATTAAAAAGAATGAGGACGCTGATTTTTTTGCTGAAAACAGTGAAGGTGCTGAACTGCATCCGAGTTTAAATCTGCAAAAGGAGGCTCTTGTTATTACCAAGCATTTCCCAAATAGCTTTTTGGGGACTGGATTAGATGACAAATTACAAGCTTTGGAAGTCGGTCAGCTGGTTATAGCTGGCATGATGACCCACATGTGTGTTGATTCAACGGTCAGAGCAGCTAAAGAAAAGGGCTATCAGCCTATAGTGATCAGTGATGCGACAGCAACTAAAGATCTCTTCTATAAAAATCAAAAAATAGATGCATCTGATGTTCAGCTGAGTTTTCTGGCTGCTTTACAAACTTTTGCAGTTATAGACACTGCAGCAGATTTTATCAGACGCAGTGAAGCGGAAAATAGCGGGGCACTTTAGATTTTTTCTGCTGTTTTCTCAGAACAATCTCCTTGTTATGTGTTTAATTTGTGCTATAATAAAAACGATTGAAAAAAGGACAGGAGAGAAAGATGGCTCAGAAAATAAGGGTGCGCTACGCCCCAAGCCCTACCGGATTACTGCATATCGGCAATGCGCGGACAGCGCTCTTTAACTACCTTTATGCCCGTCATTACGGCGGAGACTTCATTATCAGAATTGAGGATACTGACCGTAAACGTCATGTGGAAGACGGAGAACGCTCACAGCTGGAGAATCTTCGCTGGCTGGGAATCGACTGGGACGAAAGTCCGGCAGAACCAGGTACTTACGGCCCCTACCGGCAGTCAGAACGTCTGGAGATTTACCAAGGCTACATTAAGGAGCTGCTGGCAAAGGGCTTAGCTTACGAATCATATGTCACTGAAGAAGAACTGGCTGCAGAGCGCGAACGCCAAGAAGCAGCCGGCGAAACACCGCGCTATGTTAATGAATATCTGGGTATGTCTGATGAAGAAAAGGCTGCCTATACCGCAGAGCGCAAAGCTGCCGGTGTCCTGCCGACTGTTCGCTTAGCTGTCAATGAGACCGGTGTCTATAAGTGGAATGACATGGTCAAAGGAGAGATTGAGTTTACAGGAGCCAACATCGGCGGAGACTGGGTCATTCAAAAGAAAGACGGTTATCCAACTTACAATTTTGCAGTTGTTGTTGATGATCATCTTATGGAGATTTCGCATGTCATCCGCGGGGACGATCATATCGCTAATACTCCTAAACAACTGATGGTTTATGAAGCCTTAGGCTGGCAGGCGCCGAATTTTGGGCATATGACCTTGATTATTAACGCTGAAACCGGCAAGAAGCTCTCTAAACGTGATACCAACACCCTGCAGTTTATCGAAGATTACCGTAAAAAAGGGTATTTACCGGAAGCGATCTTTAATTTTATCGCTCTGTTGGGCTGGAATCCGGGTGGTGAAAATGAAATTTTCTCTCGTCAGGAATTGATCGACCTTTTTGATGAAAAGCGTCTCAGTAAATCTCCAGCTGCTTTTGACCAAAAGAAGTTGGACTGGCTGAGCAATGAATACCTCAAAAATGCGGACTTTGATAGAGTCTTTGGCCTGTGCAGACCTTTTCTTGAGTCAGCCGGCCGCCTGACAGACAAGGCTGAAAAATTAGTGGCTCTTTATCAGCCGCAGTTGAAGTCAGCAGACGAAATCCTGCCTTTAACAGACTTATTTTTCGCCGATTTTCCGGAGTTAACTGACACAGAACGTGAATTTATGTCCGGGGAAACAGTACCGACAGTCCTGAAAGCCTTTAAGTCAAAATTGGAGGCCATGAGTGATGAGGACTTTACTGCAGAAAATATCTTTCCGCAAATTAAAGCGGTTCAAAAAGAAACAGGCATCAAAGGGAAAAATCTTTTTATGCCGATTCGTATTGCAGTTTCAGGGGAAATGCACGGACCGGAACTGCCGGATACCATTTTCCTGTTGGGCCGGGACAAGGCTATTAATCATATTGAGAAAATGCTGGAAAAGATATCGTAAAAACAAAAAGACTCTTTGTCAACTGAAGTGGCTGACAGAGTCTAAACCCAAGAGAGAATCAAATTGGTTCTCTCTTTTGTGATGTTTAAGGTGATGAGAATCTCGGTTTTGGAGTTGCGAAGATATCTAAAGCCAAAAGCAGCCCGCTTGATCTCCTTGATAAGTTTACTAGTAGTTTTCAATTTAGCATTAATCCTCTTTGAAAGTAAACTGGGATGGTTTTCGCTGCGTTGACACGGAGATGTGAAATCTTCTAGCGGTATTAGCCATGTTTTCAGTCAAGAGCTGAGTGATTTTTGCCAGACAGGGTGAGAAATCTGGTGACTCTTGTTTACCAATGTGTCTTGGAAACCATCACTTTACGACATGATTGGCATTGAAAGTATCGTTTTTTGAGTTAGAAGATAGTCGGACAGCTTTGAGCATCAAGGATGAGAATTCTAAAGACTTTTTGGAAGTCATACTTAATTATTTTTCTTGACAATGAGGGTGAAGAGGAAACTCATAATCCAGCTTTTCCTGATTTTGATAGTGTTAGGAGCTGCAAGATAAACTTAATTTGACAAATGGGGAGTCTTCCTTATCGCTTTTTTAAAATACTTGTTCAAATTTCGAAAGAAAAAAACAGAAATTAGGAGTAATATGATTTTGGAGGATAAAAATGATTACAGATAAAGAATTAAAAAAACAGTATTACAAAGCCTTGGTGGAGAAGAACTCTGAATTTGATGGTATATTTTTTGCAGCAATTACTACAACAGGGATATTTTGTCATGCAAGTTGCCGTGCTAAAAAACCAAAATTTGAGAATTGTGAGTTTTATAAAACTGCTGAAGAGGCGCTCTTGGCGGGGTTCCGTCCTTGTAAAATCTGTTCCCCCCTTTCTTATCCCAGAACCATCCCAGACGAAGTACAGCAACTCGTAACAGCTGTTGAAAAAGAACCGGAAAAACATTGGAGGGAAAAGGATTTTCAAAAATTAGGTATGCATTCAGCAACAGCTAGACGACAATTTAAGAAATACTATAATATGACATTTGTTCAATATGCTCGTTCTCGTCGTATGGGGATTGCTTTCAAAAAGATAGCAGAAGGCGCAAAGGTTATCGATCAGCAATTAGCTACGGGTTATCAATCAGCTAGTGGATTCAATGATGCCTTTACGAGTATTATGGGGAATCCTGTTAAAAAAATGGAAATTCATTTGCTTATTGCAGACTTTGTTTCTACACCTCTTGGACGTATGATTGCAATAGCTGATGACAATGGTCTGTACCTTCTAGAATTTGAAGATAGACGCGGGCTTGAGAAAGAGATAGAAAAGTTACGCCTCAAACTTAATGCTAGGATAATTGCGGGAAATAATTCTATTCTAAAACAAACATCAAGAGAGGTTGAAGAGTATTTTGCGGGTAAAAATTCTTCATTTACTGTACCATTGTGTTTAACTGGGACGCCTTTTCAAGTTTCTGTTTGGAAACTGTTACAAGAAATTCCAGTTGGAAAAACCAAAAATTACAAAGACTTAGCTTTAGAATTAGGTGATGTTCATAAGGTAAGAGCGGTTGGAAATGCAAATGGTGCGAATCAAATTGCTATCATCATTCCCTGTCATCGAGTCATCAGTTCATCTGGTAAATTGGGAGGCTACGGAGGAGGCCTTGAAAGAAAAAAGTTTTTACTAGGATTGGAAGAGACTATGACAAAATCACTTGAATGAATTATTTTACTAAATTCTGAGTTGAAGTTAGCCCCCATCAGAAATTGTCTTGGGAAACTATAGTTAAAAAATTTCATAAGATAATGGTTAATCCAATTTTCGATAAAAGCAATCTGCCTAGGGGAGTTTTTGCATTTTTAGGTAACAGTTGTTTTATGAGTCTAGAGACATAAATATCAGCCGGAGCTCCCGGCTTTTTTGTATAGTCTTCAGACAATTCCGCAGGGCAGTCAGAAATCAAACCTCGATTCTGTGAGATTTGTCGATTTTTTGGAATAAAAATACATTTTTTTAAAAAATATACATAAAAAGGGTTGACAAAAGAATAAATATACATTATCATGGACACATAGCTAATAAATATAAGAAAAGAGATACAATATGTCTAAAGAAAAAGTCATTTTAGCCTATTCCGGCGGTCTAGATACATCAGTTGCCATCACTTGGCTTAAAAAAGACTATGATGTGATTGCTGTTTGCATGGATGTCGGTGAAGGCAAAGATCTTGATTTTATTCATGATAAAGCCTTAAAAGTCGGAGCTGTTGAATCTTATGTCCTCGATGTTAAGGATGAATTTGCCCAAGACTATGTTCTTCCTGCTCTTTGGGCTCATGCCTACTATGAGCAGAAGTACCCTTTGGTTTCAGCGCTCAGCCGTCCGATTATTGCTAAGAAGCTGGTAGAAATTGCCCATAAAACAAATGCTAGGACGATTGCTCACGGCTGTACCGGTAAGGGAAATGACCAGGTTCGGTTTGAGGTCGCTATCGCTGCGCTTGATCCGAATCTCAAAGTTATCGCACCGGTTCGTGAGTGGAAGTGGTCGCGTGAGGAAGAAATTGAATATGCTAAAGCCCACGGTGTTCCGGTTCCGGCGGATTTGGACAATCCTTATTCAGTTGACCAGAATTTATGGGGACGTGCCAATGAATGTGGTATTCTTGAAAACCCATGGAACGAGGCGCCGGAAGATGCCTTTGGTATTACAAGCGCTGTAGAAGAAGCTCCGGACAAGGCGGATTATATTGAAATTGAGTTTCAAAAAGGAACCCCTGTTGCTCTTGACGGGCAGAAAATGAAGCTGGCTGATTTAATTCAAAAATTAAATGAGCTCGCCGGTAAACACGGAATAGGACGGATTGACCATGTTGAGAACCGTCTGGTTGGTATTAAATCAAGAGAGATTTACGAATGCCCAGGTGCAGTAACACTGTTAGCCGCCCATAAAGAGATTGAAGATTTGACTTTGGTACGGGAAGTCGCTCATTTTAAACCTATTCTTGAGAATGAGCTGGCTAATCTGATTTACAATGCGCTCTGGTTCAGCCCAGCCACCGATGCGATTTTGGCCTATATTAAAGAGAGCCAAAAAAACGTTAACGGTACAGCTAAAGTTAAACTTTATAAAGGCAGCGCAAAAGTGGTTGCCCGCAAGTCTCCTAACTCCCTTTATGATGAGAATCTGGCTACTTATACTAGCGCCGATACCTTTGATCAGGACAGTGCTGTCGGGTTCATCAAACTTTGGGGGCTGCCGACAAAAGTCAACGCTCAGGTACAAGAGCAGGCTCAAAACAATACACCTGAGAATGACTAAAGAAAAGTGCCGGAATATTTCAGATAAAAGTGTCCTGTGAGGCGCATCTGAACCCCCTCTTTTCTTATATAGCAGACTTTCTCGTCAATGTGCCCAGTGAGCCACAACGAGCTTAGATAAAGCCGGTCTGAGAGCTGGCCTTTAAGAATAGTGTCCGGTGAGACAAACCAAGGGTCGGGAGTACCATCTCCCGCCCCATTTTCATAAGAAATAAAAACCCTTAAAAGAGCAAAGCAAAAAGGCGGTAAGCCAGAAATCTCTGATTTCGTCTGCGCCCCCCTGCCAGAACGGCTAGAAAGGTGCGGTCGGCTACTAGGACGACAAAGCTTTTAGACGTTTACGGCTGACGGTAAGTCCGAAATCTTTGATTTCGCAGACGCCCCCTGCCAGGACGACTAGAAGGGTGTTGCCGTTTTGAAATATTAGTTTATCTGAAATCAAAACAAGAAAAAGAGACAAGGGAAACCTGCTGCGGTTCAGGTTTACTTTTTCTTATAAATAGAGGAATCATCATGACAAAAAAAGAAAAACTTTGGGGCGGCCGTTTTGAAGCCAGCCTTGAGGACTGGGTTGAGGCATTTGGAGCGTCAATCAGTTTTGACCAAAAAATGGCTAAATACGATATTCAGGGATCGCTCGCCCATGTCACTATGCTGGGTGAGACGGGAATTATTGCAGCAGAAGAGGCTGCTGCCATCAAAGCCGGCCTTGAAAAACTACTTAAGCAGTATGAAGACGGACAGTTGGTGTTTACTGTGGACAATGAGGATATTCACATGAATATCGAGGCCCTCCTGACGGCTGAGATTGGGCCTGTGGCAGGAAAGCTTCATACGGCGCGCTCACGGAATGATCAGGTCGCGACAGATATGCATCTGTATCTGAAAGCGAAATTAAAAGAAGTGCTGGAAAAATTGGACCATTTGCGCCAGGTGCTGCTTGATCTTGCCCAAGAGCATACTTATACCATTATGCCAGGCTACACTCACTTGCAGCATGCTCAGCCTGTTTCTTTCGGTCACCATCTGCTGGCCTACTATAGTATGTTTACAAGGGACAGCGAGCGTTTTGATTTCAATTTTGAACATACGGACCTCTCTCCCTTAGGAGCGGCTGCTCTTGCTGGGACAACCTTCCCTATTGACCGTGAGCGGACAGCAGATTTGCTCGGTTTAGCTAAGCCTTACAGCAACTCGCTTGATGCAGTATCGGACCGCGATTTTATTTTAGAATTTCTGGCTAATGCCAGTATTTTGATGATGCATATGAGCCGTTTGTGTGAAGAGCTGATCAGCTGGTGTTCTCATGAATTCCATTTTATCAGTTTGTCTGACACTTTTTCAACCGGATCGTCCATCATGCCGCAGAAAAAAAATCCCGATATGGCGGAATTGATTCGCGGGAAATCGGGCCGAGTTTATGGAAATCTGCTCAGCCTGCTGACCGTTATGAAATCTCTTCCTCTAGCTTACAATAAAGATTTGCAGGAAGATAAAGAGGGGATGTTTGATACAGCAGAAACCATAACAGTTGCTCTGGATATTTTAGCCGGCATGCTTGATACAATGACTGTCCACAAGGAAGAAATGTCTCAGGCAACGGAAAAAGATTTTTCCAATGCAACTGAGCTTGCCGACTATCTGGCCAGCAAAGGTCTGCCCTTTCGTGAGGCCCACGCTCTTGTCGGCAAGTTGGTTTTAGAGTGTACGAAAGGCGGATATTACCTGCAGGATGTCCCTTTGGAACGCTATCAGGAATTATCTGATTTAATTGAAGAGGATATTTACCAAGCTCTCCGCTCCCGCACAGCAGTTGAGAGGAGGCAGTCGCTTGGGGGGACAGGTTTTGAGCAGGTTAAAGAGCAGATAAAACAAGCCAAAGACGATTTGAAATCATAAGTATAGAAAGCCAAAATACCAAGGGTTGAGGCTTTTTTCTATTTTGTGGTATAATAGTAATAATTTAGATGTTTGGAGTTGTGTTTTGAAGAAGACCTATCGTGTCAAGAGCGACAAAGATTTTCAAGCCATTTTTGACCATGGGGAAAATGTTGCTAACAGGCGGTTTGTTGTCTACCGTTTAGCAAAGCAGCAGCAGCACTTTAGAGCCGGAATTTCTGTCGGTAAAAAAATCGGCAAGGCGGTTATCCGTAATGCGGTTAAGCGTAAAATCCGGCATGCGCTTATGGAGTTTCAAAGCCATCTGGCTTCTGATGATTTTGTTGTAATTGCCAGAAAAGGAGTGGAATCTTTGGATTATCATGAGATAAAGAAAAATTTGCGGCATGTTCTTAAACTTGCTAAATTATATCAGGAAGGTTCAGATAGTGAAAAGAAAAATTAAGTTATCAGGGTTAGCTGTCGGCGGTCTTTTATTTTTGTCTGCCTGCAGCCGCAGTGAGGTCAGTGCTTCATCCGGCAATGGATGGGATCAGCTTGTTTATTTTTTTGCTCAAGCCATCAGGTGGCTGTCGTTCGGCGGATCCATCGGGCTGGGGATTGTTCTCTTTACCATTATTATCCGTGCCCTGATGATGCCTTTATATAATATGCAAATCAAGTCCGGGCAAAAAATGCAGGATCTTCAGCCCGAGTTAAAAGCTTTGCAGGCCCAGTATTCTGGGAGAGACAGCGGGAGCCGGATGAAATTGGCCGAGGAAAGCCAGGCTCTCTATAAAAAATATGGTGTTAATCCTTATGCCAGCTTTATTCCGCTGGCCATTCAAATGCCGGTTATGATTGCCCTCTATCAGGCACTGACACGTGTTGCTTTTTTGCGTACTGGGCGATTTTTATGGCTGGAGCTGTCACAGCCCGATCCGTATTTTATTCTTGCGGTTCTGGCTGCCGTCTTTACTTTCCTTTCTTCTTGGCTGACAAATAAGGCGGCTAAGGAGGCCAATTTTGCAATGACAGTCATGACCTATTTGCTGCCGGCCTTGATTTTCTTTATGGGCTTCCGATTAGCCAGCGGGATTGTCCTTTATTGGACAGTCTCTAATGCTTTTCAGGTTGTTCAGATTCTCCTGCTCAATAATCCTTTTAAGATTATTGCAGCCCGGCAGCAGGCTGAACAGGAAGCTAAAGAGCGTCAGGCAAAAATGCGCCGCGCCAGAAAAAAAGCAAGAAAGCAAAGAAAATAAAGGTACACGCCCTAAAATCCTAGTGAAAAAGATGGCTGTCAGCGTGATGCTAGCATCACTTGCCATCCCCTATTTTCATACGGATTTTTCACGGGCTTTGTATCTTGTTAATTGAACACGGCCTAAGAGCTGTGCAAAAAAGATAGCCTGTCCTAGAGCCTTGTGGCTCTTCGTCCAGTCTCCTATTTTTGCTTTGCTCTTTTAACGGCCTTTGTATCTTGTTGGAATCGAGCATGCCCTAAAATCCTAGTGAAAAAGATGGCTGTCAGCGTGATGCTAGCATCACTTGCTATCCCCTATTTTCATACGGATTTTTCACGGGCTTTGTATCTTGTTGGAATTGAACACGCCCTAAGAGCTGTGCAAAAAAGATAGCCCTCCCTTGAGTCTTAGTGACTCGGCGGTCAGGCTCCTATTTTTGCTTTGCTCTTTTCACGGGCTTTGTATCTTGTTGAAGGAGAGAGTTGTTATGGTGATTTTCACAGGTTCAACTGTTGAAGAGGCTATTGAAAAAGGATTGGAAGAGTTGCAAATCTCGCGTTTGAAAGCACATATCAAGGTTATTGCACGTGAGAAAAAAGGATTTCTGTGGTTTGGAAAGAAACCGGCTCAAGTTGATATTGAAGGGATTGCTGAAACGACAGCGCATAAGGCTGACCAAAGAGCGGTCAAAGGGGTGCCTGATGCTGTTAATCGGCAAAATGAACCTGTCTCTTCACAGCGTGAGGACGCCCTCGAAATGGCTAAAATCAGCGGCATGATAAAGAAAAAAGAAAAAGCCGGTCAAGCTGTTGGGGACAAATTTAAGGAAACGGTCTTGGATACTAAAAAAACACCGCAGACACTTTTAAGAGAAGTTCAAAAGGAAGAAGGTGTTTTGGAAGATGGTCCGGCAGAGAGTGCTCCGGTCAGCAGCTCACTATCTGAAGCAGCAGAAAGGGACAGTGATTTTGCAGCCTTTGTAGCAGCAGAGTTTGAAGTGGAAGCTCAAAGTGGTAATATTGAACAGGCAGTTGCTGGCGTAAGTGATTATGTCAAAAAGATTATTTATGAGATGGATATTGATGCCACTATTGAGACTAGCCATACGAGCCGTCAGATTAATCTGCAGATTGAAACACCGGAAGCCGGCCGTGTCATCGGTTATCATGGGAAAGTTTTAAAATCGCTGCAGCTTTTAGCTCAGAATTTCCTGTATGATCGCTTTTCAAAAAATTTCATTGTTTCGCTGAATGTCCATGACTATATTGAACATCGGACCGAAACGCTGATTGACTTCACACAGAAGGTTGCCAGACGGGTGCTGGATTCAGGCCGCAGTTATACCATGGACCCAATGAGTAACAGTGAGCGAAAAATCGTTCATAAAACGATTACTAAAATTGAAGGTGTCGAGAGCTATTCAGAAGGCAATGACCCCAACCGCTATGTTGTGGTCGCTTATAAGCGATAAAACACGCATTAAGTTGTTGGGGCAAAAAGCAGTAGGAAGTGCAAGTGAGTTCGGAATATGCTTTCCTTGAAATCCTGCATCAGTTTCTCTATATTTTCTTTCGTTCAATAAAAGTTCAGTAAATCTTGACAGGGTCGGCGCTTTATTATAAAATAGGTTAGTATGTTTAGTAACTGATATCACAATAGCCGGCTAAACGAATACGAAAATCTATGAGGAGGTATTCTTAAACGTGAAACGTACTTATCAACCAAGTAAAATCCGCCGTCAGCGGAAACACGGTTTCCGCCATCGGATGGCGACTAAAAACGGCCGCCGTGTGCTTGCCAGCCGCCGCCGCAAAGGGCGTAAAGTTTTATCAGCTTAAAAGAGCTGTGTTGTAACAAGGGACCGGAAGTGCTCGAGGCTTTCGGTTTTTTTAATGCAGTGCCTGTTCAAAATGTTTTTACTTTTAAAATTAATCTCTGGGAAAAAGCAAATAAAGGTCTTTTCCAATCGCGCTGTGCTGGGTTAGCAGAAATTTTAAACTATCGCTGTAAAAGTCAGCAGGCGGAGAAGCAAAGCTGTTTTTATATTTTTCTTAAATTGATTTTAATTTATTTTGTGATATGATAAAAACAACAGGTTTAAAAGAGCAGGGGTTTAGAAAATAGAAGCTGGAACAGATATTCGTTTTAAACTATACAACCTAGGTGAATCCGCATTAAGTTTAGAGATTGACTGGCTGCAGGGGTGTGCAGACGAAATCAAAGATTTCTGGCTTACCGCCAGCCGTATCCGTCTGAAGGCTTTGCAGTCTTTACAGCCTGCAGCACCCTTCTAGTCGTCTTGGCAGGGGTGCGCAGACGAAATCAAAGATTTCTGGCTTACCGCCTTTTTGCGGTGCTCTTTTAACGGGCTTTGTATCTTGTTGGAACTGAACACGCCCTAAACGCTGCGGGAAAAAGATGTCCTGACTTAGAATCTGGCGATTCGTCAGTCAGTCCCCTATTTTCCTTTTGCGTTCTTAACGGGCTTTGTATCTTGGTGAATTGAACACGCCCTAAGAGCTGTGCAGTGAAATCATCCAGTGGATGATTTCAGCCCGAACCTAGAAAAGGGAAAGTGAGGGGACTGGGAATCTGTATAGTTACCTAGTTACCGCTAGCCGTATCCGTCTGAAGGCTTTATCGTCCTAGCGGCCGACCGCAGCCTTCTAGTCGTCCTGGCAGAGGTGCGCCGACGAAATCGAAGATTTCTGGCTTACCGCCTTTTTGCTTTGCTCTTTTTACGGGCTTTGTATCTTATTTGAACTGAACACGGCCTAAAATCCTAGTGAAAAAGATGGCTGCCAGCGTGATGCCAGCATCACTTGCCATCCCCTATTTTCATACGGATTTTTTTAACGGCCTTTGTATCTTATGAAAGAGAGTGATGAGATGATTGAGTGGATGATGTCACAGAATGTGATCTGGTTGGCGCTTTTGGCTGGTTTGTTTACTTGGGGCTGTACAATCCTTGGTTCAGGTGTGGTGCTTTTCTTTAGGAATATCAGTCGAAAACTTTTGGATGTTATGATGGGGTTTGCGGCCGGCGTTATGATTGCAGCCTCCTTTTGGTCTCTTTTGGCTCCATCAATCGAATATGCAGAAGCAGACTATGGCGGCTGGGCTTGGTTTCCTGCAACTGTCGGTTTTATACTGGGCGGTCTTGGTCTTCGCTTAATTGATGCTATTGTTCCGCATCTGCATTTAGGCAAGGATGTTGACGATGCTGAAGGGATTCAGCCTAAGAAAAAATTATCCAAAACTGCCCTGCTTTTTTTGGCTATAACGATTCACAATTTTCCGGAAGGATTGGCTGTGGGGGTTACTTTTGGGGCTTTGGCATCAGGGAATATGACCGTAGCCGGTTTAGTCGGAGCTATCGGTTTGGCGATTGGAATTGGTCTGCAAAATATTCCTGAGGGAGCAGCACTTTCTATTCCTATCAGAGCCGATGGCAGTTCACGCGCTCATGCCTTTTATATGGGTTCTATGTCTGCTATAGTTGAGCCGATCGGTGCTGTACTTGGTGCTGCTCTGGTCATGATTATGCTTCAGATTATTCCTTATGCTTTAGCTTTTGCAGCAGGAGCTATGATTTTTGTCGTAGTGGAGGAACTAATCCCTGAGTCGCAGACCAACGGCAATACAGATATTGCGACACTTGGTCTGATGGCCGGTTTTGTTATCATGATGGTAATGGATGTTGCATTAGGATAATGGGCGAGCAAGACAGAAATCAGGAATGTTGTTTTTGTTTTGGTATCCTTGTATATTCAGTTATAAAATGAGGCCGGGGTTCCCCGGCCTCAAGCAATATTTATAGGATTATAGCAGTTTATTTACTTATTTAAGTTCTTCTTTAGTTGTCAAGCAGCAACTTAAATACTCTTTAAAAGAGCTGTCCTTTTTCCTATAAAATGATACACTATAAGTAACACAAAAAGTTTTAAAATACGATCTAAAAACTGTGGAGTGAGAGGGCATGCAGCAGGAGCTTCCTGTTGCACTGGCTTGTGGCTGCGGACATCTGAGAGTGGGACAGCACTTCAAACAGTCACTTTCTATTTCTAGGTTCGGATCGAAGTCATTCGCTGGCTGATTTCACTCCCGCAAGGTCTAGTGAGCATTTTAAAGTTTTAAAAAAGAGTAAAATATCAATAGACCTCTGTATTTTAGCAGGCTTGCGTCTGCGAAATCGAAGATTTCGGACTTACCGTCATTTTTACTTTGCATTTTTAACGCCCGTTGTATCTTGTGAAATTGAACACGGGCTAAGCTCTTTGCAAAAAAGACAGCCTTCCCTAGAGTCTTTAGTGACTCGGCGGTCAGGCTCCTATTTTTGCTGTGAGCTTTAAACGCTCTTTGTATCTTGTAAATTGAACATGGGCTAAAATCCTAGTGAAAAAGATGGCTGTCATCGTGATGCGAGCATCGCTTGTCATCCCCTATTTTCATACGGATTTTTATACGCCCGTTGTATCTTGTGAAAGGAGATAGTTGATGCGTTTAACGATTGTTGGTTCAGGGATGATTGTTTCTGATTTTTTGAGTATTATAACGGATTTGCCTGAGCTTCAGCTGGAATCACTGGTTGGAACAAAGCGCAGTTGGGAGACACTGCAGGCCATGAAGGCGGAATATGGTTTTAGATACTGTTATACTGATGCTGAAGAGGCCTTTGCCAAAGATAGTTCAGATACGGTTTACATCGCTGTCCCCAATCATTTGCACTACCGCTTCAGTAAATTGGCTTTAGAGGCCGGGAAAAATGTGATTTGTGAGAAACCTTTTACCCTTAAAGCAGATGAATTAAGACATTTAAAAGTCTTAGCGGAAGAAAAAGGGCTTATATTGCTGGAAGCCATTACTAACCAATATTTAGGCAATTATGCTTATATTAAAGAAACGCTGCCGACCTTGGGAGATTTAAAGCTGGTTGAATGCAACTACTCTCAGTATTCATCGCGTTATGATGCCTTTAAACAAGGGACGGTCCTGCCGGCTTTTGACCGGGAAAAAGGGGGCGGAGCTCTTATGGATATTAACATCTATAATATCCATTTTGTTGTCGGTCTGCTTGGCAAGCCAACAGCGGTCCATTATTATCCTAATATTGAGCGGGGGATCGATACATCCGGTATTTTGATTTTAGATTATGATGGTACTAAGGCTGTTTGCATTGGCGCCAAAGATTCTGAATCCGAGATTCGGACCACTCTTCAAGGCAATAAAGGCGCTTTAGTCGTTAATGGTGCAACCAATACTCTCCCAAGTTTAACGTTAAGCTATCATAAGAGCAGTCCTCAGGAAAAAAATAACAATCACCATCCGCACCGTATGTACAGCGAGTTTAAACAGTTTATCAAAGTTATTGCGGAAGGGGATTTGACCTTTGCGCGTGAGCAGTTGGAGCACAGCCTAATCGTTATGGAAGTCCTTGAAGAAGCAAGGAACAGTATGGCAGTAATGAAAGAGAACTGAAATGGGTCAATATCAAGACTCGTGGGACTGGGTCCGCCAGCAAAGTCTGCCAGTTTGGTTCCGACTTTTTGTGAATTGTATAGTCTGCCTGAGGTTCGACCGACCATTTTTGGGCTTAAAAAAAGAATGGTTGGATAAGGGCTGCAGAGCTGAAAAGGTTTCTTTAAAAAGCAAATGGTAGGTGCTCTTTAATGGAGCAGGGAAGGGTGGCTGGGATGAAAGTCCTGCCTCATTTCACTTTTTTAAACAGATACGTTTGACGCAGTGGTTGAAGGGATAGCCACCTCCTTAATCAGCTGTGCGGAGGGGACAAGAAAATCGAAATCGGCATTTTATAACGATTTACCGATTTTTATCCCACTCTCAAATGGGAATGAAATTTAGTCTTTCAGAAAAAGAGCTGCAGCAAAGCTTTTGAGAAACCTTTAAGCCGCAGCGTATGATTTGAAATATAGTGTCAGCAAGAAAATAAGGAAGGATAAAGATGACAGCATACCGTATTTTTGATACCCATACACATTTGAATGTTTCGCAGTTTGAGGGCAGGGAGCAGGATGAAATTGCTTTTGCGCGTGAGCTTGGGGTGACAAGAGTGAATGTTGTGGGTTTTGACCGGCCGACAATCACTAAGGCACTTGAATTGGCTGATAGCTTCCCTGAAGTTTATGCAACGGTCGGCTGGCATCCGACAGAAGCTGGATCCTATAATCAGGAAGCTGAGGATTTCCTCTTAGCCAGTCTTAAACACCCTAAAGTGCTTGCTCTTGGTGAAATTGGACTTGATTATCATTGGATGAAAGACCCTAAAGAAGTCCAAAAAAGGGTTTTTAGACGCCAGATTCAGCTGTCTAAGGACTGCGGTCTGCCTTTTGTCGTCCATACGCGTGATGCGCTTGACGATACTTATGAGCTTATCAGGGAAGCAGGTGTCGGTCCCAAGGGCGGAATTATGCATTCTTATTCCGGTTCGCTTGCCATGGCAGAAAAATTTGTTGATTTGGGCCTGATGATTTCTTTTTCCGGTGTAGTGACTTTCAAAAAAGCGCTGGATGTCCAGGAAGCAGCCAGAGAGCTGCCCTTAGATAAAATTTTGGTTGAAACCGATGCGCCCTACCTCGCTCCTGTACCCAAGCGCGGTAAGGAAAACCGGACCGCTTATACCCGATATGTAGCAGATAAAATTGCAGAACTTCGCGGTTTGACAGGAGAAGAAGCGGCAGAAGCGACCTATCAAAATGCAGTGAGGGTGTTTGGCCTTGAACAGTAAAATAACGATTCAGGAAGTCCTTGTTGTAGAAGGCAAAGATGATACGGTTAATTTGCGCCGTTTTTATGATGTTGATACCTATGAAACAAGGGGCTCAGCCCTTACGGATGCGGATTTGGAGCGGCTGGAGCGTCTCAATGACCTGCGCGGTATTATTGTCTTTACGGATCCTGACTACAGCGGGGAACGTATCCGTAAGCGTATCATGCAGGCTATCCCGACTGCTAAACATGCTTTTCTCAATCCCGATGAAGCTAAGCCCAAGTCCAAAAGCAAAGGCCACTCTCTCGGTGTAGAGCATGCCGGTTTTGATGCTTTGCAAAAGGCCCTCGCTGGTGTGGTCGGCTGTTTCGATGATGAAAATCACTTTGATATCAGCAAAGCCGATCTTATAAGACTGGGTCTGCTTACGAGGACCGACAGCCGCAGGCGGCGGGAATTTCTTGGACAGCAGCTGCGCATCGGCTATACTAACGGCAAACAGCTGCTTAAACGTCTAGAACTGTTCGGCATCACCCTGGAAGATGTCGAAAAAGCGATGGAGAAGTACAGGGATTAAAGATGTGTCTTATTTGTGAACGAATTGATTGGATAAAAAAGGGGAAAAATCAATATTTTGTAAAAGAATTTGAAACAGGCTATGTAGTCAGTGGTGATTATCAGTATTTCAAAGGTTATACCCTTTTTCTTTGTAAATGTCATGTTTCCGATTTGCATGACTTATCGCAGCCGTTTCGCGATCGGCATCTATCTGAAATGGCGCTTGTGTCTGGAGCCGTCAGTAGCGCCTTTTCAGCTGATAAAATGAATATTGAGAGCCTTGGCAATGGGGAAAATCACTTGCATTGGCATCTTTTTCCGAGAAAAAAAGGCGATTTAGGCCGCTACGGGCAGCAGGGAAGAGGTCCAGTATGGTGGCTGCCTTTTGATAAGATGTATGCAGAACATGTCAGACCGACAGCATTAGAGCTTAAAGAATTAAAGGAAAAATTATTAGAAACGCTGTAATAAAAATTCCCCATTGACTCGGCTTAAGCTATTCTTTAAGTAGACACAGCTTCTTATCGCAAAAATATAGTCCTACTTTTATGGGAAAAAGCACTTCAGTAATGCCTATAAGGCCGACAAGACAATAAAAAGGGGGGGGATAATGAGCAGATATTTAATTTACGGGGCAGGGACGATTGGTTTAACGCTTGCTTGGCTATTATTTCCCTATAATGATGTTGACGTTCTAGTCAGGAAGCCCTTACCCCAGCCTATCAATCTGGCGGTCAAAGACTTGCGGCAGAAAACAAGGGTTTATGAAAAGAAAACTTTTCAGCCAAAGACTGTCTTAGAATATAAAAAAACTTATGATTGTGTTCTGGTGACTGTCAATCGTTATCAGCTTCACGAAATTCTGCCTGTCTTATCTGCTAAACAAGGGTTGACCAAAGGATTCATTTTTATACAAAATCATTGGAATTTAATAAATGAATTAAAGGGCTGTTTGCCAAAAGAGAAAATAATGGCAGCTTTTCCTTCGAATATTGGCGGCGGCAGAGACCAAGAAGGACTGGAGGTCATTCTTTTTGATGAAGCCGTACGGTTAGGCGGTTTTAACAAAAAGCTTATTCAGACCTTTCGCAATGATTTGCATCAGGCAGGAGTGAAAACAGCATATGATAAAAATATTTTTGCTTGGCTGAAAGTGCATTATTTACAACAATCTATTACTGCGGGTGCTTTATTAGAGAAAAAGGATTTTCAAACCTTAGCTCATGATAGACAGGCTCTGCAAAGAATGGTGAGAGCCTTGCGGGAAGGCATTGATGTGTGCTATCGTTTAGAACCTGCCACCCGCAGAATTGGCATAACTAAAATGATTAGATTACCTATTACTTGTGTGACGACAGTCCTTCAAAAATTATTTTTGAATCAGAATACACAGGAAATGGTCAGGAATCATATGAAACAAGGCTTATCTGAGTGGATTTACGGCTATCAAGAAGTGCTGGCAGATGGTCTGGGAGCAGGACTTGAAATGACCTATTGGAAAAGTTATCAAGCTGGCCTAGAAAACTATCTCAGGAATGAAAGGAGAAATTAAATGCCAATTGCTTTGCTGCGCGGTGTTACGCCAGTCGGTCCCAACAGAATTCCCAAGATGGCTTATCTGACAGAAATTCTGACAGCTGCCGGACTGCAGTCTGTACAAACCTATATTCAAAGTGGAAATATCATCTTTGAAACAAGTCTGTCTGACAATGAAGCAAGCCGGCTTATTCATGAGACAATTAAAGAAAAAATCGGCGCTGACTTAGCCGTCATCATTAAGGAGCCGGCGCAGTTTGAGAAAGCTGTTTTTGAAAATCCTTTTGGATCTGGCTATGACAGCAGCAGGATCCATCTGGTTTTTACCAATGATGTCTTGTCTGCGGCCAAATGCCAAGAGCTGACAGTCAAAGACTTTGGAGATGAAGAACTGACTCTAGGCAGTGAATGCTTCTACATGTATCTGCCAAAAACTGCCCAAAAGAAGCGCCTGAATACTAATTATTTGGAAAAACAGCTCGGTATCACAGCGACAATGAGAAAACTGAGCGTAGCCGCAAAACTTAGTCAGTTCTCTTGCAGATAATGACCGCTCTACAAACCAACAGGAGGGACTTATGCCAGCGCTTGTTCTTTTGCTCCCTTTTTTGCTCATCAGATTTGGCTTGCTGTCATTTTTAAGCAAATCTGCTTTGGCACATGCTGCGCATTTTGCCCCGATGGCAAATGGTGCAAAAGCAGCCTACTATATTTACCAATCAGCTAATCTGGCCATTTTAGGGACTACCTTTTTCGTGAAAATTAAGCTGGATTTTTCCTGGCTCACTTTTGCTGGCAGTATTTTTTATGGTTTAGGTTTAATCCTTTGCGCTATAGCTGTGTCCGATTTTGCTGGGGCAAGCAGCACAACCTTCTGTACAAGAGGGCTTTATTCCTTATCCCGTCATCCCATGTATTTAGCCTATTTTGTCTGCTTTCTGGGAATGGCCGGTTTAACAAAGTCTGTTTTGTTTCTGGCCTGTGTTTTGGTCTTTCAAGTGTCGGCCCACTGGATTATTCTGGCCGAAGAAAGAGAATGTTTGGCAGCGTTTGGCGAAGCATATCGAGCTTACTGTAAAAAGGTGAGACGCTATCTCTAACCGGCAGCATAGCTGTGTTTTATCATGGGGTAAGGCAGGGGGAAGTATTTAGGAGGAAAAATGAAAAGGGCGATTATTACAGGAGGCAACAGCGGTATCGGCTTTCAAGCAGCCAAACAGCTGGCTCAAAAAGGCTGGCAGGTTACCCTCTTTTGCCGCAATGATCGGCGTGCCCAAGAGGCTTGCCGGAAAATCACGGAAGAAACGGGCAACAGACAGGTTGATTACAAGCTTACCGATTTAGCGGATATAAGGAGCGTTCGCCAAGCAGCAGCGGCCTATCTGGAACAAAATCGTTCGCTAGATGTGCTGATTAATAATGCTGCTGATTTTGACCTCTCTGTCAAAAAACCGGTTCTGACCAGAGACGGTCTGGAAAAACAGTTTGCGACCAATGTCCTTGCCCCCTATTTATTGTCAGAGCTCTTGCTGCCTGCTTTAGAGGAGTCCTCTGACGGACGGATATTAAACATCTCTTCCAAGGGTTTGATAATGTACCCTAGAATAAGTCTGAACTTTGATAATCTGAACGGAGAAAAATCCTACTCTCCATCAAAAACCTATTATCAAAATAAGCTGGCTCTCCTGATGCTGTCTCTCTATCAAAGAGAGAAGTATCCGAAAGTCAGTGTTCAGGCTGTCCGTGTGACCAATGTAGGGCTTGATATTTCACGCTATCCTAATCTCACACCTGTCATGAAGGCAGTTTACCGGCTGAAATCAAGATTTTCAATATCAGCAGAAAAGATGGCAGAAGTTTATACAACCTTAGCCAGTGAGGCTGGTTTTGACGGCTTTTTATACGATGAACACTGTAAAGAGGTCAAAGCCAACCGCTCTGCTTATAATAAAACTGAACAGGAAAGGCTAAATCGGCTGCTGGGAGAACTGGCCCGGCGTTAAAAAGGGAGAAAAATTCTTATGAGAATAGCAGATTACAGTGTAACCCGTGCGGTTTTAGAGCGTCATGGGTTTACCTTTAAAAAATCCTTTGGTCAGAACTTTTTGACCGACAGCAATATTTTGCAAAAAATTGTCGATACGGCAGAGATTGATCAGAATGTCAATGTGATTGAAATCGGTCCCGGCATTGGAGCTCTGACCGAGTTTTTAGCCGAACAGGCAGCCGAGGTCATGGCTTTTGAAATCGATGACCGTTTGATACCGATTTTGGCAGATACTTTGAAAGCTTTTGATAATGTCCAGGTCATCAACGAGGATATTCTCAAGTCCGATTTACAGGCGCGCATCAAGGCTTTTTCTGATCCTAGTCTGCCCATCAAGGTGGTGGCTAATCTGCCTTATTACATCACGACTCCTATCCTCATGCACCTGATTGAGAGCAGAATTCCTTTTGCCGAGTTTGTGGTCATGATGCAAAAAGAAGTGGCCGACCGTATTTCTGCCGAGCCCCGCACCAAAGCTTACGGTTCCTTATCCATTGCTGTTCAGTATTATATGACGGCAAAACTTGCTTTTGTTGTGCCAAAGACAGTCTTTGTTCCTGCGCCCAATGTGGACTCTGCCATTCTTAAAATGACACGCCGACAGGAGCCGTTAGTTGAGGTGAAGGATAAGGATTTCTTTTTTCGCCTAACTAAGGTTGCCTTTGCCCATCGCCGCAAAACCCTCTGGAACAACCTTATCAGTTATTTTGGCAAATCAGAAGAAACTAAGACCCAACTGAAGGACAGTTTAGAAAGAGCCGGTATTTCACCTTCTGTCCGCGGTGAAACCCTCTCTATTCCAGAATTTGCCGATTTGGCTGATGCACTTAAGGAAGCAGGTTTGTGATATACAGGAACTTTTACACGGTAAAATGTGCACTTATCTGGTTAAGGGAGGACGAATACCGACCGGACAGAGACCTTACAAAACCAATAAACAGAAAAAAAGCAGCTAGAGAAATCTAGCTGTTTTTTTGTTTTATAAGTTACAAAGGCAGTGCCTGCTGCAGTTATGCTAAAAGAGCGCATCTGTGATGACTATGCTGATAAGTGTTTCAAAGTTTTTTCTTCACCAGCTGCAAGAAATGCTTTGAGAATTTTTAGGGTATTGTCAGGAGCTGTTTTTGTCAGCTGTAGTGGCAGCCCTGCTTTGAAAGGCTTAGGACTGTTTTTTTAAGTGAAAAACCTCAGCCATCCGAGTGTAGCTTGCCTCTTCGCCGATGAAATAAATGACATCCCCTTCCTGCAGCCTCTGGTAAGGGCTCGGTGCTAAGAGGAGTTCATTATTTCTCTCTATAGCAACAAGGACTGCACCGGTCTTGTGCCAAATCTGTGCTTCCTGAATCTGCAGCCCAATGAGCTCTGAATCGGCGCTCAATCTTAAGCCGTAAGGATCGAGCGGATATTTTTTATTGACCAGTTTGGTTTGCTCCAAGTAGACGGCTACCAAGCCTTTGAGTTCTAAAAGGCTTTTTTCTTGTTCATCAATTTTTTTGAGAATACGTTCTTTCTGAGTCTCAATATCATTTGTATTATCAAAGTCTTCAACAAATTCTATCGCTTTTTCTTTGGACAGCACAACGGCGCCGCTTCCATGTTTTAAAGCAACAATGTGCAAATCAGCTAAAATATTGAGGGCCCGTCTGGTTGTCTCAGGAGAAACGCCAAAGGTTGCAGCCAGAGTTGAGCGTGATTTAATTTTTTCGCCGACAGGATAATCTCCGATGGCAATTTTTTTAGCGACTTCAACGGCAATTTTTTGAAATTTTGCCGTTTTTACAATTTTACGATTAGGCATAATTCCCTCCTGTACTGAAAAAACAATCAAAACCAAATAAAAGCAGCAGCTTTCAGAATAGTCAGATTGCTTGGATGGATTAAAGATAATGACGTAGATTTAAATGCAGTCTATTGCAGATGAAACGGCATAAGCAAGCAAGAGGTGGACGGCTGCTTAATCTTCTGTCGGTTTAGAAAAGCAGCCAGCTGTGCTGGAAGAAGTGCCTGTTTCGGTGAGGGAATTTTAACTCCCTAAACAGCGAAAATACCCACTCTCTATCAAGTAGAAAATTTTTAGATAGCTGTCCGGCCGTTTTAGAAGAATATTCTATAGGAGATATCTAGGGCCGGGAATAAAAAGCAGGTAAAGACAGCAGTAATCAGCTATTTTACAGTTAATAATATAGCATATCAAGGCAAGTTAGACAACGTCTGATTAAAAAAATGTTGCTTCTGAGTTCAATTAATTGACAAGAGTGTGAGACTATATTAAAATGACAATATGCTTTTTAAATAAAGTTGTCACAAAAAGCAAGAGACTGTGTTCATTTAAATATGAATTGTCTCTTTGGATCTTGAAAGAACATAAGGAGGAAATGATTATGTTATGGTCAATTATTATAGGTGCTTTAATCGGCGTTGCAGCAGGAGCTCTTACTAAAGAAGGCGGATCAATGGGCTGGATTGCTAATATTGCGGCCGGACTGATCGGTTCTGCAGTCGGGCAGGCCTTATTTGGAACTTGGGGGCCGAGTTTGGCAGGGATGGCATTGGTTCCTTCTATCCTAGGTGCGGTTATTGTCGTCACTGTGGCTGCATTTTTCTTAAATCGTGCTAGGTAGGGAGACAAAATATGAATAAACTGGCAAAACTGTTTATTATTTTGACTGGTATCATTCTTCTGACATTACTGGGAGCAGTAGCTGTCCATTATGTCAGTTTAGCTTTGCTGCCTGATGAATTCAGAGGAATCGTTCATTTCTTACGGACAAATCCTTTCTGGAAAGAGGCCTTATCACCTTATTTGTTTTGGCTGGCACTTGGCTTTATGGCGCTTGTCCTGATGATTATAATGGTTGTTGCCTTTTATCCGAGAACCTATACAGAAATTGAGCTGGAAGATAATCAGTCCGGGAAGCTCAAGCTGAAAAAATCAGCTTTGGAAAGTTATGTACGGACTGTTGTTGAAGAAGAAGGCGTGATGAAAGCACCTAATGTATCAGCTAAGCTGTATAAAAACAAGTTTAAAATCAGGGTCTCTGGAAAAGTTATTCCGCGAATCAACATCACAGAAAAAGTGCTTGGGCTAAAGGAAGCGATCCGCACAGGATTGGATGCTTTCTTTGGAATTAACAATAAGGTTGATTACCGCATTGATATCAACCATATTGAAAGCCGGGAGCAAACCTTGTCTCGCCGTGTTGAATAGGAGGATATATGAATTTTATACAATTTTTTAAACAATACCGCTATCCCATCATCGGCGGTTTAATGGGTTTGATTCTTGCTCTGCTGCTGGTCAGCTACGGCCTGCTGAAGACATTGGTTATCCTAATTTTTGTAACAGCAGGAATCTATGCTTCTGCTTACCTGAAAAAAACAGGTCTATTGGACAACCTGAAATAGGAGAGTGAAATGATGACTGAAATAAAATCTGAAATGACAGATAAAACAATTAAAGGTGAGCTGACTTATGCCGATAAAGTTATCGAAAAAATAGTCGGCTTAGCTTTAGAAACAGTTGACGGGCTGCTTGCAGCAGATGGCGGATTCTTAGCAAATGTTAAAGATAAGCTTATTAATACCGATACAGTAACAGACGGTATTCATGTGGAAATCGGTCAAAAGCAGGTGGCTGTTGACTTAGCTGTTGTTGTTCAATATCAGAAGCATGTTCCGACAGTCTTTCAAACAATCAAGACTGTTATTGCAGAAGAAATTAAACGAATGACAGGTTTAGAGGTAGTGGAAGTTAATGTCAGTGTGGCAGATATCAAGACTTATCAGCAGCATGAGACAGATAAAGTGAGCCTGCAGGACCGTTTGACAGAAGCTGCGCAAACAACTGGAGAATTCGCTGCCAAACAGTATAATAAACTGGCCAAGGACACTGAACCGGTATCTGATGGGCCGCGGGTGATATAGAAAACAAGGAAATAAAACGATGGAAAAAGCAAAATATAAGGCAAAAGAAGAACAGGTTAAAGGGTCTCTGAAAGAAACAGCTGGGAAAATAACCGGCAATAAAGAAAAAGAGATTAAAGGAAAGGCTGAGAAGCTTTCCGGTAAAACCAAAGAAAAGGCGATAGAGGTTAAAGAAGTGCTCAGCGATGCAGCAGATGAAAAACCGACAACAAAAAAAGAAAAAGAGGTGAGGTAATGGCAGACACAATGTTAACTGACCAAAGCAGCCGACAAACTTATAAAAAGACGCACTTAAAAGGCAATATTATCTACAGCGATAGGGTTATTGAAAAAATTATCGGGAAGTCTTTAAAAAGCGTTTCAGGCCTCTTGGCTTTCAGCGGCGGCTTTTTCTCCGACTTAAAGAATAAAGTTGTCAACAGTGACGACGAGACAGAGGGTGTTGATGTGGAAGTGGGGACCAAGCGGGTTGCAGCCAATCTGCGTATTGTTGTTGAATACGGCAAGGATATCCCAGACATCGTTAAACAAATTAAAAAGGTTGTCCAGCAGGAAGTTGCTAAAATGACACATTTAGATGTTATTGAAGTCAATGTCGAAGTGGTTGATACTCGAACATTAGACGAGTTTGAAGCCGATTCGGTCACTGTTCAGGACCGTGTGACAGAAGCCGGAAAAACAACAGGTAAGTTTGTTGAAGAGCAGGCTGCTAAGACAAAACAGACGCTTTCAGAACCTGCTGAAACAAATGAATCGTCCAGCCTGCAGTGACATATTGCTGGGCAGACAAAGCCCTTTCTTGTTTACTGTAAGTAAAGAAACAAAAAGGTTGATATGAAAAAAAGAACAGCTAAAAAAGGAAAATGGCTAAGACTGTTTCAAATAGTAACAATAGTCTTACCCGCAATTCAGGTAATCCGCGGGCTGATAAGAGAACATAAATCTAGTGAAAAATAAAAGGAGACGGTATGTCAAAAAATTCAAGCAAAAAAGGGATGACTTTTTTTCAGGGGGTACTGACTGCAGCAATGTTAACAGGGATTGTTTACAGTATAACCACGAAGGAGAAGCGGCAGGCTCTGTCTGAAAAAAGTAAAAAAGCAGTCAAGGATATGCTGCCGAGTCATCATTCTAAATCGGAAAAAGCAAATGATTCAAATGCTGTTCAGGCAGCCCTTGCCGGTTTGGCAGCTTCTGCCGCCAAGGCTGTCAATGATATTTACGAAAAAGCAGGGAGCAAGAATAAGAAAGACGATCAGGCTCCTTTTGTTACAGACATAAAAGATGATGACAGTCAGGCAGAAGTATCCAGCGAGGATGCTAACAGATAGTCTTTTCTACCCTTATTTTTGGGAATGATAATATAAGCATAAAAAGCCCTCCTTTATCTTTTATCTTTGATTAAAAATCAGCAGATAAGGGAGGGTTAAAAACCAAAGACAGGGCAGTTACTTCTGCAAAGTATGAATCGTTATACTTTAAAGCGTTCACTCTTTTGAACTTGCTGAATTTCTTGCTTTAGACTGACAGCTGTCTTTTAAGTCAGTAAATCCGGAGTCTGAGTTTGGGTCCCTTCTTTATTAATAAGAAGGGCCTTTTTTATTAAGACTGATAGGCTTTATGATGGCTGATTTTCAGTCAGATTTAGTACAGAAAGCCGTTTTCCTGTCTGTTGTTTTTAAGGCTGGCGGCATAAGCATCTAAAACAATTCGGGAAAGGATAGCTAAGGGAAGACGTGAGTGAACTTCAAAATCAGGGAAATACGAGAGTTCGGATTTAAAACCAAAGAGCTGATAGTCTGTAAATTTAGCTAAGGAACCCGATGGATTGGCGCTGATTAAAATAGATTTAATTTGATTCTGCCGGCAGTTTTTAGCAGCATCAACCAGTGCCGCTGTTTCGCCATTGAGGGAAATAAAAATAACTAAATCTTCTGGCTTTAGCCGTTTACTGACTGGACGGATAATATTTGGGTCTGTGTGCAGTTCACAGTATTTTTGGCTTAATTGAAATTTAATCAGCATTTCTGAGCCGGTCATTTCTGAAAAGCCACGGGCAAAAATCATGATGCGCTGAGCTTTTTTGATAGCAGCAATTGCTTGTTCCAGAACATCAGCATCAATCATATTTAAGGTGCGAATGACTTCTTGGTAATTTTTGATAATGGACTGTTTAGTATCAGCTGTCATATGCTGATTATCTATAATATGCAGGCTGTCCCTGTTTTTATTCTGGATTTCGTGTTTGAAAGCCGAAAAGCCAGCATAACCTTTTTTCTTCAATGTTCTGGTGACAGAAGCATTGGAGACACTCAGAATCTCGCTTAACTCAGAGATAGTCAGATGGGTAACATAATCGAAATGATTATTTATATAGTTCCAAATATATGTTTCTGTATCTGTTAAATGGTGCCGGATCATTTTATCTTCCTGAAAATCTGTTCAATATCACCGCAAAAACCGAAAACGCATTCAAAATTAAAGTGCTAAGATAAATATACTAGATAAAACAGTGAAATGCAAGTCAGCACTGGGTCTCCATTATATAGTCAGGACCCTCGGCAAAAAATCAGGCAGGCCTGTAAATCTAAACCCTTTTATACAGTCATAGTTTTCGCTGTAAATTTTTTGCGGCCTTTGTATCTTGTTGAATTGAACACGGCCTAAACGCTGCGGGAAAAAGATGTCCTGACTTAGAATCTGGCGATTCGTCAGTCAGTCCCCTATTTTCCTTTTGCGTTTTTAACGGCCTTTGTATCTTGTTGAATTGAACACGGGCTAAACGCTGCGGGAAAAAGATGTCCTGACTTAGAATCTGGCGATTCGTCAGTCAGTCCCCTATTTTCCTTTTGCGTTTTTAACGGCCTTTGTATCTTGTTGAATTGAACACGGGCTAAACGCTGCGGGGAAAAGATATCTTGACTTAGAATCTGGCGATTCGTCAGTCAGTCCCCTATTTTCCTTTTGCGTTTTTAACGGCCTTTGTATCTTGTTCGAATTGAACACGGGCTAAGCTCTGTGCAGTGAAATCATCCAGTGGATGATTTCAGCCCGAACCTAGAAAAAGGGGGGGTGAGGGAGCCGGAAGTCTGTATCGTTACCTAGTTAGCTAGCCGTAAACGTCTGAAAGCTTTGTCGTCCTAGCGGCCGACCGCACCCTTCTAGTCGTTTTGGCAGAGGTGCGTCTGCGAAATCAGAGATTTCGGACTTACCGTCATTTTTGCTTTGAACTTAAACGGATTTTGTATTTTGGTGGAGGAGAGATGGTAATTTATACTTGTACGATGAATCCGGCGATAGATTTATTTATAGAAACAGAAAGAATGGATGCAGCAAAGGTCAACCGCACTATAGCTAATGAAATTCAGGCCAATGGAAAAGGAGTCAATGTTTCACTGGTGATGAAAAAAATGGGGTTAAGCAGTACTGCACTGGGCTTTACAGGTGGTTTTACAGGCCGCTACATCAGAGATTATCTGACTGAACAGGGAGTGGGCAACAACTTTGTGGAAGTAGCTGGTCTCACTCGGATTAACGTGTTTACTAAAGTTAATACCAGCAATCAGGAATTTAAATTGGTTAATCAAGGACCAACAGTCAGCCGAGAAGCTCAGGATGAGCTGCTTAGGCAGATTTGGGAGATGTCTGAAAATGATTATATAGTTGTCTCAGGAAGTCTACCAAAAGGGGTAGATCCGGAGATATTGACTGAGCTGGCGAAAATCAGCAAGGAAAGGGGGATAAAAGCTGTCTTTGATGTCAGCCATCCCGCTGTTCTAGATACACTTCCTTATCATCCCTATCTCTTAAAACCTAACGATGAAGAACTTGCCGAATGGTTTGGTTTAACAGGCTTGACAAGAGAACACAGCTTACTGTACGGCAGACGTTTGATTCATTTGGGGGCAAAAAATGTCTTGCTGTCTCTGGGAGCAAAAGGAGCTATATATATTGCGGAAAACTTATCTGCCTGGTTCTGCAGCGCTCCCAAAGGGGCGGTAGTTAATACGGCCGGTGCTGGGGATACTTTGCTGGGAAGCTTTTTAACAGGATTGGTTAGCGGGCAGGACACAAAAGATAACTTAGCAAGGAGTGTTGCCGCCGGCTCGTCAACCGCTTTTAGAAGCGGACTCACAGATTTTAGCGATGTTGAAGAACTAAAAAAACATATTCAGGTTCAAAAAATGGAGGTGTAACCATGTCAACATATCAACTTATTGCCGCGACCGGCTGTCCGACAGGCATCGCACATACTTTTATGGCTCAGGAAGCTCTGGAAAAAGCGGCCAAAAAGCGAGGGATAAGTATAAAAGTCGAAACACATGGGCAGGTTGGTGTTGAAAATGCACTGACATCGGCAGAAATTGCTGGCGCTGATGCTGTTATTATTGCAGCAGATAAGGATGTTCAGGCTGAACGTTTTGCTGGTAAACGTGTGATTTCTGTGCCTGTAGCTGATGGTATCAGAAAGGCAGATCAATTGATAGCAGATGCCTTGTCAGGCAAAGGTGTTATCCAGGGAGGAAGTGCTGTAAAATCAGAAACAGTTCAGCAAACTGCCGGCAGAGGGAAAGAGAGCATTGGTCATCAGATATATAAGCATTTAATGAACGGAGTTTCTCGCATGCTACCTTTCGTCGTTGCAGGAGGGGTATTAGTTGCTGTTTCTTTTCTATTTGGTATTTATTCCTATGATCCTCAAAACAGCCAGTATAATTGGTTCGCTGCCTTGCTGAATACGGACATAGGTGCTGTAGCTATGGGAATGATGACTCCTGTTCTGGCTGCTTTTATTGCTGAATCTATTGCTAAACGCTCGGGCTTTGTTGCCGGTATGGTTGGCGGTTTGATGGCTGTTAACGGTGGTTCAGGATTCTTAGGCGGTATTATAGCAGGTTTTACAGCGGGTTATATAGTATTAGCCTTAGAGAAAATATTGGCTTTTCTGCCCAAGTCCTTGGACGGTTTAAAGGCTATCTTTCTTTATCCGGTATTTGGAGTTCTTTTTACAGGCTTGGTAATGTCGCTGATCAATGCACCGATGGCTTGGGTAAATGAAAGCTTAATGGCTTGGCTGGCAGCATTTGAGAATGCCAATCCGCTGATTTTAGGGGTTATTATCGGCTGTATGTCAGCCTTTGATATGGGCGGTCCGGTTAATAAGGCAGCATACGTCACTGGGACAGCTTTACTGGCTCAGGGCAATACAACATTTATGGCTGGTGTTTCTGCAGCCTGCATTGCTCCGCCGCTGATTACTTTTGTAGCAACAACCGTATTTAGAAAATACTACAGCGAAGAAGATCGGAATGCCGGTATCGCTAATCTGATTTTAGGATCAACCCACATTACAGAAGGGGCTATTCCTTTTGCTGCTAAGGATCCCCTGCGTATTTTGCCGACCTTTATGCTGGGTTCGTCAATTGCCGCTGTACTCACTTATATGTGGGATGTTCAAGTTCCGGCTCCTCATGGCGGTTTCTTGGTTCTTCCTGTAGTGACTCACGCTTTCCTTTGGGTTCTTGCCATTGCAATAGGATCAATTACAGCTGGCATTATCATGGGACTGATTGAAAAAAATAAGGCAGAAAAAGCAGTATCTGCTTGAAAATTTCAGCACTCACCAGCTTCTTACCAGAGGCAAAGCCAATAAGTTTCGTGAAATATCAAAAATAAGGAGGATATCGTGTCTGCTAAAGATGAGAAAAAGCGCTATTTGAATGAGCTCAGTAATGAAAGCGGCTTGATTACAGCTTTAGCCTTTGATCAGCGAGGAGCCTTAAAGAAAATGATTGCCCGTCATCAAATTCAGCCAGTCACCTTGGAACAAATGACAGATCTAAAGACCTTGGTAGCTAAAGAATTAACAGGAGATGTATCGGCAATTCTATTGGATCCTGAGTATGGTCTGCCGGCAGCAAAAGCGAGGGTTGCTGCCTCTGGGCTGCTTTTAGCCTATGAAAAAACAGGTTATGATAATATTAGAGAACGTCTGCCGGTTTGCCTTTCTGACTGGTCAGTCCGGCGTCTTAAGGAAGCCGGAGCCAGTGCAGTCAAATTCTTGCTTTATTACGACGCAGACGGCAATAATCACATTAATCAGCAAAAACAAGCTTATATTGAGCGTATTGGTGCGGAATGCAAAGCTGAAGAGCTGCCGTTTTTCTTAGAAATCCTAAGTTATGATGAAAAGTTTTCTGATAAAACAAGTCCGGAGTTTGCCAAGCTGAAGCCGCAAAAAGTAAACCAAGCGGTAGCTGTTTTTTCTGATCAACGTTTCAATGTTGATATCCTGAAGGTAGAGGTACCGGTAAATATGGATTTTGTTGAAGGGTTTGCATCCGAAGAAATTGTTTATAGCCGCAAAGAAGCTGCTCAAGCCTTTCGAAATCAAGAATCAGCAGCATCAGTTCCCTATATTTATTTAAGTGCCGGTGTATCTGCTGATCGGTTTCAAGAAACACTGTTTTTTGCCTATGAATCCGGTGCGAAATTTAGCGGTGTTCTATGCGGGCGTGCTAGTTGGGGAGAGGTGGTGCCGATTTATGTCAAAGAAGGACAAGAATCAGCCCGCAGATGGTTGCAGGAACAGGGACGTCAAAATATCAGCAGTTTGAATGCCGTTTTACAGCAAACAGCAGTCCCTTGGAGTGATAGATACCGATAGCATATACTCTGATTTTAAAGTAAAGTTAAGAAGCTAAGCAGCTTCTTAATTTTTTGCTCTGAATAACAGATATTTTCAACTCCATGATTTATTTTACTGAAATAGCGGACAAAAGCATTGCTGAGTCATATTACACGCTTAGCAGTGAAAAATATATGGGATTGATTCTTTTAAAAAGTCGGGTTTTCACAGCAGCATTTTTATGATAAAATAAGAGCTAAATACGTTTTATTTTGAGGAGGTTTATATGATTTCATACGAAAAAGTGCGTCAAAACTTGCGTTCACTGAATATTACAGTGCTTGTTTGGGAATTTTTATCTGTTATACTGGGGATTTTGGGCTTTATTGGGATTTATACCATTAACGCTAATCTTAATAATGAAGAACTGACTTCAGTCTATTCTGATGAGCAGATTGAGCTGCTCAGAGCCAGTGTTACGCCTTTCGCAATTTTTCTTTCTGTGGTATCGTTTGCTATCAGTGTAGCGATTATCGTTCTTGTCTTTATGAACTTATCTAAGCTTAAAAAAGGTGAAGAGCTCAGCTATATTCCTTATTTTTTAGGGCTGGGGCTTGCTGCCTTTAATATACTTTATAGTTTTACCGGCGGCTTTAATATCTGGACTTTACTTATTCAAGGAGCTATCGCTGTTTTATTTGCCTTTACTTTTGTCAAAGCTCGGACACTTAATGAGGGTGATAACAGCTAACAGACATAAGGGTGAGAGTAAGAGGGCGGCAGAAAAACGTCAGGCTGGCTGTTCTTTCTGTTTCGCCGTTTTCAAGCACAAACAAAAAGACTGGGAGACCGCTATGATTGCTTTGCATCGTAGATGGTCTCCCAGTCTTTTGCCAGACAAGGGCTGTTATAAATCTAAAAGCAGTTCCGTTTCATCAGCTGTCAAACCAGTCACAGTAACCCCTAAAAGCCGGACACCGGCAGAAGATTCTTCAAGGCTGTCATAAATATCCTGAGCCTTGCGCTCAATTACTTCAAAGGCTGCACTGGGCTTTTCCAAAGTTATACGCTTGGTCAAAGTTGAGAAATCAGCATATCGAACTTTGAGAACAATAATTTTACCGGCTTTTTTATTTTGGGCTAATGAGTCAGCTACACGTCTGGCGTTTTTGGAAATTTCTGCCTTGATGTCGTTGTCGCTGTATAAGAGTTTACCATAAGTCCGTTCGCTGCCGATCGACTTACGGATGCGGTTGGGCTGTACCGGGGAATTGCTGATTCCTCGGGCTTTGCGGAATAAGTCGTAACCAAAGCGGCCGAAGTGGTCGATCAAAGTCATTTCAGATAGTCCCAGCAAGTCTTTTCCCGTATATACGCCTAATTGATGTAGTTTTTTAACCGACTGCCTGCCGACCCCGTAGAATTTTTCAATCGGCAGTTCTGCTAAAAAGTCCTGGGCCTGTTCAGGCATGATTAGGGTCAGACCGTGCGGCTTATCATAGTCAGAAGCCAGTTTAGCTAAAAATTTATTATAAGAAACACCGGCTGAACAGGTCAGATGATGTTCGTCCCAGATTTCTTTTTGTATGAGCCGGGCGATTTTAACAGCCGATTTTATTTCCAGTTTATTGACTGTAACATCTAAATAAGCTTCATCGATGGACATGGGCTCAACCAGATCGGTGTAACGCTTGAAAATATCCCGCAGCTGGCGGCCGATTTTTCGGTATTTGCTGTAATTCCCTGAAAGAAAGACTGCCTGGGGGCAGCGCTCATAGGCTTCTTTAGAAGACATAGCAGAGTGGATACCGAATTTTCTGGCCTGATAATTGCAGGTAGAAACTACCCCCCGACCGCCGGTTTGTCTGGGGTCAGCACCTATAATAACTGGTTTTCCCAGCAAATCTGGATTATCGCGCTCCTCCACCGCAGCAAAAAAAGCATCCATATCGATATGGATAATTTTTCGAGATGTATCATTAATCAGCGGAAAAATCAGCATAAATCCTCCATAAAGATACAAAGCTTTCAGGCGTCTACGGCCGGCGGTAACAAGATAACGATACAGACCTCCACCCCTCACTCTCCCCTTTCTGGGTTCGGGCTGAGATCATCCACTGGATGATTTCACTGCACAGTTCTTAGGGCGTGTTCAATTCCATAAAGATACAAAGCCTGTTTGGAAAACGGCTGAAAACACAAGGGCGGACATACTCACAGAGAAACAGGCAAAATTTTAAATCAGGTTTCGTTTGTTTGTGTTTTAGGCCGCAATCAAGTGCTTTTTTTATTATTATACCCTTTCTTCCTTTTTTCTGCCCACATAAAATATTTATACTACAGTTACTCTATACGAAAGGGAACTGTAGTATAAAAGAAAATGCCTGAAAGTAAGCATTTTTCTTTAGAAAACGTTTACTATATGGTAAACTATAATTGTAATTGTAACAGTAGGATTTTGTTACTAGATTAAGGAGAGGAAACTTATGGCAACTGTAAAAACCAACACAGATGTTTTTGAAAAGGCATGGGAAGGTTTCAAAGGCACTGACTGGAAAGAAAAGGCAAGTGTTTCTCGCTTTGTCCAAGCGAACTACACGCCTTATGACGGCGATGAAAGCTTTTTGGCCGGTCCGACTGAACGCTCTCTTCATATTAAAAAGATTGTTGATGAAACAAAAGCCGGATATGAAGCAGAAGGTCGCTTTCCTATGGATACACGTCCAACCTCAATCGCAGATATTGATGCGGGTTATATTGACAAGGACAACGAAGTTATCTTTGGTATCCAAAACGATGAACTGTTCAAGCTGAACTTCATGCCTAAAGGCGGTATCCGCATGGCAGAAACAGCTCTTAAAGAACATGGCTATGAACCTGATCCGGCTGTTCATGAAATCTTTACTAAATATGTAACAACCGTGAACGATGGGATTTTTCGTGCTTATACGTCTAATATCCGCCGTGCCCGCCATGCTCACACCGTAACCGGTCTGCCGGATGCATACTCACGCGGCCGTATCATCGGTGTTTATGCTCGTCTTGCTTTATACGGTGCCGATTACCTGATGCAGGAAAAAGTGAATGACTGGAACGCCATCACTGAAATTGATGAAGAATCCATCCGCCTGCGTGAAGAAGTTAACCTTCAGTACCAAGCACTTGGCGAAGTGGTGAAACTCGGTGATTTGTATGGCGTAGACGTTCGCCGTCCTGCTTATGATACAAAAGAAGCTATCCAATGGACCAACATTGCCTTTATGGCTGTATGTCGTGTTATCAATGGTGCTGCTACATCTCTTGGCCGTGTGCCGATTGTTCTTGATGTTTATGCAGAACGCGACCTTGCCCGCGGAACTTATACCGAAAGTGAAATTCAGGAATTCGTTGATGATTTCGTTATGAAACTCCGTACTGTCAAATTCGCTCGTACTAAAGCATACGATGAATTGTACTCAGGAGACCCAACCTTCATCACAACTTCTATGGCTGGTATGGGAGCTGACGGACGCCATCGTGTCACTAAGATGGACTATCGTTTCTTAAACACGCTTGACAACATCGGAAACTCACCAGAACCAAACCTGACTGTTCTTTGGACAGACAAACTGCCTTACGCTTTCCGCCGTTACTGTATGTCAATGTCACACAAACATTCTTCTATCCAATATGAAGGTGTGACAACAATGGCTAAAGACGGCTACGGTGAAATGTCATGTATCTCATGCTGTGTATCACCGCTTGATCCGGAAAATGAAGAACAACGTCACAATATCCAATACTTTGGTGCTCGTGTTAATGTCCTCAAAGCACTTTTAACTGGTCTTAACGGTGGCTATGACGATGTTCATAAGGATTATAAAGTATTTGACATTGATCCTGTCACAGACGATGTGCTTGATTTTGATACTGTTAAAGCTAACTTTGAAAAATCACTGGACTGGCTGACAGATACTTACGTAGATGCACTGAACATCATTCACTATATGACTGATAAGTACAACTATGAAGCTGTACAGATGGCCTTCCTGCCAACACGCCAACGTGCTAATATGGGATTTGGTATCTGCGGTTTTGCTAATACAGTTGATACCTTGTCAGCAATTAAGTATGCGACGGTTAAACCAATCCGCGATGAAGATGGCTATATCTACGACTATGAAACAACTGGAGATTATCCGCGCTGGGGTGAAGATGATCCTCGTTCAAACGAATTGGCAGAATGGCTGATTGAAGCTTACACAAACCGTCTGCGCAGCCACAAGCTTTACAAAGACGCTGAAGCAACAGTTTCACTTTTGACGATTACTTCAAATGTTGCTTACTCTAAACAAACAGGTAACTCACCTGTTCACAAGGGGGTATACCTCAATGAAGACGGTTCAGTAAACCTGTCTAAACTGGAATTCTTCTCACCAGGAGCTAATCCATCTAACAAAGCCCGTGGTGGCTGGCTGCAAAATTTGAACTCTCTGGCTAGTCTGGACTTCTCATATGCGGCTGATGGTATTTCCTTAACAACGCAAGTTTCTCCGCGTGCGCTTGGTAAAACTCGTGACGAACAAGTCGATAACTTAGTGACTATCCTTGATGGCTACTTTGAAAACGGCGGTCAGCACGTTAACTTGAACGTTATGGACCTTAAAGATGTTTATGACAAGATTATGAATGGTGAAGATGTTATTGTTCGTATCTCTGGTTACTGCGTCAATACCAAGTATCTGACGCCTGAGCAAAAAACTGAGCTGACCCAGCGTGTCTTCCACGAAGTGCTTTCGATGGATGACGCAGCTGAGGCAGTATCTGGAAACTAAAGCAAGGCGCTTCACAATCATTAATAAAAGACTGAAGGCTCTGCCTTCAGTCTTTTATGCTGTTTTTGTAATCTATCTTTGTAACCTAATGCTGCCAAACACTCTTTTTATAGACGGCATAAAAGCAGTGTTGCTGCCTTTTTAGAGTTTTCAACTAAATATCCGGGTTGTCCGCAAAAACTTCTACTGAGAGGTTAGGCCAGATTTTTTGCCAGTTCTTTTTCATTATCCTCTTGTTGTAAACATTCCTGCGCTCTTTACCCAGTGAATAATGCGGAGTTGGAGAGACAGTGAAGTTAATTAAATCATCAACCCCATGCGGTGTAAATACCTCTAAAGTACCGTCAAGAGCTAAGCGAGCAGCGATTGAGGTACATTTTTCCGGAAATTTAGAAACCGCATCTTTTGAGCTGCTGTATTTGTCAGTATTTGGACTGTGGCTGTTCATGTAGTACTGATTCTTAACTTCCCAGTTATATTGCGGATATTGCTTTTTGATGGCTTGCTTCAATGGTCAGCGTTTGATTATAGCTGATGCTGTCATCGAAAAAAATCACATCGATATCTGAAAAATGAACAGCTGCACTTTTTCCGCTCAAAACATCCCAAATATAATTTCTAAGAGTACCGGCACACAGCCAGCAGTCTTTTAAGTCAAAAGAGCTGATAATTTCAAGCAAAGTCATCATCTCTTTGCTGTTTCTGATGATATGGTCAATTGAAGACATCATCATCTCCTCCCATAGCGCTATAAGACACAAGGTCCGCATGAAAATGGCGGTAAGCCAGAAATCTTCGATTTCGTCTGCGCACCCCTGCCAAAACGACTAGAAAGGTGCGGTCGGCTGTCAAGACGATAAAGCTTTCAGACGTTTACGGCTGGCGGTAAGCCAGAAATCTATGATTTCGCGGACGCCCCTCTACCAAGACGACTAGAAGGGTGCGGTAAAAGCTTTAACTTTTAAATGGATTCCAGCCTTTTCAGGACGCTAGTCGCCTAGTGGCATTTTCGTCGCTTTTCAAAGCTTGAAACTACCTACCAGGCCTTGCAGGGGGTGGGACAAGGGACTTTTTATCCTTGACAAAAGTTCTGTCCCACTCCCAGACGTCTTGGGCTTCTTTAATTAATTGTTATTACAAAGCATGGTGTACATCATTTCACTAGGATTTAAGGCTGTGTTCAATTATACTCTTTTGCAAAAAATTATTCAATCTTTCTTATTAGTCTATAACTGGGAAAATCTGCCGGAAAAAGAGGGCAGTCATAGTTTGTTTTGACTGCTGCACAGATCTTCTGATGTTTGAGTGGGTGAAATATTTTATAAATACCGAATGCAGTGGGCAAAGCGGAAGCATAGGAGCTTATTTTGATTATTGCTGAGTAAAAGGGTATAATGAAAGTATGCAAATCAAACAGACCAGAGATACACTTTCGAATACTTATTATGATGCTGTCAAAATTCGGCAGCTTGTTTTTGTAAAGGGGCAGGGGGTTCCGCGCAGCATTGAGATTGACAGCAATGAAGCTTACTGCCTGCATTTTGTGCTCTATGATGACAGTAATCAGCCGGCAGCCACCTGCAGGATTTTACCGGATAAAAGTTATAATAATGCAACTTTGCAGCGTATGGCTGTGCTGCCTGATTACCGCGGGGAGCATTTGGGGACGCTTCTTTTAGAACACGTCCTTGCTTTTTGCCGCAAACAGGGCTTCTGTAAACTGTCTCTTCATGCCCAGCTGACCGCCAAAGGTTTTTATGATAAGATGGGCTTTAGAGCAGTGGGATCTGTTTTTGAAGAAGCCGGGATTCGGCATATTACAATGGAAATGGCGCTGTAATCAGATTTAAAATCTCCTTAGCTTGGGGGCAACTGACTTGAGAGTTAATTTTTAAATATTCTGCCCTGCTTTTTGTTGGTTCTAAGCTTGGGCTTTTTTTGTATAGCCAAAGAATTTTTTTGAAAAGGGGTGACTTTTTTTAGAAAAAATGCTAGACTAGTGAAATACTATAAATTTTGAGGGAGAATGACATGAAAACACGAAAAGAATTGAAAGACGAAGCAAAGGCAGCTTTGTCAGGCAACTGGGGCTGGGCTGCTGCGCTTTCTATCATTCCTTATCTGGTTCTTATGCTTGCATTTTTTATGATAATAAGTCTGATCGGTCTTTTTTCTTATGTCGGCGGCAGCAATGACTCTACAGAATTGGTTGGCGTTTCTCTTTTTCTTATAATAGCTGTTTATATCTTGTTTTTATTGGTGTTTTTGGGGATATCCGTCAGCATTTCCTCCAGTTTTTTGGATTTAATTCGCGGTAAGAAGAGTGAACTGATGCCTGCTGCAACCTATGCTTTTAAACAGGGGCGCTATGGCAAATTCTTTACTAATTCCTTGATGGTAGCTGTTTTTACTTATCTATGGTCGCTTCTGTTTACTATTCCCGGTCTTATTAAAACCTACAGCTATGCTTTGAGTACCTATATTGTCAAAGATGATTTAGATCAAGGCAGACCAGTGAGCGCGACTTCAGCTATTACCAAAAGCCGTCAGCTCATGGATGGCTACAAGTGGGACCTGTTTGTTTTAGGGTTAAGCTTTTTAGGCTGGGAAATTTTAGCCTCTCTAACACTGGGGATTGGTTATATTTGGCTGGCTCCCTATATATCAGCTACCTATGCCGCTTTCTATGATGATTTGATTCAAAATCAGCAGCAACCGGCCTAACCGTCAAAAGAGATGAAATGGGGGCTTAGTTTTTGCTGAATGGCTGGCTCTGATGGCCAAATATGTTGTCATAGATAGCAAAAAAGGAGTGAGGGAAGTTGATTCAAATAGTTATCGATTCTTCCTCACTCTTTAATTCCAAGGCTATTACCTATAGGTGTAGTCAAAAAAGGTGTTTTAAGTAAAATAGTCAATTTAAAGGCTTGAGACAATTCTGTCCCAAGCCTTTTTGAGCATTAAAAACATAAAAAGGCGGTAAGTCCGAAATCTACGATTTCGCAGCCGCACCCCTGGCAGAACGACTAGAAAGGTGCGGTCGGCTGCTAAGACGACAAAGCTTTCAGCCGTTTACGGCTGGCGGTAAGTCCGAAATCTATGATTTCGCAGCCGCACCCCTGGCAGAACGACTAGAAAGGTGCGGTCGGCTGCTAAGACGACAAAGCTTTCAGCCGTTTACGGCTGGCGGTAAGTTAGGAAGGGGAAATTCTCAAAAACTTTATTCTTCCACTTTTGCAGCCTTTGCCCCTGTCTATATCAACTTCTATGAAGAAAGCTGTACAGATTTTTGGGGAAAATTATTTTTTACCTCTTAAACGCTTGAAAGTAGCTTTTAAGTTTTCTGCGATATCGCTGCTTTGTTCTTTAAGATGTTCCAAACGTCTCTGGTTCATATCTTTTTGGACATTAGCGTAAAGATCATCTTGTACCTTGCCGGCTAATGCGACTTCCTGAGCAACAGAAAGGGCATTCCAGCGCATAATGCTGGTTTTATAAGCAGATAAGAAAGCATCAAGCACGGTCTCGTCCTCCTCATGGGCTAAGAGGATCAGAGCTGTATCACCATCCAGAAGCTTTGTGGTGACTTCTTCAATAAGATTATTATTTGAGCTGTCTGTCATACTTCCGCTGGCGGCTCCGGCCAGACTGCCGATTCCGTAACCAATGATGACGCCAATCGGACCGCTTAAAATACCGATTAAACCGCCGACAATTCCTCCGATGGCAGCATAATCACGGCTGCTGTCGTTAAAGTCAAGAGCGTCTTTGAGAATGACTTGGTTAGCTTCTTTTTTGACAACCGCCAGCTGAGCAATCTGTGTCTTGTCGTCAGGCTGGAACTGTTTGAGTTCTGAGAAGGATTGGTAAGCCTCACTTTCTGTTTCAAAAATGGCCATAATAATATTTGACATATAATCTCCCTCCTTTTGTTCTGACCGCTTACCGGTCTTTGCAGCTTTATAAGCGTTTTATTAAAGAAAAACAGTATTGGAAAACTAGTATCGAGCTGGCAGCTATTTTGCCTGTTAAGTAGTGAGGCTGCTTTTTATGGCCTCTTTTATTTTACTGCGTTCTTTTATCCATAAAGAACGGCAGTCTCTTTCATAGGTACGGTTGGTCAGAAAAACAGCGGCTTGCTGAGCTTGACGGTTGACCATAATGAAGGGGCCTGTGTAGCCGGTATGGTCAAGCCAGTTTCCCTCTAGGTTCCAGGCTAATGAGCGCGGCTTTTTCACGCTGCCATAATTATGCCAAAGGTCAGCAGCGAAGTCATCCTGCAGGTAGCGTTCTAAAAAATGTTCCAAATCTTTGATAGTTGAAAACAGCCCTGCTGAGCCAGCATGATTTCTCAAAGTTTTAGCCTTGGGGTCGTGCACCCTTCCATCAGTTACGCCTTTGCAGGTTGGGACGGCCTCTCTTACAGGCCCAAAACGGGTTTGAGCCATCTTAAAAGGAGTAAAAACCTCTTTTTGAAAAATCCTGTCTAAGGATTGGTCGTAAATGTTCTCCAGCATAAAACCTAACAAAAGGAAATTAATATCAGTGTACCGAAAGGCTTTATCGGGTGTCACAGCAATATGATTAATGGCTTCCTGCAGTTGGGCTGCATTCATCTGATTCCGTCCGGGGATATAGGGATCAATGCCGCTGGTGTGGGTTAAAAGCTCCCTTACCGTAACAGCAGAATGATAAAAAGAGGGATAATAAGCTTTTAAAGGCTTATTTAGTTCAATCTCATGTCTTTTTAGCAAATAGAGGCAGACTGTTCCCACGCCAACAACTTTTGAAACAGAGGCTAAATCATAAATCAGTCCCGGTTTGACTGCCTGCTCTCCATCGATTGTTCCAATGTAATATTCCTGCCAGCAGCCTTTTTGGTACAGGGCCAAACTGGCCCCATGATAGTGTCCTTGCCTGATATGTCCGGTGATGGTCTTTAAGACTGTTTTTGTCATTTGCTGAACCAAATTTCAATGCGGCTGGGGTCGGAGATAACCAGCAGTTCTTCTTTACGGTCGAGATAAACAGCTTGCCCCTTGTTTTCAAGCTGTTTTTTCAGCTCAAGCAGATTGTAATCTTTCGGAACTTTAACTTCCAGATATTCTAAATCCCAAGTTTGACTTGGATCAGCAGCCAAATCTTCGCCTTGCGCCGCTGTAAATACCAGCTCTAATGGAAAATGAACAGGAAGCAGTGCTTGATAAAATGTTTGTGACAAAGCGGGTTCAGCAGCATTTACGGCCAGTCTGTCAAACTGAAAAGCCGACAGCCCCTTGAAGTCAGGATTCTTATCCAGATGGGGCGGGACAATTTCTATTAAATCTTTCAAATTTTCTTCGGCATGCAGTAAGAAGAGGTCTCCTTGCGGGGACAAGGCTTCAAAGGCATAGCCTTCTTTTCCTTTGTATATTTTTTGTGCGGCGGCTCCGTTCGCCAATAAGTCTGAAATTTCGGAAGGATTTTCTGCTTTTAAGGTGATTTTATTGATTTTTTTGTTCCCTTTGACAGCACGGGTCTCGGGAGCAGGTGATTCCTCAATTATTAATAGTTGATTCTGCTTATTCCAAGCCGAAAAAAAAGCCAGTGTATTTTCTTCGCCAAGCAGACGCAGGCCCAGAGTCTGCTGATAAAAAGCAATATTT
Organism: Streptococcus huangxiaojuni; assembly: GCF_040930515.1. Lineage (NCBI taxonomy): Bacteria > Bacillati > Bacillota > Bacilli > Lactobacillales > Streptococcaceae > Streptococcus > Streptococcus huangxiaojuni. The sequence continues at coordinate 109,279 of NZ_JBFQEG010000001.1, forward strand.
TGGTCCCGGTTGTCGACCCGCAAAGCGATTGCTTTAAAAGTCATACGGTCAAGTAAAGTCATCAGGTATTCTCACGCTCCTTTCTTTTAGTTTAGCCAAATTTTCTCTATTTGACAAGAAATTATCGGTTTTCAAAGAAATAAATGTGCCGGTCAGCAAGTGCTGCCAAGCCGGTATTTACTGCCTAATGAACTGCGGCTGTAAATAATGGGGAATCCGGAAATTTCTGGCTACCGTCAGTCATAGACGTCTGAAGGTTTTGTTGCCTTGTCAGCCTACCGCACCCTTCTAGTCATCTTGGCAGGGGTGCGTCTACAAAATCACAGATTTCGGACTTACCGCCAGCCGTAGACATTTGAAGGTTTTGTATCATAATAAAAAAAGATTGAAGAGACAATTCTCTTCAATCTGATGGTTAGTTATAAAGCCATTTGTACAAAGCGATGGCGGTGATTGCTGCAAGAATAGGAGCTACTACAGGCACCCAAGCATACCACCATTTGGAATCGCCTTTATGTTTTCCAAGAACTGATACAGGCAGCAAAGCGTGAAGGATACGAGGGCCTAAGTCACGTGCAGGGTTAAGTCCGGGACCGGTAGGGCCGCCGAGGCTGGTTACCAGAGCCATGACCAAGAAACCAAGAGCGATATGCGCAACAGCCAAGCTTCCGGTTGTATAAGGTGCAACCTGAGTGGCCGCCGCAGTGGCATCATAACCGTAATCAGTTAGCTGAGTTATCAGTTCGGCTCCAAAGTAATTTTTAGTCATAGCTATTGCGCCTAAGAAAAGGACAAAAGAGCCGAAAAATTCATTGATAAAGCCGTTAATCCAAGCAGCCTGACGTGTTTCCTGCGAACCGCTGTCTATAGCTGAAATGGTTGAAAAGGAGCCTAAGATAGCGTTAGGATTTTCCGTCTGCAGATAGTAAGGACGGTGTGTGGCTACAACGACTGCCTGTCCGGCCATCGCTCCTAAGAGCTGAGCCAAGATGTAAGGCGCCACATGTTCCCAAGGAAAATATCCAGAAACAGCCAAGCCCAAAGTAAAGGCAGGATTAATGTGATTGCCCGATACATTACCGAACATCAGCGCAGGAATCATGACCCCCATACCGTATCCGATAGCGATGGTCAGCCAGCCGCTGGCATGTCCTTTTGTACCTTTTAATTCAACATTAGCAACAGCTCCGTTACCGAGTATCAGAAGGATAGCTGTTCCTAAAAATTCTGTGATATACTTCACAGTCCATGCTACATCCATGTGCGTTTATTTCCTCCAAAAGTTAATATTGTTTAGACAAGTACCATTTTATCAAGTATAATAAACAATGTAAAGCTATTTGGGAGAAATAAAAACGTTTACTTGAAGGAATTCTCTATGAAATATAACCACTATTCTTACCTATCTGTCCCACAGGAGCGCATGCTTTCCGAACTGAAATCCCTGAATTTCAGCCTTTCAGAAGAACAATCAGATAAAAGCAATCTTGAGAGCTTTGTTCGTCAGACTTTTTTTCATTATCACGATAAAGATTATGCACTGGCGAATATGGTAGCCGATTTTGAAACGGATTTGCTAAGCTTTTTTCGTTCGGACCTCCCCTTATCCGCGGCTGTTTTTGACATGGTCGCCCTGCAGCTTTTAGGTTTTATTCCCAACCTTGATTTTACGGATACAGCTGCCTTTGTCCGTGAGCTGGGTTTCCCTCTGCATTATCAGAGCGGTCAGGTGATTTCGGCACTCTACCGTCTTTTGCTTTGCCGGATGAAAAAAGGCATGACTTTGCTGGATGACCTTGTCAGTAAGGGGCTGCTTCCGTTGGATAACAGCTACCGCTTTTTTAATGGAAAGAGTTTAGCAACCTTTGATACGGGCCGGCTTATCCGCGAAGCTGTATATGTGGAAACACCGCTTGATACTGATAATGACGGGCAGCTTGATTTGGTTAAAGTTTTTATTATCCGCCATGCTACACAGCACAAACTCCCTGTGATTATGACAGCAAGTCCTTACCATCAGGGGGTCAATATTCCTGCTAATGATAAAAGACTTCATAAAATGGAAGGAGAGCTTTCTGTCAAGCAGACCGGAGCCATCACTGTACAGGAAAGTGAAGCAGCTGTCTTACCAGTCCCTGAGGACTCTAAGCCAATCGGCCAGGCAGAAGAGACATTCAGCTATACTGACAGTTACGGTCTTAATGATTACCTTTTGGCTCGCGGCTTTGCCAATATTTATGTTTCCGGGATAGGGACTGCAGGGTCTGATGGTTTTATGACCAGCGGCGATTATAGGCAGATTGAGAGCTTTAAGGCTGTCATTGACTGGCTGAATGGCAGAGCTGCAGCTTATTCCAGCCACAGGCGCGATAAGAAGGTCTTGGCTGATTGGGCCAGCGGTTTGGTCGCAACGACAGGGAAATCATATTTGGGAACCTTGTCAACGGGTCTCGCAACGACTGGTGTGGACGGTCTTAAGGTGATTATTGCTGAGTCTGGTATTTCTTCTTGGTATGATTATTATCGGGAAAACGGGCTTGTTTGCAGCCCGGGAGGTTATCCGGGGGAAGACTTGGACGTGCTGACGGAGTTGACCTATTCCCGTAATTTACTGCCTGGGGACAGTCTGCGCAACAACGATGCCTATCAAAGCTGGCTTGACAGTCAGTCGGCCTGTCTTGACCGCGTAAATGGTGATTACAATCAGTACTGGCATGATCGCAACTATCTGCCGCATGCTGACAAAATAAACTGTACTGCTGTCTACACTCATGGTCTGCAAGACTGGAATGTAAAGCCCCGTCAGGTTTATAAGATATTTAAAGCGCTGCCCGCTCATATTCAAAAGCATCTTTTTCTTCATCAGGGGGAGCATGTTTACCTGCATAATTGGCAGTCGATTGACTTTCGTGAAAGTATGAACACACTCTTATCTGAGAAAATGCTGGGTCAAAATCATCATCTGGACCTGCCGGCTGTCATTTGGCAGGATAACAGAAGTGAGCAGACCTGGCAGAGTCTGGCAAGCTTTGGGGGAGATGCTCAAATCCGACTGCCGCTGGGCAATAAGAAGCAGCCTATCCATAACTGCTATAAGGCAGAGGATTTTGCCCGCTATGGTAAGAACTTCAACGATTTCAAAGCGGATTTATTCGCCGGCAGAGCTAATCAAATAACAGTCGATTTTCAATTAGAGAATGATATCTTTCTTAATGGTGAAATAAGACTGAACCTTACATTAAAATCAAACTGCAGAAAAGGTCTCATTTCTGCTCAGCTTCTTGATTACGGTATGAAAAAAAGGCTGACAGACCGGCCGCGTCTTATCGAATCGGCTGCCATCGATAATGGACAAAATTTTGCCCGCGAAGACCTGCGTGAACTGCCCTTCCAAAAGACAGCTTACCGGCTTATTACTAAAGGTATGCTCAATCTCCAAAACAGGACAGACTTATTGCTTGTTGAGGCTGTTGAACCGGATGCTTGGATGACTGTATCCCTTAAACTGCAGCCAAGTCTCTATAGGCTTCTAAAGGGCGAAACCTTACGCCTTTTGCTCTATACCACCGACTTTGAACACACTGTTCGCGATAACAGTGATTATACTCTGACGGTTGATCTTGGTCAATCCTATATAGATATCCCTGTCAATGCCGGATGAGCTTTCAAGCAGTCTCCTGCAGCTGCTTTTTAATGCTGTTCTGCCAAAGCAAACAAATCACTTAACATGAACAAACGAGTCAGGTAACCACCTGACTCGTTTGTTAAAAAGGGCATCGTTTATTGGAATCTATATTTTAAAAAATGCTTCAATATCAGCTTGGCTGATTCCAATCATCGGATCGATTGTTAACAGATTGTCCTCAGTTAATCGATAACTGTCAGTTTGCTGATTTAGGGCAGAAGGGGTCTTCTTATCGCTCCCTGTTCCTGTTTCAGTATTGCTTTCGGGAAAATTTTGCTTTTCATTTGCAGCCGCATTTTCCTGCGTCCCTTGCTGAAAGCGCTCGACCAAATATGTTTTACGCTTAGCACCTTGCGTTTTAACAGCTGTGTCAAAGGCTGACAGTTCTCCCAGCATAACCAGTTTGCTTTTGGAGCGGGTAATGGCAGTGTAAATCAGGTTGCGCTGCAAGAGGCGGCCGCTCTGGCGAGTCACAGGCAGGATAACAACCTGAAATTCACTGCCCTGCGATTTGTGGATACTCATCGCATAAGCCAATGTCAGTTTATGCCATTCATTGCGGGGATAAGTGAGCTCTGTTCCATCGAAATGAACCGTGATTTCGTCTTGTTTGGACTCAGTATACTTAGTGGGAATCAAATCGTCAATATAGCCGATATCCCCATTAAAAACATTCAGCTCAGCATCATTGAGCAAATGGAGCACCTTATCATTTTTCCGGAAACGAGTCTCATTAAAAAGGAATTCTGCAGTATCATCTAAGGGATTCAGAAGATCCTGAAGCAGTCTGTTAAGATTGTCGATGCCTGCCGGGCCGCGGTACATGGGAGCCAGAACTTGAATTTCTTCTTTTGCGATACCGCTTTTAATAGCAGAACTGACGATTTTACTGACCATATCTGGGATATGGTGACCTTGGGCTTCAAAATAGGAACGGTCAGCCTTCTTGTCTGTAAAATCAGCCGGCAGCTCACCTTTTTTTATTTGACTGGCTAATGTAACGATAGTAGAAGCTTCTGACTGTCTGAAAATTTTAGTCAAAGCAATCTGCGGTAGTCTCTTAATTTTTAAAAGATCGGTCAGAACCTGGCCGGGTCCGACAGAAGGCAGCTGGTCGCTGTCTCCGACAATAATAAGCTGTGTATGGGAAGGCAGCGCGCTAAAAAGCTGGTGCGCCAGCCATGTATCAACCATTGAAAATTCATCAACAATCATTAAATCACAGTCCAAATAATCTTCAATAGGGTGATAGTCATTGTCGCCCGTAAGACCTAAATGACGGTGAATGGTCGCGCTGGGGAGTCCGGTTAATTCATTGAGACGTCTGGCTGCCCGACCTGTCGGGGCAGCCAGCATGATGGGAAGGTCGCTTAATTTGCTGTCAGTAAGCTTATTCAGACGGGTGTAAGCTCCAATTATACCGTTGATAACAGTAGTTTTGCCGGTTCCCGGCCCTCCTGTAAGCAAGAAGACCTTACTGCTGAGCGCCTGTTTGATGGCTTGTTTTTGTGTCTCATCATAAGTGAGGTTCTCCTCTTTTTCCAAATCAGCGACTGTTTTTTCGAGCTCAGCTTCAGAAAAAGTCTCTTCTAAAGACCGGTCAAGAATACGTTTAAGATGATTTTTAATACCTGCTTCTGCTGAAAAAAGGCTCTTGTCAAAAATTTTAGTTTCGATATTTTTCACCCTATCTTCAGCGATAAGTTGGCTCAATTCGTGAGCGACAGCAGCAGGGTCCAGTTCTATCGGTCTGGCTTCTTCCAGAAGGCTGATAGCTTTTTCCAGAAGATCCCGTGCTTCAACATAGGTATCTCCCTGCCTGACGGCAGTTTCCAGAAGGCTATGAACGAGCGCTGCACGCAGCCGCTGCGGTGAGCTGCTTTCAATCCCCAGTTCATCTGCCAGACGATCCGCCATTTTAAATCCGACCCCTTGAATATCTTCAACCAGCTGGTAGGGATTGGTTTCTATAATTTGCAGGGTTTCAGTCTGGTAATAATCAAAAATCCGAAAGGCTAAACGATTACTAAGACCATATTCTGCTAATTTGGCAAGAATCTGTTCAGTACCATAGTTCAGTTTTAAAGCTGCAATAAAATTTTCCTTGCTGGCCTTGGACAAACCGCGAATGGAATCCAATTTTTCCGGTTCTTCCAAAATTTTGTCAATCGTACGGTCACCGTAAAGAGCAATGATTTTTTCAGCTGTCTTTTTCCCAATCCCTTTAAAATGATTGCTGGAAAAATATTTAATCAGTCCGGAAGAAGAGGGCTTTGTCCGCTCATAACGGCTGATTTTAAGCTGTTCACCATATTTAGGGTGCTGAATCAGCTCTCCCCAAAAGGTATAATTTTCTCCTTCTATAATATCAGCAACAGTACCTGTTACAATAATTTCATAATCAGAAAAAGGACTGTCGGTGTCCTCAATTTCTAAAAGCAGGATTTTAAAGAAATTGCTGCTGTTTTCAAAAATAATACGCTCGATGCTGCCGGAAAAATAATACTCCATAAATCCCTCTTAAAAACAAGATACAAAGCCCGTTAAAAAATCCGTATGAAAATAGGGGATGGCAAGTGATGCTGGCATCACGCTGACAGCCATCTTTTTCACTAGGATTTTAGGGCGTGTTCAATTCCAACAAGATACAAAGGGCGTTAAGAACGCAAAAAGAAAATAGGAGACTGACCGATGAATCCAGAAAGATTCGAGGTCAGGCTATCTTTTTCCCGCAGCGTTTAGCCCGTGTTCAATTCCAACAAGATACAAAGGGCGTTAAGAACGCAAAAAGAAAATAGGAGACTGACCGATGAATCCAGAAAGATTCGAGGTCAGGCTATCTTTTTCCCGCAGCGTTTAGCCCGTGTTCAATTCCAACAAGATACAAAGCCCGTTAAAAGAGCAAAGCAAAAATGGCGGTAAGCCAGAAATCTTTGATTTCGCAGACGCACCCCTGCCAGAACGACTAGACAGGTGCGGTCGGCTGTCAAGACGACAAAGCTTTCAGACGTTTACGGCTGACGGTAAGTCCGAAATCTCTGATTTCGCAGACGCACCCCTCTGTGCTACATAAAGAAGTGTTTAAAAAAGCCGGAAAGGGCATGGCGTTCCGGACTTTAACTAATGAAGCCGATACTTGATAACGGCCAGAAACGAAATTTAACTTCACCGGCTATGGCGCTTTCAGCAAAAGTGCCAACTTCACGGCTGTCTTTAGACACAATGCGGTCATCCCCCAGCAGATAATACTGCCCTTCAGGAACTTGGACCGTAAAATTGGCTTGGCCGTCAGCATCCGTTGTAAATGCTGTTGCCTGAGCGGCTAATTCCTGAAAGAGGGCACTGTAAGAGTAGGTGCTTTGAAGTTTATCCTGAGTAAATTTTTCTTTATAGGCATCTAGGTAAGCTTCATCTACTTCCTTGCCATTAACAGTCAGGACATCATTATTATAGGCAATCGTGTCCCCGGGCATTCCGATGACGCGTTTAACAACCTGCTTGGTTTCGCCATCTTCCGTTTCGTCGGCAACCACAATATCAAAACGCTGAATCTTAGCAGTTTTGACCATGATCAAACGGTCACCCTCAGCCAGGGTAGGATCCATAGAATGACCGTCAACTTGAACCGGAATAAAGATAAATAAACGCAGTAAAACAATAGCCGTGATCAAAAGGGTGAAGGGGCCCCATTCTTTGATAAATTTTCTCATAGACTTCCTTATTATGATTTTTTTAATAGTAACTGTGCTTTTTGGGTATTGGCAAAATGAAGTTTTGCCGTACGGGCCAGGCCGGACATGCCGTAAGCAGCTAAAATTTTGCTCGCTGTCATATCCGATTGGGAACCGGCTCCGCTGGGTAAACGGTAGCCGATGTCTTGCCCCAGTTTTGTTAGATTTTCTAAAAAGAGCTTGCGGGCAATGATAGAACTGACTGCCACAGCCAGATACTTGGCCTCAGCCTTTTCTTCCAGCCAGACAGCTTGGCTGAAGCGGTTGCTTTCTTTTTGCAGATATTTTTGATAATTTCTGGGACTGGTAAAAGCATCAATAATAATTTTGTCAGGCTGCAGCCCTTTTTGCAGCAGCAAAAAAATGGCTTGATTATGCAGGGCTACTTTGACAGAAACGGCATTATGCTGTTTATTTTCACCGACAACTTCATTATATTTCTGCGGTGATAGAAAGAGTGCTTGATAAGGGATTTCTCTTTCCAGAATTGGAGCAATTTGTAAGATTTTAGAATCTGTTAATTGTTTGGAATCAGCAACACCTAATTTTTTCAGTATGTCATGCTTCTCAGGAGCAACAAAACTGGCTACAACAGCAAGACCGCCAAAATAAGAGCCGTTCCCGACCTCATCAGAACCAATTAATGACAGTTTTTCCTTCTGGCTGTCCGGCTGCTTAGTGGGACTAGAGGCTTGTATTCCTAGTTTTTGAGCAACACTTTCAACCTGGCTGCCCTGCAGGACAACCTTACCGGACGTATAGATGAGAATCGTCACTTGTTCAAGCTTGGCAGCGAAAACGACATATGAATTGTGGCGCGGAATCTGCTGATTTACCAGACGCTTCTGCAAATCTGCCAAAGTTTTTTTATCCGGCTTTGCAACAAAAGTTTTCATACCTAATATTCTATCACAAAAAGCTAAAAGTTAAAAAAATTCTCCTTCAGTCACAGCAGAAGATCCTCTCTATACTGTAAAGGCAGTGAGAGTAGGGGACAGCCATTTTAAACAGTGATAAAATATCGATTGCATTTTGGTTTTTTGGCAAAAGAGGATCAAAATCTGAATGATCAAAACACACGCTAAAGACAACCGGCTGTTTTGTCTGTCGGGTCTGTCTCCTACCGCTTTGGCTGATGAAAGCTTTTTTAACAGAAAAAGGCTTATCGCTATTTTACGAAAATCTTATTTTGCGGTATAATGCTAAATGAGAGGTGTGAGAGTATGACAAGTAAAAATCGCTACAAATTCAGCTTTGGGGATAAGCCTTTGACGCTGACGACTGATAAAGATAACCTTTTTATGGAAGAGGTAGAGCGTGTCGCCAAGGAAAAATATGAGGCCATCAAAGAAAAACTCCCGCAGGCTGATAATGAGACAATAGCCATTTTAATGGCGATTAATTCTTTGTCGACACAGCTCAGCCGCGAAATTGAGTTTGAAAAAACAGAAAAAGAATTAACTGAGCTGCGGACCAAAACGATTGTCGGCATTCAAAAAAGGGCCGGACATTCTCAAGGCAGCGGAGAAGAACGATGATGACCTTTCTGCTTTTGCTTATTTTAGTCTGGCATTTCTATATTGGTTATACACGCGGCCTTCTTTTACAAGGTTTCTATTTTGCTGGCAGTATTGCCGCCTTGGTTATTGCCGGGCAATTTTATAAAGAATTGGCTCAGGTCATTACGCTTTGGATTCCTTATTCCAATCCCAGCGAAGGGGCTGAGGTCGCTTTCTTTACAGATGTTGATCTTTTTGATTTAAGCTATGTCTACTATGCCGGAATAGCGTTTCTGCTGATTTTTATGGGAGTTTACCTGCTTGTTCGTTTGCTGGGTATTTTTCTTCATTTAGCACCGCTTGATTATTTTGATAATACACGTGCAAATTGTATCAGCGGTACGTTGTCAGTTCTTGTTACCCTCCTATTTTTTAGCCAGATTTTATCTATTTTAGCGACAGTCCCTTTAGATTTTGTGCAAAATGCCCTGTCAGGAAGTTTTTTGGTGCGCTTGCTGGTCAGTCATTTTCCGCTCCTTTCGTCCCTGATAGAAAATCTTTGGACGGTTAATATCCCTAAGTAAGGCAGACGCCTTACTTTTTTTAACTTTTTAGGTATAATAAAAGGTATGAACAACAAGATTTTAGAACAAATGGAGTTTGTTAAAGTCAAGAATCTATTTGCGGTCTATTTGCAGACGGAACAAGGGGAGCAGGAACTGGCTGCCCTGACACCGATGACCGAAGAGAAAAAAATTAAGCGTGCCTTTGCGGAAATTTTGGACATGGAGGCTGTTTTCACAGAAGAGCACTCTTTTGGGGTCGGTCAGATTCAGGATATATCGGGCAGTATTCAGCGGCTGCAGGCAGACGCTGATTTAGATCTTACAGAACTGCTGGGGATTAAACATGTTTTATTAACTGCAGCCGATCTAAAGCGCTTTTACGCTGACTTGGAAAATGTCAGTTTAACGGAACTGCAGCGTTTATTTGAAGAGCTGACTGTCTTTCCGCAGCTGCAGGGAAGTCTGCAGGCGGTTAATGATGCTGGTTTTATTGAGGATTTTGCTAGTCCGGACTTGACTAAAATCCGCCGTCAGCTCCGCCAGCGTGAGGATGAGCTGCGTCAGCTCCTGCAGGATTTGTTAAAAAAACAGGCCGAGTTTTTATCTGAAAAACTGATTGCCAGCCGTAACGGACGCAGTGTTCTGCCTGTCAAAAACACTCACCGGCACCGGATTCCAGGTGTTGTACATGATATTTCAGCATCAGGTGCTACTGTTTACATTGAACCGCGAGGGGCTGTCAATTTACATGAGGAAATCAGCCGACTGCAGGCAGACGAACGCTATGAAATTCAGAGAATTCTGCATGATTTATCACAGCTTTTGCGGCCTCACACAGCTTCTCTGCTTCAAAATGCCTGGATAATTGGGCATATTGACCTTGTCCGGTCTAAATATTTTTTCCTGCGTGACTATAAAGGGACAGTGCCGTCTGTATCGAAAGATAAGACAATCCATCTCCTTTCAGCCCGTCATCCTTTGCTGGCTGACCCAGTGCCTAATGACTTGCAGTTTGCTGATGACTTAAGAGCGATTTTAATCACCGGGCCGAATACGGGCGGTAAAACGATTATGCTGAAAACGCTCGGTCTGGCTCAGATTATGGCTCAGGCCGGTCTGCCTATTCTAGCGGCTGCTGGTTCAAAAATTGCTGTTTTCCGCCAGATTTTTGCCGATATCGGTGATGAGCAGTCTATTGAACAAAGTCTCTCAACCTTTTCCAGCCATATGACACAAATTGTTGCTGTCTTAAATAAAGCCGACCAAGACAGTCTCGTTCTTTTCGATGAGCTTGGAGCAGGTACTGATCCTAAAGAAGGAGCGGGCTTGGCTATGGGGGTTTTGGAACATTTGCGCTCACTTAATATTAAGACTATGGTAACGACGCACTATCCTGAACTCAAAGCTTATGGCATTAAGACAGACTTTGTAGCCAATGCCAGCATGGAGTTTGATCAGGACAGCCTTCGCCCCACCTATCGCTTTCTCCAAGGCGTTCCTGGACGATCTAATGCTTTTGAAATTGCCCGCCGTCTGGGTCTGTCTGATACCATCGTTAAAAAAGCCGAAGAACTGACGGATACGGACAGTGATGTCAACTCCATTATTGAAGAGCTGGAAAAACAAACGCTGGAAAGCCGCCGGCGCTTGGAAGGCATTACAGAAATTGAAGAGGAAAACAAGAAGTTCAACCGGGCTGTCAAAAAACTCTATAATGAGTTCTCCCGCGCGCGTGATCAAGAGCTTCTGAAAGCTGGTAAACAGGCGCAGGAAATTGTCGACCGTGCCTTGTCTGAGAGCGATGAAATCCTTAAAAATCTTCGGGAACAATCAGCTTTAAAACCTCATGAAATTATTGCTGCGAAAGGCCAGCTAAAAAAACTGGCACCGGCAGAAGATCTGTCCAAAAATAAAGTGCTGAAAAAGGCCAAACACAGCAAAGCGCCGCATGCTGGTGATGATATTGTCATTACGGCTTACGGCCAGCGAGGAACACTGACTAAACAGTTAAAAGACGGGAAATGGGAGGCGCAAGTTGGCCTGATTAAGATGACGGTCGGGGAGGATGAGTTTACCTTAGCTAAAAACCAAACCGGCAAGCAGCCTTCTAAAAAGAAGGAACTTAAGGTTGTTAAAAAGGCCAATAGGAGCAGCAGCCCCCATGCTCGTTTGGACTTGCGCGGCAAACGCTATGAAGAAGCGATGCAGGAATTAGATGCCTTTATTGACCAAGCGCTTCTTAACAATATGACTCAAGTGGATATTATCCACGGTATCGGAACAGGGGTTATCCGTCAAGGGGTGACTCAGTACCTGCGCCGCAATAAACATGTCAAAAAATTTGCTTATGCTCCGCAAAATGCCGGAGGCAGCGGCTGCACCATAGCCCATTTAGGCTGACAGCTAAGCACTAAAAAATCAGCTGGATCTGCTTTTCAGATCGAACCTCAGCGCTGTAGGGAAGGTATTTGGGAAGAAATCTGCTGGACATTTCCGGTGTTTTCATGCCTTCCTTTTCTAAGATGGCTTGGTGCAAAGGCCGGTCTCTAAAAAGTTCCTGCTTCGGAGCTTTCAGGTTTGGATATCTGAATTCAGCCGTTTGACCGCTCTTTAGCCTTTCGGTTTTAAAGCGCGGTTCAGCCGATTTCAAAATCATGATTGCATTCAATATGACAGTATTTAAGAAAACAGAAAAAAATTATGCGGCTTTTTACAATAGCCTCACGGCTAAAATTCGCCGACAGCCGCAGAAAATCCGCCTTCTGAATCAGCTCAACACGTTTCTGACTAGGTTGATTTATCTTACCTATCCCCTGCTTTTATTAGCTGTATTATGGCAGAAAGACTATCCTTTTCTTCCTTTTGTATTTATTCCTGCCCTCAGTTTTGCCGGTGTATCGCTGCTGCGGCGCATTATCAATCTGCCACGGCCTTATGAAGCATGGGGAATTGCCCCCTTAATCAGCAAGGACACCAAGGGCCAGTCTATGCCCAGCCGCCATGTTTTTTCAGCTGCTATTATCAGTATGTCCGTCCTGAGGCTTTACATTTGGCTTGGTTTGCTTTATCTTATTTTATCCCTTTTGCTGGCTTGCTGCCGCGTTCTGGGAGGCGTTCATTATCCTAAGGATGTTATCGTGGGCTATGCTTTAGGTCTGCTTTACGGTCTGCTTTTATTTCTATAAAAAGCTGTCTTTAGCATTATAGCTTGATTATTCAGACATTGCCTCAAGCAAAGTATCTGTATTGGGTGCTATGTTCTTTCACTGCTTTTTAGACAAATATCCGAAAAGCTGAAACAGCAATTCAAAAGAAATCATGACAGACCTCTGTGAATAGAGATCTGTCTTTTTTCTTAATTGGATAGTTTACAGATAAGTGTGCAGAGGAAAGCTTGGGTAAGACAGAAGTGGTAATTTTTCTGCGGTTATAAAGCCTGCCGGAGCATTAATAACACTTGGGATTCGGTTGACAATGGTAGCGCAGGTTAAGGCAACCGTATCAGGTTTAGAAACTGAAAATTCCAAATCAGGCTGACCGGAAATAAACCAATCGCACATATCGCCGTCTTCTTTACGGTAGACTTTGCCGATGCATTCCACCTCCAGATCGATTCCCTGCTGTGTTTTAATTTCTGTAACCGCAGACATTCCGATAGCCTGTCCGGCTGGGATTGTCCGTCCCAGTGTCTGAGAATAGACATCCTCATCCAGAATAAAAGGGACATTTTTTTGCTGGATTCTGCTGATTGTCCAGCCCATTTTTGCACAAATCGCTTCAGCAGCATTCCACATATAAGAAGGCAGACTTTCAGCAGCAGCGATTTCTTGATTGAAGCGGTCCAAATCATAGCCGGCACCGTGTGCTTCTGCTAAGGCTGGACCGTAATCTTCTACATTGTAGCTGACTTTCCCGCTGACTTTTTTTATCTTATTCATACCGGCCATAGCTAAGCAGGGCATGTTAATCCAGTAAATATCCTGCATACCGGATCCGGTGATTGTGGCATGATTGGCTTTAGCCAGCTTATCTAAGCGGTTGGTTTCCGAAGGAGAGGTTGTCCAAGGGTAGATGGCCTCCTCACATGTGGAAATAACATTGACACCATGTCTTAAAGCTATTTCGTAGAAATCAAACATTTCAGGCATATAGGAAAAGACAGTTACAATGGCAATGTCAGCGTCGCACTGTTCAAAAACAGCTTCGGCATCATCAGAAATAATGACACCTGTCTGGCAGCCCAAGTCAGCAAATTCTCCTAAATCTTGACCGACAAGCTGAGGGTTCGTATCAACAGCACCGACAATTTCCACATCGTGGTCTTTCAAGTAGCGGCAGATAAATCTGGCCATTTTACCGCAGCCAAACTGTACGGCACGGATTTTTGTGTTTCTCATGAGAAGTTCCTCCTTTTAGTTAAGTGATAAATATTGTACAAGGTGAGATGATATACTGCTAAAAAGTCAGTGTTCATTAGCAGAGTACCTATGTCTGCAAGGATTAAAAAGATTTTCGGCCCTTTCTCTCTCTGCTGACTTGATTTTTTATTTTCTGCCTATATTATAATGTCTATAGTAACTAGAGGGTCAAGAATACACCATAGAGTGAAATTTCTGCCCCTTAAGAATTCTTCTTTCCTGCTTAAGGCAAAAGCATAAAAAGAAAGGGGAGGCAATGAAAAAACTTTTACGGATTGGAAAATTTTCAGAGATGAATCATATTTCCATTCAGACAATACGTTTTTATGACCGCATTGATTTATTAAAACCTTTCTATGTTGACCCTGTGACCAACTACCGCTATTACCATATTAACCAGTCGTCTATAGTAGATGCTATCCAGCATCTACGGCAGTTAAACTTCTCCTTAAAAGAAATTAAGCTGATTCTTTCACAGGACGACTTTTCGTTTCTTAATAAGCTTGTTGAAAAGCACAGACAGGATTTAAAAGAAAAAGAACTTATGCTGAACAGGCAGCAGCAGGACTTGAAAGATTTTCAGGCCTCCCTGCAAGCCTATCAAGAGCATGCCTCCTGTCAGAAATTAGAGATTATTCCGCTCCCCAAGCGGCGAATCCTGTCTTATACTGTAGAAGATAACATTTACCAAATGACCGCAGAAGAGTATGAGCTTCAGCTAAGAAGACTGAAAGACAAAATTCAGTCTTACAGCCCTGCTTTCCAGAATTTTGGCTGTATCGGTTCGATTATGCCTCAGCAATCTTTTTTATCAGGAAACTGGTATTCTAAAGAAATGATTGTTTTAACGCAGGCCGAGCCGGGTTTCCCTTTTACAAAAGTCAGCTATCTTCCTCAATCGCTTTATGCTGTGAGCTACTGCGATTCTTTTCAGGAGGAACTGGCTGCTCTGCCTCTTTTTTAAAAGCTGTTCAAGAAGCAGACTGCCGTATTTGCGGTGACTACGTTTGTCAGGTAATTTATGAGCACCCTAAACTGACAGAGGCAGAAAGAAAAATGTTTATCCGCATGCAAATCCCGGTTCAATATAACTAACACGGATTCGCTTTGTTCTGTTTGGACAGTTTTTCATTTACCGTAGCAAATATTTGGCAAAACACTTTTTTTCCCGTACAATAGGCTCATAAACTAAAAGAAACGAGGGAAATACATGACACAGGTTGTTACAGATAAAACTTTTGCAGCTGAAACAGATCAAGGTCTGGTTTTAGTTGATTTTTGGGCTACTTGGTGCGGCCCCTGCCGGATGCAGGCTCCTATTTTAGAACAGCTTTCCGAAGAGCTGGACGAAGATGAGCTTAAAATTGTTAAGCTGGATGTAGACGAAAATCCCCAAACAGCACAGCAGTTTGGTATCATGTCCATTCCTACTCTGCTTTTTAAAAAAGATGGAGAAGTGGTTAAACAAGTGGCAGGTGTCCATACAAAAGATCAGCTTAAAGAAATTGTAGCTGAGCTGAGTTAATCAGCCGATTGTTAAGTAAATAAAACCAGCGTCTAATGCTATAGACGCTGGTTTTATTTGTTTAAAAATGGAAATAGGGCTAATGAATAAGATCCTAAATCCGTCAAAGGCCTTTGCTTGAAATGAGCCTGCTGCCTGCAGCAGGCTCCAAATAGTTTAACTGGGCAAAAACCTAATCGCTATCGTGTTTCAGATACTCCTCCAGTATTTTCTGCTGCGGTGCTGCAAAAGGATAATTGGCAAAATCGGCCGCAGAAACCCAGCGGACGGTTTCACTCTCCTGTATATCAGCCGCTGCCAGCAGACCTTCTGTCAGCTCGATCTGCCATTTCCGATGGCTAAAGACATGTTTAAGCTGGCTGAAGCGTCTGTCAGACCAGCTGGGACTGATCTGATACTGCTCTTCAAACACCTTTTTTTGAGACAGAGTTTCCCGCAGACTGTCAGCACTATCGTCAAATAAAGTTAATGGCTGTCCGATAAAGCTTGTTTCCATCAGCGGGAAGGACCAAAAACCTTCCAGCAGGCGGCTGTTCTTATTTTTTTCCAGTAAATAATCGCCTGTTTCATTTCGGATAATAAAAGCTTGAATTTGTACCGGCTGCGGTTTTTTCTTAGGACGCTTGATGGGGTATTTGTCCATTGTTCCATTTAAATATGCAGCACTGAAAAAGCGGACAGGGCTCTCCTCTGGTCTGGGATTTTTGGCCGATTCAATATCGCTCCCTAGATCCATCAAGGCCTGGTTAAAGTCTCCCGGCCGCTCAGGGTCAATTAGGATTTCCATCAAAGCTTGAAAAATTTTACGGTTTTTAGGCTGACCAATATCATAATCAATTTCAAATAACCGTGACAGCACACGCATGACATTTCCATCAACAGCGGGTTCCGGCAAATCAAAAGCGATGCTGGCTATAGCACCGGCAGTGTAAGGGCCGATGCCTTTGAGCTGAGCTATTTGTTCATAGTTTTCCGGAAAATGTCCTTGAAAATCCTCAACAATCTGTCTGGCGGCTTTTTGCATATTACGGACTCGGGAGTAATATCCCAAACCTTCCCAAGTCTTGAGCAGTTTTTCTTCGTCGGCGGCTGCCAAGTCGGTGACAGTCGGAAAACAGTCAAGAAACCTCTCATAATAAGGAATAACGGTCTGAACTTGGGTTTGCTGCAGCATGATTTCGGAAATCCAGATTTTATAAGGGTTTTTAGTCCGGCGCCAAGGGAGATCACGCTTCTCTCGGTCGTACCAGTTGAGGAGAGTTCGCCGGAAAGAAGCAATCTTGCTTTCATCCCACATGACAATCCCATAGGCTTTTAAATCTATCATATCTCCTATTGTAGCAAACTGACTAAAAATTTCAAAATTGGATCATTTTATGAGCTTTATACTTGACAAGCGAAAACGCTTACAGTATAATATAGATGAAATTAAGTAAGACTCAGTAAAAAGAAAGGAGATGTTTAAAAAGATTTTGGGAGTCTTCAATAGGTAGGCAATAATGATTTGATTATAAGGAAGGTGGCACATATGTTAGTTTTAAATATAGGCCGCTATAAAAACGGTGACAGTAAATAGCAGGCGGTTTTTCCGCTTCTTAAGAAGACTTTGCAGAATATTCGTTTTTGGAGGTCAGTTTATGCATGTAGCTAGGTATAAAAATGGAGATACTGCTTAGATGGGAACTTAAGAGTTTCTGTCAGCAGTAAACAGATTAGAAGAGGTACAGACAATGCTTAAACTTAATCTAGGCCGCTATAAAAACGGCGATATTTTCTCTTGACACTAACAGAAATAAAACAGACGAAACTTATATAAAAAATCATACTAAAAACACAAGCAGCCTCATATGAGGCTGCTTTTTTTATGTAAGATACAAAGGGCGTTCAAGCTCACAGCAAAAATGGCGGTAAGCCAGAAATCTCTGATTTCGTCTGCGCACCCCTGCCAAGACGGTTAGAAGGGTACGGTAAAAGCTTTAACTTTTGAATCAATTCTAGCTTTTTTTCAGGACATTAGTGTCTAGTGACATTTTAGTCGCTTTTTCAAAGCTTTAAAATGCCTACTAGGCCTTTCGGAGGTGGGGCAAAGAACTTTTTATCCTTGACAAAAGTTCTGTCCTACTCCCAGACGTCTGCGGTTGCACTCAGTGACGCAGAGCCTCAGCTTATAAGATCGCCTCACCCTCTAATTTCTAAGTTCTGTCCCAAATCCTCTATTAGATAATTTGGATAATTTCACTCCACAGCACCTAGACTGTATTCAGGTCAAATGCAAAAGCTGTTAATAGAGCGAGGCAAAATGGGGATGAAGCCCCAGAACAGGCGGTCTGTGCTCTATGTTTCTCAAAGATTACAAAAATGTTAATTGTTTTACAATATAATATAAAATTAATTACATTTTTTGCTAATCTTATGATATAATTAACACGGAGAGTTAGGAATTACAATTATGTTAAATAAAGAGAGAAAAAACTTAAGAAAACTTAAAAAAACCGAGCTTTTAGAGATTATGTTAGCGCAAAGTGAAGAGATTGAAGCGCTTAAAAATCAACTGGCTGCCGCTGAAGAAAAACTGGCAGACAGGGAGATTATTCTCAAAGAATCGGGATCTCTGGCTGAGGCTTCGCTTAAATTGACCAATATTTTTGCAGAAGCGCAAAAAGCAGCCGACCTATACTTGAATAATATAAAAGCAAGATTGGGAGAAGAAGATGGAAAAGCCGACAGAAGCTAAGATTCAAGAGACTCCTGTACTGCCTGAAAAAAAAGAAATTGAAGCTGCTTACAAGGAGCTGAGCTACCGCAAGAAATTTTTAGAGACATTAAGAAGCACCGCCTTTATGTTAACAGTAGTCGCAGCTGTCGCTGTTTTGGTTGCCGTGCTTTTTTTGCCCATTTTGCGGATTTACGGCAAGTCTATGAAGGGGACGCTGGACAGCGGAGACTTAGTTGTTTCAGTCAAAAGCAGCCGCTTTGAAACAGGCGATATTGTTGCCTTCTATTATAATAATAACATTCTGGTCAAACGGGTTATTGCTGAATCCGGCGATTGGGTTGATATGGATAAGAAAGGCAATGTCTATGTCAATCAGAAAAAAATAGCTGAACCTTATCTAAAAGAAAAGGCTTATGGAGAAACAAACATTACTTTTCCTTATCAGGTTCCTGACGGCCGTATTTTTGTCATGGGGGATAACCGCAAAGTTTCTATCGACTCCCGAAACAGTTCAGTAGGGACGGTGGCTTCAGAACAGATTGTCGGGAAACTTATCTTTAAAATCTGGCCGCTGCCTGAATTAGGCCTGATTCAATAATTTGAAACGATCCGTATAGAAAGGAAAGTGAAAAGACAGGCGATGAAACAATGGTTTGATTTTAAATATCTGAGATCGCTTCAGTCTCGATATAAAAAATTAGCAGTCGCATTTGCGATAATAGTTGTTTTTGTAACCACTTATGCCTTGATTCTGCCGGCCATTACGCTGGATCAGAACACTGCCAGCCAAGAGCCCGGCATTGAAGCCGCAGAGTCAAATACTCAAGCGGCAGAGGACGAGTCTCCTGCAGCAGATACAGAAACTGAAAATCAGTCTAAAGCAGACAGTTCATCCCAAGATAGTGCAGAAGATGAGGCAGATTTGATTACTCAGCCAACAAGTCTGCAGTACAGCGGGAATGATTATGAGATTACTGTTAACTTTGATGCAGATGCGAAACTGCCTATAGGAGTGGAACTCAAGGTTGAAGAGATTAAAGAAGGCTCGGACAGTTACGCTGCTCATTATGAGCAGACTAAGAAAGCGCTGGACGGTGATGACCTGTCCTATGCCAGATTTTTTGATATTTCCTTTGTTTACCAAGGCAAGGAAGTCGAACCCTCAGCAGCGGTAGAAGTGCAAGTCAAATATCCTGAGGGGCTGAAAAAAGAAAAAGACAGCGAACTTTTGGCTGTACATTTTGCCGATAACAGTGACAAAACAGACCTTCTTGCGGTTGAATCAAACGAAAAGGACGGAAAAATATCGGAAGTCAACTTCTCAGCTGACAGTTTCTCTGTTTATGGTGTCGTGCAGCGAGGAATTACCATCGAAGGGGTCAACTACTACACGGTCAGGTTTGTTTATACAGATAATGACGGTGAGGAACAGGAAATCTCCACCTTAATCGATGTCAAAGAGGGTGCCACTATCGGCTCTCTTCCTGAGGATCCTTTTAAATCGGGTTATCGCTTCGATCATTGGGAAAACAAGGAGACCGGTGAAACCGTTACAGCGGATACGCCGGTTACAGATGATATGACGGTTGAGGCTGTCTTTACAGATATCTCAATCTATACTGTGACTGTCAATTATTTTTACCATAATAACAGTGCTGACCGGGATGTGACTTTTGATACCGAGATTTACCAGATTGAGGACAATGATACGCCCTACCGCATCACGCCCCCTGCTTCTACCGAAGTCAGCAAAGGTGAAGATACCAGCCTGCCTGCAGATGCTATTTACTATCCCGAACAGTCTTTGATTGAACTTAAAGGGGAAGACTTAGCCGCTAAGGATGCTGCCGACGGAAATGAAGATCAGAAGATAGCCATTAACGTTAAGTATGTGCCTTATACAGCAGAGTATGATTATGTCTACATGCTGAAAGACCTTGATGGTCAAGGCTATTCTGAAATTGAAACGGTTCATGCCTACGGTGTTCTCGGATCAACCGTAAGGCCGCAGGTTCTTTCCTATGATTATGCTAATTTTGAAAAGACAGAATCGGTCGAGATTACAGAGGCTAAAGGACAGAAACTCTATGTTTACTATACCAGAAAGAACTACACGCTTTCCTATGACACTAAGGGCGGTTCTTATATAGCACCGCAAACCGGCCTCTACCAGAGCAAGCAGCCTCTGACAGAGACAGTTCCTACTAAGACAGGCTATGACTTTGTCGGCTGGCATGAAAAGGCTGATTTGTCTGATGAGGCTAAAACCAGCGGGTCAGTGACTTTAGACAGTGATAAGACTCTTTACGCTGAATGGAAAGGCCAGACGGTTGATTATACTATTGTCTACTATAAAGAGCAGTATGATAACAGCAGCGGAACGACCCATTTTGTTTATGACAGTGCCGAGAGTGCTCAGGGACAGGTCGGTACAACGGTTTCAGCTGCTGATGCTCCGGCAATCAGCACAGATACTACCGGCTATGAAAGAGACAGTGCACAAAATACTGATTCCAAAGTAGAAATAGCCGCCGATGGTACCTCTATTTTAAAAGTTTACTACAAGCTAAAACGTTATACCTTTATCTTTGATTTAAACGGCCCAAGAACTACTTGGTGGGGAAGTTCGGGCAGAATTTACAAAAATGGTCGCTATTATTACGATACAGAGTACCGAATTTCCGATGTTGTTTTAGGACAGGATGTTTCCAGTGTTTGGCCTTCAGGGGTAGATGAAGTTGCCGATAGTTACAATGAAAAATTGTTTGCTGGCTGGGAAAATCCTAATAATACCAGATATAATACACGGCGTTTTGAAGTCACTACCGATATGATTGCAGGAGCAGATAGCAATAATGAAAAAACGTATACGGCTGCCTGGCGGGGTGACTTAGTAGCCTATACTGTTGAGTATTATCTGCAGTCCGCCGATGATCCGTCTGTCTATGTGAAATCTGAGACTTACAGCCAATCATTTGCGAAAGTAGGTAATTCCAGATTTAATGCTAAAACTATTGTTGGCTATACTTATATTGAAGAGCCGCCGAGCGGCTATCAGGCGACCGATGCGAATTCCAGCGGTGGTACCTACCGCTTCTACTACAACAGAGACAGTTTTGAAATTGATTATTATTATGGCAGCAGCAAGATAGAGACCAAGTCGAACATTCTTTTTGATGCCAATATTAATAATTCGACCTACAACTTTACACCGAATCGGCCGGACGATGTTGATGAGGATTATACTTGGGGCGGCTGGTATGCCGATGCGGGTCTGACAACACCTTACGACTTTGCGACAATGCCGGCTAGCAATGTGGTTCTCTATGCCAAATGGCAGGCACCAAGCTTCAAAGTGACTTTTGACACCAATGGCGGGGACAGCCAGGCACCGGCAGCACAGACTGTTGAAAAATATAAGGAAGCTAGCTTCCCGGACAGTCCGACTAAAAAGTATTATGACTTTGTCGGCTGGTATACAGATTCTGACGGCGGTGAACTTTATGACTGGTCCAAGCCTGTGACTGAGGATATCACACTCTATGCTCACTGGCAGCTGAAACCACTGACCTATACTGTCCGCTATCTAGAAGCGGGGACTGATAATCCGCTGGCAGCTGAAAAAACAGAAACCAGTCCGGCTTTTGTACACGGTCAGGCAATTTCTGAATCTGCACTGGGTATTACCGGCTACAGACCGGATGATACCAGCAAAACAATCCATCTGGATTATGAGAACAATGTGATTACCTTCTATTACTCACCTAAGGTGGCAGATGTTACCTATACGATTAAGTATGTCCTTGCGGATAATGAAGCCATTGAAGTAGCGCCGACTGTCACAAAGACTGTTGACGGCAGCACTATCCGAGCCAAAGAATCGGCGGTGGCAGCAGATAAGGACCACATGGCTTCGCAGGCCGGAGTAACTGAAGAGATGCTGTCTGTCGATTATTACCCCTTAGAAGATGTGGAGAGCTTAGTGCTGTCCTCGCAGGCAGACCACAATGTCATTGTCTTTAGGTACCGCAATTATGATACAGCTCAGATTACGGTTAATTACTTGGACATGGACGGGAACCCGATTCCTGGTCAGGATCCGCTGACTGTTCTAAAGAAAAGACCAGGAACGTACACTGTCAATCGTAAATCCATAGACGGCTATACCTTTGAAGAGTCCAAGGACAGCAATGACGATAAAAATAAGGTTGTCTACCGAATCGACAAGGGTGAAACCATCACTATTGACCTTTACTATAAGAAAAATATAGCTGTCACGGCTCAAAACAAAGAAAAAACCTATGATGGTACAGCTCTGACCAGCTCCGGCCTTTCAGACCTTCAGAACAATTACAGTCATATGCTGGCTGAAGGAGACAGTCTGGACAGCGTCGCTTATAGCGGCAGTCAGACAGATGCCGGTGCCAGTCAGGTAAATCCAAAAGACCTAGTCATTAAGGACAGTGATGGAAAAGATCGCAGCTACTATTATCATATTGATTACAATCCTGGCGTTTTGACTGTTCATAAGCAGCCGGTGACTGTGATAATCAGCGGTCAAACTAAAGAAAAGGTGTATGACGGTCAAGAAGCAAGTATCACTTATGATGATATAGAGATTGTTGACAGCAGCAAACTCTATACAGAATCCGATCTGACCTTTACCGGCCCGAGTGATGGCCAAAAGGTTTCAGCTACAGATGCCGGTACTTATGATCTGGACTTGGAGAATCGGTTTGTCAATGAAAATCCTAATTTTGATGTGACTTTCCAAATCTCTAACGGACAGCTGGTGATTAAACCGCGTGAGCTGATATTGGTTTCTGCTTCGGCAGACAAGGCCTACGACGGTTCAAGCTTGACAGAGGATACCATAACAATCAAGGTTCCGGATGGTGCTGATTACAGCGGTTTTGTTGAGGGAGAAGGGGCCAAGTACACAGTGACTGGCAGCCAGACCGATCCAGGTCAATCGGAAAATCGTTTTAGCTATACTCTTGATGACAATACTAAGTCACAAAACTATGAGATAGTGACAGAGTTTGGAAAACTGACTGTTTTGCCAACACTTAATGTGCAAAAGACCAATAAGAGCTGGGAAGCTTTATCTGGCGGTAAATTCCAGATAAGCAAATGGGATGGCAGCAAATGGGCTGCGGTTGCTGATTTCGATGAAATCACTATCAGCAGTACCGATGGTGCTAACATTCCGGGGCTGACAGCCGGCCGTTATAAACTTAAAGAAACGGCTGCGCCGGATGGCTATATTGTCTTAGGTGATGACATCTACTTTACTGTTACAGAAAAAACAGATGATGATGGACTTTCATCGACTTACAGCATTGAGCTGACTGATGAGAACGGTGATGCTGCAGAGGCTCCTAATGCCAGACTGCAGTCAGGAGCCGGCCAGTACAGCCAGCGGCTGCAAATAGCTAATGAGCCCGGCCGAGCTCTGCCGCAAACCGGCGGTCAAGGCAGATATTTCTATATTGCCTGCGGTTTTGCACTGATGGGAGGAGCCTTGCTTGCTGCTCTCGTTAAAGAAAAGCATAGGAGGAGGTCGTCCTATGGCTGATACCTCTTAAGTTGACTGCATGCTTGCAAAAAGTCTGGAGCTAGGCAAGGCTTAGCTGAATCAATTATATTTTAGAAGAAGGGATATTATGAAGAATTTAAGAAAAATGGTAGCGCTGATACTGGCTGTGCTAACAACCGTATTGGCTGGCGGACTGGTATCTGCCGATAACACCACAGGATCTATTACAATCAGCAATGCTTCGGCGGGGCAGAAGTACTCGGTTTATAAACTGTTTGATGCGACCTACAGTGCTGACGGGATTTCATACAAGGTGCCAAGTGGCAAGACCTTTACTGGCAATGAATGGTTTGATGTCGACAGCTCAGGCAATGTCTTGGCCAAAGAAGGCGCTGATGTTTCTACAGAGGCATTCAGGACATGGGCAGAAAGTTTCGGCACTCAGGTCGACAGCGAAGTGACAGCAGAAAATAACACAGTTGTCTTTGATAATCTGCCATTCGGCTACTATTTTGTGAAATCCTCTCTTGGAGCAACACTGACCGTGGATAGTACCAATCCTGATGCGACAGTGATCGATAAAAATGAAACCAACCCTACAATTCCGGATCCAAGCGACGGCGGCGGTAAGAAAATCGTTGTTGATGGAAATACCGTTTCGGAAACAACTGCTAAAATCGGTGACACCGTTAATTTCCAAATCAAATATATTGCCACTAACCACGTGACAGCTGACGGCAAAACCGAACAAATCACTAAATACACCATCAAAGATACCCCAGCTGCTCTGGATATTGACAAATCTTCTGTCAAAGTAACAGTCGGCGGTCAGGATGTGACCACAGCTGCTGCAGTTTCAAAATCAGAATCCGGTGAGCTGACTGTTACTGTGCCATGGGTAAATGGCAGCACCAGCATTTATAACTCACCGACAGAAGTTATTGTTACTTACAATGCCGTTGTGACCAAAGACGCTCAAGGTGGCACTGCAAGCAACAAAGCGGCGATTTCCTACGATACTACAACAACTCCTGACAATCCTGTCGACCCAAATGACCCAGGCGATAATGAAACAACAGTCAAAACTTACAAATTTAATTTGGTGAAAACTGACGGAACTAAAAATCTGACAGGTGCTCAGTTTAAGCTCTATACAGCAGCCAACGGCGGTGAAGAAATCCAAGTCGTCAAAGACGGCGACAGCTACCGTGTAGCTGAGGCAGGCGAAACAGGTGTGGCTATCGAAGCAGGCCAAGTAGAAGTTAAAGGTCTTAAAGGCGATACAACTTACTATCTAGAAGAAATTAAAGCGCCGGACGGCTACAATATTTTGACAGAACGTCAGGCCGTATCTATTGACCCAGAAAAAGCTAATCAAGCAGAAGTTATCAATAGAGCCGGTGCGGAGCTGCCTTCAACAGGTTCTATCGGTACCACTCTCTTCTATCTCTTTGGTTCTCTTCTGGTAATCGGAGCTCTCGTCTTTATGATCTCTAAAAGAAGAATGAAGAATCAGGCATAAAGCAGTTTTAGAGTATTTTCAGCCTATTAAAAAGAAATCTCCGGAAGGAGCGGCAGCTTTTTCCGGAGATGACTCTTTTATGAAAGTAAGCTTACACTTTTTGCTGTGATTTTTAAGAGCTTTTCCTATCTTGGATGAACTGAACACGCCCTAAACACCGCGGGAAAAAGATGTCCTGACTTAGAATCTGGCGATTTGTCAGTCAGTCCCCTATTTTCCTTTTGCGTTTTATACGGGCTTTGTATCTTGGTGAACTGAACACGCCCTAAACGCTGCGGGAAAAAGATGTCCTGACTTAGAATCTGGCGATTCGTCAGTCAGCCCCCTATTTTCCTTTTGCGTTCTTAACGGGCTTTGTATCTTGGTGAAAGGGGTTTGTCGTCTTGCTGGATTGGCTAAAGAAGCATATAACAGCTATAAGTTTGACAGGGGTTTTTCTTGTTGGCCTCGGTCTTTTGGCTTATCCGACTGTCAGTGATTATTGGAACTCTTTTCATCAGTCTGAAGCCATAATGGATTACGCTAAAAGTGTGTCGGACATGGATTCTGAAGCTTATGATGAGATATTGGCGAGTGCTAAAGCCTATAATGCTCAAAATAAGATGAACTGGAATTTTTCCAAAGAAGACCGCGAGCAGTATGAGAAAGAGCTCAATTTCAATAAAAATGGAATTATGGGTTATATCAATATTCCTAAAATTGATATTAAACTGTCTATTTTTCACGGGACAGATGAATCGGTTTTACAGACTTCGATAGGGCATCTTGAGGGGACTTCGCTGCCGATTGGAGGAACGGGGACCCACAGTGTGCTCTCCGGCCACCGCGGCTTGCCTTCTGCCCGGCTGTTTTCAGACTTGGATAAACTGCGTGAAGGTGATGTTTTTACCCTGCATATTCTGGATGAAACGCTGACATATGAAGTCGACCAAATTCGCGTTGTTGAACCGACTGACTTGTCGCAGCTGCAGATTGACCCCGATAAAGATTACTGTACCTTGGTGACCTGTACTCCTTATGGGATTAATACTCACCGTTTATTAGTCAGAGGCCACCGTATTGATAATCTTGACGGGAATGCCAATGTGATTGCTGATGCGGTACAGCTTAAACCTATTTTTATTGCGCCTTTCCTTGCGGTTCCTATTTTATTGATTTTACTCGCCTATATTTTACTGGTAACAAGCCGTCCTTACCAAGAGCGTTATAAAAATCGTAAGCAGAACTACTTGCGTCAGCATGATTTACAGCCTGTACCAAATAACAAGAAAGACCGCCAGAAAGTTCTGGATAAGTTAGAACGGTATTTAAAGCATGACTAAAATAAAAATTATTAATAAGCCGCTGGCGATTATGGAGAGTCTGTGCGAAATTGCGGCTAAAACGAGCAAACAAGCTGGGACATTTTGTCTCAGCTTGTTTGCTTTATATATTGGCTCATTGTCAGCTGGAGTGGGGACTTAAAGTTAATATCTGGAGAGCACTAATTTGAACAGCTTTTTTTGGATTTACCATTCATTATAGAATAGCGACTATTCATGACAAAGTGATTTATTTTTCTTTTTGATGCGCTATACTAATCCATGTAAAGACGAAGTGCACAAAACGCTCTTTAAAAAAATAAGGAGGACACTTATGACAAGTGAAACTGGGAATAAGAATTTTCCAAGAGACGGATGTAAACTAACTAATAACTAAATTTGATTGCAGCACAATTGCTTGTAGAAGGGAGGAATTTTAAATGATAATAACAATTGTTGCAGATGACTCAGTCTGGCAAGAAGTTCCAATGTCAAAAAAAAGAATCCCTGATTAAAAAGCTAAGCCCATGATTCAAAGGAGAAATTTCAAATGAAAAAACAAAGCAAACGCAATACGGTCAGTGTCGGTATCTTCTCATACACTTATACGCGCGGAAATCATAAGATCTAAGCGGGAAATAATTTTTACTGATAGTTAACGGACGAACAGTTAACTATCAATAAGATGGGGTCTTAGTATCAGTTATTAAACCCCATCTTATTGATAAAAAATAGAAAAGGAAAAAAGAGATGTTATATACTTCAATTTTAAAATCAGTAGCAAGTCGGAGAGATGTCAAAATATTCTTTGCTTTTATTATCTTACCCTTGTTAGTACCATTTTTGTCTCAAACAATGGAAGGTGCCCAATCTAATTTTGGTCAAAGCTTTCTAACATTTTTGGATTTGACTTTAAATACTCAATATAGGATTATCTTACCAGTCATGATTTTTTCACTGGTTGTTACTTCTGTTTTTAAAGATGAAATTGATTCTGGCATCATGTTCCTCTACAAAGATATCAATCGGACAAAGATTTTTAATGCTAAAGTCTTAAGTCTATTTACTGTTTATGGTCTATATCTCTTAGGTACAGTAGCAGCAGGTTTGCTTGCCTACTATGTGATGATGGTGCCTAGAGGAGGTGTATCGGGCAGTCTGCTTCCTGAACAAATAGCAGATATCGGTCAAGCGGTCGTTTCAATCATTTCAACTATTTTATTGAACCTGATTACAATCGTATTGGTGACAATGGTTTCAATCACATCAAAAACGATCCAATCCGTACTGACAGGTGTATTCTTTACATTGTTTGTGACAGTATCTCCAATGCTGGTTGGTATTCGATATCTATTTCCAAGTGGCTATGTGGCGATGAGCCAGGAGAGTTTTGGCATGGCCTTCCTGCTTATTATTGCCTTATCGGCTGTTTATTTAGGAATCTGTTACATTCGAGGATTGCAAAAATTTAGAAAAATTGAATTTTAGGAGAAGTAACAATGTTATTATCAAGTATAAAGCATCTCTTTATCGCAATAGGGCTGGTTGTTATAGCTTCGCTAGTCTATGTATTCGGTACCTCCATGCTATTCTTTAGTTCTGGAGATCAACTGGAATTCTCTTATCTGCTTTCGCTTATTTGTTTCATGCCCTTAGGATTCATCATTTTGCCGCATTTTATAGCAAAGAAGAATAATCTTTATTCAAGCGAGCATGACATTCACTTTAGCTGGCAATCATATGTAATATTAGCTGTTTTAATTTTCTTGGTCAATCACTTCTTTATCAAAAGCAGTGAATATTTCCACCAAATGATTATTTCAGCCTGTGAGGAATTTCTCTTCCGATTTGCCCTCTACAAGATTTTGCGAAAGCATTATCGTTTCTGGCCAACAATTATTATTACTTTCCTCTTGTTTGGATTCGTTCTTCATTTGAACTATCCATTCATAGACAATTTAATATTCAGAGCGCCAATAGGTTTTCTCTTTGCACTGTTAGCTTCACGCTTTGGACTGCAATATTCGATTGCTGGTCACTGGCTTTATAACCTAGTCATTTCACAAGTTAATTTTTAGGAGGTCTCATTATGACACTATTATTCATCGCTGCAATTATCTATATCATTCTTACACTAGCTGGTTCACATTTTTTACTAGCATTATCCGCTTCGAGCTTTGCTTTGCTGGTCTATGTCTTACCGCTTGTACTTAATTTCCTAGTGACAAAAGTGCAAAAGACTGACAAGCAAAAATTGATTGCCAGTGTAGTTTGTCCAACCTTATCCTTATTATACTATATCGGTCTTACTTATTTGTCCTCATCTTCAGGTGTTTGGTCAAAATTTGTTGAAGTCAATAGCGTAGCAAACAGCAGTGTGAGTATGGAAATTACAAAAACACCGCTTGCTGCTTCACAACTTATCTTTGTTGCATTAGTTTTCTATGGTGTCTCATTAGCAGCATATTTTATCGCGAAATCATCAGTATCTAGAAATAAAGGAGTTCAACATGCTTAAGGTTGAAAAGATTTCAAAAAAATTCTCAGGTAACGATTTTTATTCTCTCAAAGATGTCAGTATGGAAATTGAAAAAGGCGAGATTGTTGGTCTTATTGGTAAAAATGGTGCAGGGAAATCAACCCTGATGAAGTTGATGGCAAAATCTTTGAAGCCAACATCTGGAGCCATTACTTACAAGAAAGAAGATATTAACAGCCGTGACAATGTATTGGATGATTTTGGGATTATGATTGATCCTGTCTTCTATCCAGAAATGTCAGTTATTGATAATTTAAAATTCTACCTTAAGTTACACGGTAAACAAGATTTATATTCTAATATTGAAAGTACTTTGAAAATTGTTGAACTTTGGGATGCTCGGAATCGTAAACCCAAAGGCTTCTCATTTGGGATGAAGCAACGGACAGCCTTGGCAATTGCTATGGTGGCTGAACCTGATTTCCTTATTCTTGATGAACCTTTTGTCGGTCTGGATCCAATCGGAGTTCAAAAACTCATTGATATTCTCAAAAAATGGTCAAGCGAACGTCAAATCTCCATGCTGATTTCCAGTCACCAATTGGGAGAATTAGAGGCGTTATGTGACCGTTATATTTACATTGATGCTGGGCAGTTAGCTGATTCATTCTTAGGACAGGAAGCTCAAAGTGTTCTTGTCCGCTTGACAGAAGGGGCTGACTTAGAGCCCTTGCAGGCACTCTTATCAGAATCTGTCAAATTGAACAACAATCAACAATTAGAGATTTCGACTGCCGCTGATAAGGAGACCTTGAATACAGTTTGGTCAAATCTTGGGAACTATCGTCTCATTGAAAGTATTGAAATCAAAGAGAATCATCTTAAAGATGTTTTTATGAAAGGATAAGTCTATGAAAGGCATTTTTTCAGCAGTATTAGAATCAGTTTGGAAGCGCAAGGAAACCAAAATATTCTTGGTTTTCGCCCTCTATCCTTTGATTTACTATGTTGCATCGTTCTTTGGGGCATCAAACTTTATGCAAATTGATGTTGGACAGGGGGTCCAAGTTGGCTACCTCGACTTTGCTGATATGATGCTCAATTCAATAGATGCAATGATTTTACCAACTTTAGCCCTGTATTTTTTAACCATTTCAGTCTTTAAGCGCGAGACAGATGATCATACCATGTTTTTATATAAGGATATCAATCGTAAATCGATTTTTCTATCGAAATTTTTCAGCCTAGTTCTTATCTTGGTACTCTACTTCATTTTATTCCTTGCGGTAAGCATGTTTGTTCATTACAGTCGTGTTGTTAACATGGACTTTGGCAGCAGTCGCTTTGGGTCTGACAATCTCTACAGCACCCTCTATGTCATCATTAATCTATTGGTGATCTTTCTTAAGGGAATCTTGTCCATTGCCGCAGCAGCATTTCTTTCTCTACGCTTTGGAACAGGGGCAACCATGGGAGTTTCCATTGCTCTCTCTCTAATGATGGCCGTTACTTCCATCATCGGTGGCCCTATTGCTATGATCTTCCCGAATGGTTACAACCAGTTTTTCAAAGGCATCAGTGATATTTGGATTCCTTTGGCGGGTTCAGTATCTGTTACTGCTCTCTACACTCTCATTTGTAATTATTTTAGTATTGAAACATTTAAAAATTTGGAGTTTTAATGATAACAAATCAATTGTTCAAGCTGCTGATTAACTTCCTCAACAAGCCAAAATTTATTTTAGGTTTTGTTCTGAGTTTGATAGGAACAAATTTAGGTCTTTTGTTGCCGCAGCTAATTGGTAGATTATTAGATGTAAAATTTTTAACAGAAATCAGCTCCCAGCCAAATTTGTTAGCCGGGATGGTCCTATTTTTCATTTCTGTTTATGTTATTCGGGCAACCTCATCCTATTTAGTAGGTACATGTGGTAGCCAAGCCTTAAATAAAATTCAAAAATACATCTATGATCACCTTTTAAAAACATCGGTTCAGGAGTTGGATACCTATCAGTCTGGTGACTTGGCCAGTCGTCTGACAAATGACATGTCTATTGTTCTCAATTTCATCACAGCTGTCATCCCAAATTTATTATTAAATTTCATTATTATTGCTGGTTCAATTTATTTTTTATTCACAATCAGTCCCTCAATGACTCTGATTAGTTTAGTTATTGTCCCAGTCTTGCTATTGATTATTGTTCCTATCAATGCTCGATTAGAATCCTACTATAACAATTACCAAACTGGAGTTGGGGAAATTTCTAGCCGCATCAGTCATAAGTTTGTTCACATCCGTCTTATGAAGGCTTTTCGAGGGGAGCGTAGTGAAGCAAGGGAAATGGGGAAATCTTTCGACCGTCTGACTGCAAATTATAAAAAAATTATCGGTTGGTCTTCCTTCCAAAACACCCTAATCAGCAGCCTAATGATGGGATTCATTATCCTGATTCTGGTTCTGGCTGGTGGTGAAGTGGCTAAGGGGGCAATGACCATGAGTTCATTGATGACTTTTGTTCTTTATCTTACGCAGATGATTGACCCAATATCAGATATTTCGGAAGGCGCGACTGAAATTAGTGAGTTTAGAAGTGTTTCAAACCGTTTGATGGAAGTTCTGAAATTAGCTAAAGACGATTATTGTGAGGATAAATTTGGTCTTGAGAATACAACCATTAACATGAGCGGAGTCAATTTCGCTTATGATACGGATAATATTTTGAATAATTTGTCTGTTCAAATTCCTTCGGGCAAGCATGTTGCCATTGTTGGTCCGAGCGGGGCAGGGAAATCGACCATCTTTTCCTTGTTAATGAAATTCTACCAAGACTACCAGGGAAGTATCCAAATTGGTCAGCAGGAGTTGAAGAATTTATCACCCAGCCAGGTCCGTCAAATGATTTCTTATATCCCTCAAGATAATACCTTATTTCATGGCACAATCCGTGAAAATTTGCTTTATGGGAAAAATAGTAGTGTTTCGGAAGAACGTTTACAAGAAATTCTTGAGCAACTTGATCTATCTCGGGTAATTGATGAATTGGAAAAGGGTATTGATACTGGGATATCAGATAGTGGTACGGGACTTTCAGAAGGACAAAAGCAGCGCTTTAACATTGCCAGAGCTTTTCTAGTGGACCACCCTATCTATCTTTTAGATGAGGTAACAGCCAGTCTTGATAGTGTTACAGAGAGCATCATTAGCAAGGCAATTGATAAATTCACAGCAGGAAAGACTCGGTTGACGATTGCTCACCGCTTAAATACGATTAGAGAAGCTGATTATATTCTGGTTTTAAATAAGAATGGATCTGTTTCAGATTTTGGGAAGCACCAGCAATTAATCCAACGCAGCAGCCTCTACAATCATTTCCTGTCTGAGTTGCAAGAAGCAAGTTAAGAAGTGAATGAAACTATCTATCGAGAATTCTTAGTGAATCTGAAGGAGTTTTTCAGCTCTCTAAGTTTTGGGCAGCCACCTGAAACAGCCTATCTATTCTCGGCTGTCAAAGGTTCAATCGTCTTGCCTTGATCTTATTCATTGCAGCAAAAATCAGACTGCTTTACCATTAGAATAGACTTTCTGTCGTTCCCGCAAATAGCTAGATTTGCTATTTTGTTTTCTTATTTCAAGGCACCTTTCTCTGTACTTAAATCAAAAGCGGCATTGCTTTTGTAATAAAAGCCATAGAGAGAATTGCTTGTTGGGAAATGCGCAAAAGCGATTATTTTTATTAAACACAATAAAAGCTAACCATGATTGCGCAATCATGGTTAGCTTTTATTGTGCACGTTTCAAGAAGATTACAAAATTATTTTTTGTTTATGTATTTGATGTCTAAAGCACTTCTTTAACATTGAAGACTTTATTATGTTGTGATATGATAAAAAAGTAATTGGGCCATATAAAAGAGGCCTAATCTTATTTTTTTTCAGAAGATGTTAGATTGATAAGACATGTAATCATCAATGTATTGGCATATTTCATTTTTATCGAGTTCTTTGCTGCTTATGACCCCCAGAAAGCTTATGTGGGTTCTGAAAATCATCGTATAATTGAGCTGATCAGCGACTAAAATAATCTGATTTGAGTAGCTGTTAGAACTAAAACGGATATATTTTGATTGTTGAATGCCATCCCAATCTTTTAGTGTAGAGTCATCGATGATGAAGAATAAATTAACTTTACTAAGTAAAGGAAAATCTATATGGTGGGAAATTACTAAGCGATGACTTGGATATTTTTGTTTTAAATAATCTTGGGTAATGATTTCTAAGTCTGTCTTGTAAAATAAGGGCTGAATGAGATAAATCACTATGCTTCCTTTCCGTTTTTAATAATATTATAAAATAATCAAAGGGCTAGGGTTGCAAATATAATAAATAGGCTTTTTTTTGTCACAAATGGTGTTAAAGTCTAAAAATTAATGTGTATTGCTTTTGGAGAGAGGTATTATGTTAAATATATTTATATTAGAGGATGACTATTTACAACAAACTCGCTTAGAAAATATCATTAAGCAAAGTGCTGCTTCAAAAAATTTAAAGTACAGACATTTAGAAATATATGGGAAACCCCAACAACTGTTAGATGCTATTACTGAGCAAGGGAATCATCAGTTATTTTTTCTTGATATTGAAATCAAAGGGGAAAATCAAAAAGGAATGGAGATTGCTCGTGAAATTCGTTTAAAGGATCCTAATGCAGTTATTGTTTTTGTGTCAACCCATTCAGAATTTATGCCTGTAACCTATAAATACCGTGTTTCAGCACTGGATTTCATTGATAAGGGACTGCCTGAAGAAGAATTTCAAGAAGCTATCGTTTCAGTATTGGCTCATGCTTATGAGAATATGGGGCGCACTGTTGGAGAAGATGCCTTTATCTTTAAGAATAAGCATTCACATGTTCAGGTTCCTTTTTCAGATGTCCTTTTTTTTGAAACCTCAACAACTGTTCATAAGGTTATTCTGTACACAAAGACAGGACAATTAGAATTTTATGGGAAAGTATCAGAAATCGCTAAATCGGATGAGCGACTATACCAAAGTCACCGTGCTTATGTAGTTAATCCTGAAAATATTGTCCGCATTGACCGATCTAATCATTTGGTTTATTTTGAGGGTGATGAGTCTTGTTTTGTCTCCAAGTTGAAACTAAAAGGGCTGATTGAAAGAATGGAGAAATAAATAGTGGCGGGTAGTATATATAGTGGGTTAATCATTCTGGTCGATTGGCTGATTAAATTATTTGTATTCAGTAAAATAAGCGGTCTGAAAATAGGACTAAAAAAGATCCTGATTATTCTGACAGGTATCCTTGTTTTAACTTGGATTTCACAAGGACTGGGGCCATTCATTGAATCATTTTATCTTGTCTTTATACTTATCTTTATTTTACGGCCAAGGTGGAAACCTTCTCAGTATCTCTTTTATGGCTTAGTCCCGATTGTGTTGGTGGATTTATTTCAGCGAATCACAGGGATTTTTATGGTAAAACACTTGTTCGTTTTCAATGTGAATACCTCTAGCGATGATTTCATCTTTAGCTTATTCTCCCTTCTCGTATTTTTACCTGTTTACTTCTTATTTATTCGGATCATGCAGGTTGATTTTGAGAATATTGATATCATTTTTAACGGCAAGATGTATCAGGTTACTGTTTATGTCATTAATACCTTTCTTCTGGTATATTGTGTGGTCATTAATCCTTTGATGGTTTGGAATAATCAATCTCAATTCTCGCTTGAAGTTCCCAATTATAAGTTCAGCATTGATGTAACTCGCTTTTACCTTTTATTCTTTATTGCAGCCATTATTTATGTTAATTTTAGGGTGAAGGATCAGCTGGACAAGGAGTTGCGCCGTTCAAAAGAACGACAATTGAAATCTCTGTCAGAATATAGTAAACATGTAGAATCTCTTTATCGGGAAATCCGTAGCTTTAGACACGATTATACTAATATTTTGGTCAGTCTTTCTCAGTCTATAAATAATGAGGATCTACCCATGATTAAGCAAATTTATAAATCTATTTTAGAGGATTCAGATAAAAAATTTTATGATGCCAAATACGATATGGCTAATTTGGCGAATATTAAGGATGAAGCATTAAAAAGTATTTTATTTGCAAAACTGAGTCAGGCTCAGCATGCTGGCATTGATGTGACAATTGAGATCATTGAGCCGATTGGAGTACCTAATATGGAATTATTGGATGTTATTACTATCCTTTCAATTCTGCTGGATAATGCTATTGAAGCTTCTTTAAAAGCAGAGGAACCAAGCTTTTTGTTTGCTTACTTTAAAGAGGCAAATCAGACGATTCTTATTGTAGACAATGCAACACAATTTGATAAAACTGATACTAAATCAATATTTAATTACGGCGAATCCAGTAAAGGTGAAGAAAGAGGGATTGGTTTAGCAAATGTTAGGGAGATTCTAGGGAAATATCCTGATGCTAGCTTAATGACCACTAGTTCCAATTACCGATTTAGGCAGGAATTACACATTCTCGAAAAGAAGGCGTACATGCCAAGTTTGGATAAAGACAGCTGAGAGCTTTGAACTTTATGCTGAATGTCGTCAAACCTACCGTTGTTCAGGAATCGCTGTCAATCGCAGAAGCAGGTCAATTAGAAGCACTTGAGTCATTAGACTGTGGACCAGACTAGAAGTGATTTGAAAAAATTTTATCTTTGAAGTGCGACAGTGAGTGGACTGAATTTTAGCATGTTTTTTAAACTATGGCAGGCTTTGCTATGTCTAGAATTAAAGGGGATGGAAGCACCTTTTGGTGAGTTGGACGGTTTAAAGAATTATCATGGGTTTACAAGGACTTTTTTGCCCTTTTTTCATTATAGGTCATATGAGATTTTTCTACACCCAAAAAGGCCCTATAATCTCTGCAGTAGGGTTATCCCACTACAGAAATTATAGAGCTGGCTTTTTTAGTTTAAGGCGGCTGACCAGCCTAAATAAAGGCCTTTGAGCGTTTATGAGGTTTAAAGGCGGCGATTTGTCACTGTCTTTTTCGCCTTTTTTACCTTTTAAATCGGTTTTCCAGTAGCTTTAATCAGCTGTCAGTGCGGCCAGTTGATCGACAGCTTTAATAAAAACCTCAGGTTTATCAGCATGAATATCGTGGCCGCTTTTGATATGGTTGATAAAGGTATTCTGCCTCAGTAAGCTATCAACGCGCTTAGCATCCTCATCGTCCATGGCACTGAGAAGGATACCGTTATCATCATAATAATCTTCCATATTGGTAGGTTTTGCAGCATGCAGCAAAACAGAGGGACACTGAATGTTTTTAAGCGTCTCTTCCTGATCGAAGCCATTAAACCAGGAAAAATCATAAAAAGTAAGTCCGAACTGCAGATCATACTCGCCTGTCCCGTCCTGTAAGTTAGCAGTTAAAGTGTAGATTTCGTTGATTTTCAGTTCAGGAGGGTAATACCATATTTTTGGGATGGTCTGAGGATGTTTCTTCATATAGCGGAGAGCTGGATTTTTGACAAGTTTATCGAAGATTTCTTGCCCGCCAAACAATTCTGCCATATAAGAATGCTCCAATGAATAGCGTGTAAAGTTCTCCTCTTTGCTTGCTAGAAAGTCCGCCATATCTTTGAAGCCCAGCCAGGCAAAAGTTGACTCTGCCCGCCCTTTTTCGGTTGAAAAGAAGGGGGCGTCTTCGATCAGCAGCCCTTTAACCGCACCCGGCTCATTAGCCGCTACCCAAGCGGCAATCAGACCGCCGGAAGAATGTCCGGAAATCAGCACAGACTCTTGAATAACAGTATCAATAAACCAAGCGATATCCTGGCCAATAGCTACTGCCGAGTATTTTGCCGGATCTTTGCTGGAGCCGCCGTGTCCGTAGTAGTCAACTGCATAGATATGATAGCGCTGCGAGAGTTCTCCCAGTACTTTGGCATAATCTTCCCAGGACACCTGCTGACCGTGCAGTAAAACCAAAGGCTCCCCTTTATCAGGACCTTCCCCGTAGTTGAGGATGGAACCATCCGGTAAATGGACTTGCTTTTCCTTAAACTGAGCTTCCTTAATCTGTTTGGCTGTCTTTTGCTCATAGGTCATGTTGCGGTAGGCGTAAAAAGCTAACCCAATTCCGGCAGTGATTAAAAAACAACTAATGATAGTAAGCATTCTTTTCCTTTTCATTTTTAGCTCCTTTTTAGACGGCAGCCCAACTGTTTTACTTTATTTATTGTTTTTAGCCTTGAGGGACTGATAGCCTTCTAAAAAGAAATCAACACTGACTAAGGCTAAACCTCTGTCAGTATCTCCAATTAGGAGTAAGTCGTCGCCTGGCTTAATGGCAAACTGTTTTCTGGCTCTTGCCGGCAAGGAGACAGAACCATCCTTCTGGACGGTCACGCTGCCAAAAATATACTTCCCCTCTTGCTGAGGCAGGGATAAAAGCGCAGGATCCAAATGCAGCAAATCTTCCATACTGACATCGAAGCATTCTGCCAATTTGGCGCAGGAGAGGACATCAGGCAGGCTGCTTCCTGCTTCCCATTTGGCTACTGTCTGTCTTGAAACACCGATTTTTTCTGCCAGACGTTCTTGAGACAGGTTTTGCTTTTTTCGCAGCAGTTTCATATTTTTATCAATCATAGGCTACCTCTTTCTTGATAGCATTAGTATAGCAGAAAAACAGAAGCTTACAAGCAACAGGCTTTGCCATATTGCTTCTTTTTTGTTAAAAAAGGGAGCAGGCCATGTCAAAATCGTTTGAATTTCACTTGCATTTAGACTAAAATTCCTGTATAATAATGTTTCGTGAGTATCCCTCACTTACTCGCGGGAGAACCGTGAGTCACTAGTCCAAAAGGAGGAACAAATCAATGGCTAAATACGAAATTCTTTATATTATTCGTCCAAACATTGAAGAAGAAGCTAAAAATGCTTTGGTAGCACGTTTTGATGCCATCTTAACAGACAACGGTGCTGTTGTTGCTGAATCAAAAGATTGGGAAAAACGCCGCCTGGCATATGAAATCCAAGATTTTCATGAAGGGCTTTACCATATCGTTAATCTTGAAGCGAATGACGCCGCTGCTCTTAATGAGTTTGACCGTCTGGCTAAAATTAATGATGACATTCTTCGCCATATGGTCGTTAAATTAGACGCTTAAGAAGAAGGTAACTTATGATTAATAATGTTGTACTTGTGGGCCGTATGACCCGTGACGCAGAATTGCGCTATACCCCAAGCAATCAGGCTGTGGCGACTTTTACTTTGGCAGTCAATCGCAATTTTAAAAATCAGGCCGGAGAGCGCGAAGCTGATTTTATTAACATTGTCATTTGGCGGCAGGCCGCAGAAAATTTAGCTAATTGGGCTAAAAAGGGGACTTTGCTTGGAATTACAGGCCGGATTCAGACCCGTAATTATGAAAATCAGCAGGGTCAGCGTGTTTATGTGACGGAAGTTGTTGCTGATAACTTTCAAATATTGGAAAGCCGTGCTGCGCGTGAAGGCGCTAATGCAGGTAATTATCAGCCTTCAGGCGGGAACCAGTCTTTTGGCGGTTCACCACAAGGCACTGCTCAGCAGCCTTCACAGAATCAAACCCCTAATTTTGGCAGAGACGAGAGTCCTTTTGGAAATTCAAACCCCTTGGATATCTCTGATGATGACCTGCCATTCTAAAGAGAAGCAGATAAGCAGTACTGCTGCCTGAGAGCACCTGACTGCTTTAGTGCCTTAGGTTTTCTGTTTGTTCTCTAATTTTAATATCAAAAAAATAGGCCCAAGCGCTGTGTAAAAAAGAGACGCAGTCGTAGAAAGCGTAAGCTGACCTACGAATGTGGCCGCTCTTGTGAGTATAGTCTTCCTTAGAGTCTTCAGTGCCTCATCGGTTAGTTTCCTTTTTTACTTTGCGTTTTAAACGGGCTTTGTATCTTGATTGAATTGAACACGGGCTAAGAACAGTGCAAAAAAGAATAGACAAGCTGAATTCTGATTTTTAATCATTGTCTAGCCGTAGACGTCTGAAGGCTTTGCAGTCTTTACAGCCTGCCGCACCCTTCTAGTCGTCTTGGCAGAGGTGCGCAGACGAAATCGAAAATTTCTGGCTTACCGTCAGCCGTAAACGACTGAAAGTTTTGTCGCCTTAACAGTCGACCGCACCTTTCTAGTCGTTCTGGCAGAGGTGCGCAGACGAAATCATAGATTTCTGGCTTACCGTCAGCCGTAAACGACTGAAAGTTTTGTCGCCTTAACAGTCGACCGTACCCTTCTAGTCGTCTTGGCAGAGGTGCGCAGACGAAATCATAGATTTCTGGCTTACCGTCATTTTTGCTTTGTTCTTTTAACGGCCTTTGTATCTTTTTGGAACTGAACACGGCCTAAGAGCTGTGCAAAAAAGATAAAATTTCCTAGAGTCTTAGCGACTCTTCGTCAATTTTCCTATTTTTGCTGTGCTCTTTTTACGGCCTTTGTATCTTAATTTAAGGAGAAATGATATGGCTCAACAACGCCGCGGCGGTTTTAAACGCCGTAAAAAAGTTGATTACATCGCAGCTAACAAAATTGAATACGTTGATTATAAAGATACTGAATTACTCAGCCGCTTTGTTTCAGAGCGCGGTAAAATTCTTCCGCGCCGCGTAACAGGCACATCAGCTAAGAATCAGCGTAAAGTAACTACAGCTATCAAACGTGCGCGTGTTATGGCTTTAATGCCTTTTGTTAATGAAGACTAATCATCTTGTTTGATAGTGACTAAACAGCTTATAAGCAAACTGCTTATAAGCTGTTTTTTTTATTAAAAAAAGAGTGGGATTAAAATCGGATTTCGGCGGTATCCTGATTTTAATCTCACTTATCATAATGCCCGGCCCCAGTTTGCAGCAGGAATGTGAAATTTTCGCTGAAAAGCGTTTCCTGCTTCCTGTCTCTCTTTTTTGAGAGTTAAGGCCGTCCTTGCTGGGCGGTCAAGGCGTTTAAAATATTATATTTTCGTTTAAGATAGAAGCGTACAGCAAGTGATCCGCCGCCAAGAACAACTAAAGCATACCAAGGGAGCTGCGGGTTGAGACTGGTCGGCAGGAGGGCGGTGGCAGAATAAATAAGCACAAAGGCCAGCATAGCAGCGCCCAAGATAAAGAAGGTTTTGAGCCGTCCTGGACGCTGGCTCTTTTCTTTGCCCATATGCCGGTAAAGAAAGTGGTAAGTAGCGTACATAACAGCGCCGGCTCCAAATCCCAGTGTTATCAGTGTAAAGAGGCCCGTAGCTGCCGTATTGCTGTTGAAGAGCATAAGGATACCATTAAGCAGTGCCACGATTCCCAGAAAAAGCAGGGACGTATCCAGCCACATCAGCCATGGATTGGTATTTTTTTCTTGCTGGTCTGCTGCAGTGCTGCCGGAGCTCCTTTTTTCAGGGGAAAAGGCAGAAGCCCAGGCTGTCGGCGAACCGAGGAAGGAGCGGGCGGGGATTCCTTTTTTCTGATTTTCCAGTATTTCCGGCAGAATGTCTTTAAGAATGGCTTGAGTCTCAGTTTCTGTTTTGCCATCTTCCGTAAGCTGACGCATAGCAATGCGGATAAATTCTTGATTTTTTCTGGTCAATTGTGATAGTATTTCTTGCTCCATGATTTCTCCTTAAATTAAGATACAAAGGCCGTAAAAAGAGCACAGCAAAAATAGGAAAATTGACGAAGAGTCGCTAAGACTCTAGGAAATTTTATCTTTTTTGCACAGCTCTTAGGCCGTGTTCAGTTCTAAAAAGATACAAAGGCCGTAAAAAGAGCACAGCAAAAATAGGAAAATTGACGAAGAGTCGCTAAGACTCTAGGAAATTTTATCTTTTTTGCACAGCTCTTAGGCCGTGTTCAGTTCCATCAAGTTTTGCTCTTGATTGGAATAGCTGGTTAATGCCAAGTTCTCAGTTAGCCTGAGTTAAAACCATTTTTTTCTGATGAAATAGACAACAACGATAGCGCTCATTATTGAAGCGATTAAAACGATATACCAAAATGCGTGTTCCAAACCGTTTAAAGGCAGCCAATTGTTTTTAAAGTTCATGCCGTAGGCGGAAAAGATAACTGTAGGAATATCCAGCGCCATTGTCATCAGGGCCAGCGTTTTCATAATGGTA
The DNA here is from genome assembly GCF_040930515.1 of Streptococcus huangxiaojuni. Taxonomy (NCBI): domain Bacteria; kingdom Bacillati; phylum Bacillota; class Bacilli; order Lactobacillales; family Streptococcaceae; genus Streptococcus; species Streptococcus huangxiaojuni. The sequence goes on from NZ_JBFQEG010000001.1 coordinate 150,394, forward strand.
TTCTGGTTATTATTGATAATTGAAGCGGTGGTTTCAGTCATGGCATTTAAGACATTTTCGTAAATCCCTGCCATCTCAATCGCCTGTTGTGTTTCAATCAAAGTATCTTCCAGAAGATCTTCGTCTTCGATATATTTTTTGAGGCTGCTGGTACTGCTGGAGAGTTTTTTGACGATACGCTCGTTAAATTTAAGCGAAGCCTTTAAATAAACAATAGATTTCTCCAGCTCCATCATATCAATCAGCTGTTCGTTCCGAGTCGCACCTTCCAGCTGAGCCTCAATTTTATCGCTTTGCCTGTCAATAGTCCGCAGGGCTGCCAGATAGAGTTCGGCGTTGCGGTACAGGAGCTGAAAGACAAAACGGGTCTTCATAAAAGTATAGAAGTTGCGCACCCGTCGGTTGTAAAAATGATCAAAGAGTGTCAGTTCTTCCAAACAGGTCGTAATAACAGCGTTTTTGGTTACAATGATACCTAAAGGAATCGTGACATAGTAGCTCTTATTATTGCGCTCCTCATAGGTTGGGACGTCAACAATAATAATGGTATAGTTATCTTCGACAGAAATACGGGAGGTCTCTTCTACGTCAAGCGGAGCCCGTAAATCAGAAATGTCAATGTGGAACTGTTCAGCCAGCTGACTTGACTCTTCCTGGGAGGGGTTGACCAGATTGATCCAAGCACCCGGCTCGAAACTTTCAATTTCTTTGAATTCCAATGCTGTTGAAAGAAACATTTGCTTCATGACAAGCCCTCCTTCGAAATAAGATACCGTGCTGACAGTTTAAACCAAGCAGAAAAGATGCCGTACAGGGAGGCAAAGCCTGCTGTTTTATCAAATAGTAACAGCCAGCCCTGTATTGCTTGTCATCAACTGAAGCACACTGTTCTATTATACTATAATTGTTGAATTTTGGGGCAAGAGATTACGATAAATTTTTGATATAATAATACAGACAGTTAGATAGGAGGGTATGTTTTCAAAAAGAAGCATACAGAAATTATGCAGGATAAATTGGTGATACACGGGGCCAGAGCCCATAATTTAAAAAACATTGATGTTGAAATACCGCGTGATAAACTGGTGGTTGTGACCGGTCTTTCCGGTTCAGGGAAATCAAGTTTGGCCTTTGATACTATTTATGCGGAAGGCCAGCGCCGCTATGTTGAAAGTCTGTCGGCCTATGCCCGGCAGTTCCTCGGGAATATGGAAAAACCAGATGTTGACTCAATTGACGGGCTCAGTCCGGCTATTTCTATTGACCAAAAAACGACCAGTAAAAATCCTCGCTCGACAGTAGGAACAGCAACGGAGATTAATGATTATCTGCGTCTGCTCTATGCGCGTGTAGGGGTGCCTTACTGTATTAACGGCCATGGTGCGATTACCGCTTCATCCGTCGAACAGATTACAGACCAGATTCTGCAGCTACCGGAACGGACTCGGATGCAGATATTAGCCCCTGTTGTCCGTCGAAAAAAAGGCCAGCATAAAACTGTTTTTGCCAGAATACAAAAGGATGGCTATGTTCGTGTCCGTGTTGACGGAGAAATCTTTGATATTGCAGAAGTTCCCGACTTATCAAAAAGCAAACTCCATAATATAGAGATTGTCGTTGACCGACTGGTTAATAAAGAAGGTATACGAAGTCGCCTCTTTGATTCCATCGAGGCTGCCCTGCGTTTAGCCGACGGCTATGTTATCATTGATACGATGGACGGCAATGAGCTGCTTTTTTCAGAGCATTACTCCTGCCCGGTCTGTGGTTTCACGGTACCGGAATTAGAACCCAGACTCTTCTCTTTCAACGCTCCTTTTGGCTCCTGCCCGACCTGTGATGGGTTGGGGAGCAGGCTGGAAGTAGACTTGGATTTAGTTATCCCTGACAAAAGCAAAACGCTGCGTGAGGGGGCTCTGGCTCCGTGGAATCCCATCTCTTCTCAGTATTATCCGGCTATGTTAGAGCAGGCTATGACTGCTTTTGGTATCGATATGGATACGCCTTTTGCCGATTTATCAGAGGATGATCAAAACATCATCCTTTACGGTTCCGGTGACCGGGAGTTTCATTTCCATTATATCAATGACTTTGGCGGCGAGCGTGACCTTGATTTGCCTTTTGAAGGCGTCGCTCGTAATATTGACCGGCGCTATCATGAAACAGCCAGTGATTTCACCCGCAATGTCATGCGCGGCTATATGAACGAACTGCCCTGTGTGACTTGCGGCGGCTATCGGCTGAATGAACAGGCTCTCTGTGTCCGGGTCGGTGGAGAGAAAGGTTTGAATATTGGTGAAGTTTCTGACCTATCTATCGCTGATCATTTGGATTTACTGAACCGCATTGAACTGTCGGAGACAGAAAAAACCATTGCTGCTCCGATTGCCAAGGAAATCAAGGATCGCTTGACTTTTCTGCATAATGTCGGCCTGAACTACCTGACGCTTTCGCGTTCTGCGGGGACCCTTTCCGGCGGTGAAAGCCAGCGGATTCGTCTGGCCACTCAAATCGGCTCCAACTTATCCGGAGTTCTCTATATCCTTGACGAACCTTCAATAGGCCTGCACCAGCGCGACAATGACCGCCTGCTTTCAAGCTTGAAAAAAATGCGGGACTTAGGCAATACTCTGATTGTGGTTGAACATGATGAAGACACCATGATGCAGGCGGATTGGCTTATTGATGTTGGTCCGGGTGCAGGTGATTTTGGCGGTGAAATTGTAGCTTCAGGGACGCCCAAGCAAGTAGCTAAAAGCAAGGCCTCCATTACCGGTCAGTACCTATCAGGCAAACAGGCCATTGCCGTTCCTTCAGAGCGGCGTGCAGGCAATGGGCGTTTCCTTGAGATTAAAGGAGCGGCCGAAAACAATCTGCAAAATTTAGATGTCCGTTTTCCTCTGGGGAAATTTATCGCGGTGACCGGTGTGTCCGGTTCAGGCAAATCTACCCTAGTTAACGGGATTCTCAAAAAAGCTGTTGCCCAAAAACTAAACCGCAACTCGGCTAAACCCGGTAAATACCGTTCAATAACAGGGATTGAGCACTTAGAACGTCTGATCGATATCGATCAAAGTCCTATTGGCCGGACTCCGCGTTCCAATCCTGCTACTTATACCGGAGTTTTTGACGATATTCGGGATTTATTTGCTAAAACAAATGAAGCTAAAATCCGCGGCTACAAGAAGGGACGCTTTTCTTTCAATGTTAAGGGAGGCCGCTGTGAGGCCTGTTCCGGCGACGGTATCATCAAGATTGAGATGCATTTTTTGCCGGATGTTTATGTTCCCTGCGAAGTCTGCCATGGGACCCGTTATAACAGCGAGACTTTGGAAGTTCACTACAAGGAAAAAAACATTGCCCAAATCCTCGATATGACCGTCAATGATGCTGTTGATTTCTTTGCTCCCATTCCTAAAATTGCCCGCAAACTGCAGACGATTAAGGACGTCGGACTGGGTTATGTCACATTGGGACAGCCTGCAACGACCCTTTCAGGAGGAGAAGCACAGCGTATGAAACTGGCCTCGGAACTCCATAAACGCTCAACGGGCAAGAGCCTCTATATCTTAGACGAACCGACAACAGGTCTCCACACGGACGATATTAAACGTCTCCTTAAGGTTCTTGAGCGTTTTGTGGACGACGGCAATACCGTTCTTGTCATCGAACACAATCTTGATGTGATTAAGACAGCTGACCACATTATAGATTTAGGTCCGGAAGGCGGTGTCGGAGGCGGAACTGTCGTTGCTACAGGCACTCCGGAAGAAGTCGCACAAATCACAGAAAGCTTTACAGGCCAGTACCTCAAATCAAAATTAAAATAAACACAGATCCGGCTGAGCTGCTGGATTTTTTGCGTGTTTTTTACCTTTTTTTCTTGACAAATTGCTTGATATACTACCTATATCAAGGCTTGACTTTACAGCCAAGCCTTTCTAGCAGCAAAAAACAGTAAGTACAAAGTATATTTGACTGATGTTTCAGAAACTATAGTGTAAGCGCATTCAAAAGGAGAAGCAGTGATGGCAACACAAACACTTATCTATTGTTATCGCATGACGCATGACTATGGTGTCAATCCTTGTACTTTTACTATGGATTATCAGTCTACGCCTGAATTGTTAACCGAAGGCGGCTGCATGAAAGCGATTCGAGCCAATCTTAAGAAGCACTGGGCAGACAAGATAAAGAATAAGGAAATTGATGCTTATATTATGGCAGTTGCAGGCCATTCTGATGATGGCGGCCGTAAAACAGATGTCGCTGGGAAACATTTTATCAGTCCTAAATACAACGGCTTGATTTTTACAGCAAAAATAACAGACATCATGACGAAAACTGAATATTTACGATCACCTATTTCTAAGAATCGGCGGGATGCCTATAATTACCAATGGGAAGCGGAGCAGGATAATTTAGCATTTTCACCTTCTATGCAAGAAGCTGTCATTGTATCTAATGAGTTCAGATATTTTGGGAAATCACCGAAGGTATTGCCTCAGCATATTGTCGAATTGTTTCCTAATGGCAGTCGGGCTATGTTAAGCGGAAAGAAAATGCCCCGCTGGAATCCCAAAAATGGTTTATATTATTCTGATGAACGTCCGCAAGAGACACAGGAACTTTTAGATTTTATTAAAGCTATTTTCCAGTCGGAAGAAGAACCTGTTGTTGATTTGCCTTACTACCCTATTTACATTAATGAAAGCTAGAAGGATTTATGAGTTATTATCAGATATTTTATAATGAATTTTAGCAACACCTCTGTAGATTGATTAGTAAAGGAGAAAAAAATGAAAATTATATTGTCAAGAAAAGGATTTGATAAATCAAACGGCGGTTTCCCAAGTCCTATCTTGCCTGATGGAACCTTATTATCATTGCCGATACCTGCTAAGAATGATTTTCTGACCTTTGATGAACTGGAATATGATGGTGTCGCTTATGCTGATATTTTGAGACAGTTGCGGGGAAAAGAAGATGAATTTAACCATTCTCACTGTCATCTTGACCCGGATATTCGAAAACAGGTCCGGAAAATATCAATACCAGACTGGCAGCCGGCTTTTGGGCAGATTAACTCAGCCCAAGGTTTTTTAAGGAATCAGCAGGTTGGACTTGGTGACCTGTTTTTGTTTTTTGGCTGGTTTAGACAAACTGAAGGGGATTTAAAGACTGGGACGTTGAGATTTAAAAAGGATGCCCCAGATTTAAGTGTCATTTACGGTTACCTGCAAATTGGTGACCTGATTAATCAGCCCGAGAAATTGCAGACCGCCTATCCTTGGCACCCGCATTCTCACAGTTTTCGTGCTGAGAAAGCTACCAATATGCTTTATTTAGCAAGTGAAAGTCTAAGCTTTAATAAACCGCTTAGTGGCTCAGGGGTATTTCAGCTTTCAGAAAATAAAATCCTGACTATGCCTGGGGCGACTCGTTCTGTTTGGAAGGAGATTGACGCTCTGTCTCCAGATAATCTCCGCGGCAGTCATAAAAATTCTGCTCGGAATGGCGGTATTTATTACAGTGGAATTTGGCAGGAAAAAGTTTTAAAAGAAAACGCTCTGTCAGAAGAGTGGGCAAAAGGATTGTTTAAAAAATAAAGATATATGATTTAGAAATGAAGAACAGCCTAAAGTTGTAAAAAAGAGATGCACCATCAGGTGCTGACTTCTCATTTATCTAGCTGTAGCTATCTGAAAGTTTTGTTGTCCTAGCGGCCGACAGCAGCTTTCTAGTTGTCTTGACAGAGGGACATCTGCCAAATTAGAGATTTCGGACTTACCATCAGCCGTAAACGACTGAAAGCTTTGTCGCCTCAGCAGTCGACCGCACCTTTCTAGTCGTTCTGGCAGGGGTGCACCTACGAAATCAAAGATTTCTGGCTTACCACCATTTTCATGCGGGTTTCTTAATGGGCTTTGTATCTTGTTTTAAAGGAGGTGAGAACGATGATAACACTGCAAATTGATAAGGAGTGGAACGGAGATTATACCTTTACGGTTTCTAATACATTCGAGAGCAGAAGCCTCTCTGTACCAAGCTATCAAGTATCGGATTTTGGAATTCAGCAAGCCAAGAATAATATTCAGTTTGCATTTGATTTAGATGACGGTATCTCTAAAGTTAAGCAAGCTTTAGGGATATACTAAGCATATTGCCATTATTTTTTAGAACTCGCTATGAGTTCTTTTCTTTTGCCTGTTTTCCTAGAATTACTGCTGAAATCATGATAGAATAAAGGAAAGCTATATGATGAACAAGGGGGGTTATGGAACAAAGAATCCTCAATTTTGAACGAAAACTTGCTCAGTCGGAGCTCGATGGTTTTCTAGTCACTAATTTGCTGAATATTTATTATTTAACAGGCTTTTCCGGGACTGAAGCAACGGTTTTTATCTCTAAAAACCGCCGGCTTTTTCTGACTGATGCCAGGTACTCTTTGGCGGCTCAAAATACTGTATCGGGATTTGAAATTATTGAAAGTCGCCGGCCTCTGTCAGAAATTGCTGAGATAGTGAAAACTGATCGGCTTTTTCGTCTGGGTTTTGACCACCAAGTAACTTTTGCCTATTACCAGAAACTTCAGACACATTTTGCAGGAATCGATCTGGTTGCGCTGGCCGATTTTACAGAAGAGCTGCGCCTTGTCAAAGATCCCGAGGAAATAGCTGCGATTCGAACGGCCTGCCGTATTACCGACCAAGCCTTTGCTGATGTTTTGGATTTTATTAAGCCGGGGGCGACAACGGAATGGGATCTTGCTAACTTTTTAGACTTTAGAATGCGTCAATACGGGGCTTCCGGTCTTTCTTTTACAACGATAGTCGCCTCAGGCTGCCGATCGGCTATGCCGCATGGGACAGCCACTGACAAGGTGATTCAAAGCGGGGAGATGCTGACTTTGGATTTTGGCTGTTACTACGATCATTACGTCAGCGATATGACTCGCACTGTTCATATTGGTCCGGCGACAGATGAAGAACGTGAGATTTATGATATCGTTTTGCGCGCTAATCAAGCGCTTATAAGAACAGTGAAAGCTGGTCTCAGTTACCGCGATTTTGACAGTATTCCGCGTGAAGTCATTGAACAAGCGAGTTTCGGCCAATATTTTACACATGGGATCGGGCATGGTATTGGTCTTGATGTCCATGAACTCCCTTATTTCAGTGAGACTGACGGGATACTTACAGCAGGTATGGTTGTAACAGATGAACCGGGGATTTATCTTGATAATAAGTACGGTGTCCGTATTGAAGATGACCTTCTAATAACTGAAGATGGCTGTGAGGTTCTAACAGAATCGCCCAAGGAGCTGCTGATATTGTCTTAAAAATTTGTTTAGCTCACAGAGCTAAAAGAGAAAACTGAGCGATTGGTATGGCTAGGAATTCTTCCAAAAGAAGAATTCCAAAGCTGCTCTCTGTTTGCTCCTAGAGATGAGAGAATTTTATGGCTGGGGTCCTGTCCCTCTTTTCTCGGCTAACCGTCAGCCGTAGCCGTCTGAAGGACGATTTTAAAAATAGGCCCTAATGTTTGTTATGGTGTTATGTGCAAGACGCAGTAGCCTAGTGGCACTTTATTCGCTTTTTCAAAGCTTTAAATTGCCTACTAGGCTTTGCGGGGGTGGGACAACGAACTTTGTGGTCTGGGGTTCTGTCCCACTCCCTAGTCGTTCTGGCAGGGGTGCGTCTGCGAAATCATAGATTTCTGGCTTACCGTCAGCCGTAGCCGTCTGAAGGCTTTGCAGTCTTTACAGCCTGCCGCACCCTTCTAGTCGTCTTGGCAGAGGTGCGCAGACGAAATCATAGATTTCTGGCTTACCGTCATTTTTGTTTTCTTCTTTTAATGGGGCTATATGTCTTTGTGGAGTGTGTTTATGGTTAAAGATCAACGTTTATCTTGGCAGGATTATTTTATGGCGAATGCGGAACTGATTTCCAAGCGTTCAACTTGCGACCGCGCGTTTGTGGGGGCCGTTTTGGTTAAAAATAATCGGATTATCGCTACCGGCTATAATGGTGGCGTCTCAGAGACTGACAATTGCAATGAAGTGGGGCACCAAATGGATGACGGCCATTGTATTCGGACTGTGCATGCGGAAATGAATGCCCTGATTCAGTGTGCTAAAGAGGGGATTTCAACTAACAATACAGAGATTTATGTTACCCATTTTCCGTGTATTAACTGTACAAAGGCGCTTTTACAGGCCGGTATAAAGAAGATTACTTATAAGGCCAATTACAATCCGCATCCATTTGCTATTGAACTATTGAAGGCGAAACATGTTCCTTATGTACAGCATGATGTGCCGGAACTTAAACTGGGGAATGGCTCGGACCAGCAGTGAGTCAGAAAAAAATTTGAGCCCCTGCTTATTTTATGATAGAATGAGTTGATAACTATTTATAAGAGGTAAGAAGAATGATTGAAGCAAGCAAGCTTAAAGCTGGGATGACTTTTGAAACGACAGATAATAAATTATTAAAAGTCCTTGAGGCCAGCCACCACAAACCTGGCAAGGGTAACACTGTTATGCGCATGAAACTGCGTGATGTACGGACAGGTTCTACTTTCGATACGACTTACCGTCCGGAAGAAAAATTTGAGCAGGCTATTATTGAAACTCGCTCTGCACAGTATCTCTACCAAATGGACAGCACAGCCTTTTTCATGGATACTGAAAATTATGAGCAGTACGAAATTCCGGTTGCTAATATCGAGCAGGAACTGCTCTATATTCTTGAAAATTCGGAAGTCAAAATCCAATTTTACGGGACGGAGGTTATCGGCATAACAGTACCGACAACTGTTGAATTAACTGTAACTGAGACGCAGCCGTCAATCAAAGGGGCTACCGTAACAGGTTCAGGCAAACCTGCCACTCTGGAAACCGGACTTGTTGTCAATGTGCCGGACTTCATTGAAGAAGGCCAAAAATTAATCATTAATACAGCAGAAGGGACTTATGTTTCGCGTGCCTAAGCCTTGACCCGGAGCTATAGAAAGGACTACTATGACAACTGAAAATATTGGTGATATTGTTATCTCTCCCAGAGTGCTCGAAGTGATTACCGGAATTGCTGCAACTAAAGTTGAAGGCGTTCATTCGCTCCACAATAAAGTCGTAACGGATAGACTCAGTAAAGCTACTCTAAGCAAGGGTGTTTATCTGCAGACTGAAGAGGACGGTACGATTAATACAGATATCTATGTCTATTTGCAGTACGGTGTATCTGTTCCGGAAGTGGCGGTGGCGATTCAAAAAGCTGTCAAGGCTGCTGTTTATGAAATGGCAGATGTTATTGTTTCTTCGGTTAATATCCATGTCCAAGGAATGGTAACTGAGAAGACGGCAAAGCCGGATATGAAATCTCTGTTTGAAGAGGATTTCCTAGATGACTAATACATTTGAAAATTCGCGCCGTGATTTGCGTGAACGCGCATTTCAGACCTTATTCAGCTTAGAATTGGGCGGTGATTCTTTAGGAGCTATGCAGTTTGCTTACGGCTATGATAAGGAGCAGGGAAGTCAGGAGATTCCTGCTTTTCTTTCAGACCTTGTTACAGGGGTTCTTACCTACCAAACAGACTTGGATCGGATAATCAGCCAGCATCTAAAATCAGGCTGGTCTCTGGAGCGTCTGACACTGACTGATAAAACCTTGCTGCGCTTAGGCTTGTATGAAATCAAATATTTCAGTGAAACACCAGACCGTGTAGCCGTTAATGAAATTATCGAAATAGCCAAAAAGTATTCTGATAAGACATCTGCAAAATTCGTTAACGGACTTCTGAGCCAATTCGTCATTGAGGAAAAAGAAGAGGCTGACAGTCTTAACTAAATCATTTTTTAAAACTCATAAAACGGCCTATCTCTATGATTGCTTTATAATCATGGAGGTGGGTCTTTTTTATTAAAATCATTTTTTAATCAGCTGCGACGACAGTTTAAAAAGAATTGCATTATGAAACCGTTTTCGCTATAATGGAAGAAAACGGAATACTGTTGAATTGAACACGGCCTAAACGCTGCGGGAAAAAGACTAGTCAAGCTGAGTGCTGATTTCATTACTATCCAGCCGTAAACATCTGAAGGACGATTTTAAAAATAGGCCTTAATGTTTGTTATAGTGTTATGTGCAAGACGCTAGTCGTCTAGTGGCACTTTATTCGCTTTTTCAAAGCTTTAAATTGCCTACTAGGCTTTGCGGGGGTGCGTCTGCGAAATCAGAGATTTCGGACTTACCGCCTATTTTCCTTTTGCGTTTTATACGGCCTTTGTATCTTTTTGGGACTGAACACGGCCTAAACGCTGCGGGAAAAAGATGTCCTGACTTAGAATCTAGCGATTCGTCAGTCAGTCCCCTATTTTCCTTTTGCGTTCTTAACGGGCTTTGTATCTTGTTTGAACTGAACACGGCCTAAGAGCTGTGCAGTGAAATCATCCAGTGGATGATTTCAGCCCGAACCTAAAAAAGGGAGAGTGAGGGGGCTGGAAATCATAGATTTCTGGCTTACCGTCATTTTTGCTTTGCTCTTTTAACGGCCTTTGTATCTTTTTTAAGGAGGAATTATGAAAGAGTGGACGCTTGCTGAACGTTATCGTGTTTTGGAAGATAAAAGTCAGATAGAAGAGCTTTACAGCCGTATCAGCCGCTCTGATTACCGTCAGGACTATCATGTTCAGCCGATAACCGGCCTCTCCAGCGATCCTAATGGTTTTATTTACCATAAAGGGCAGTGGCATCTTTTTTATCAATGGTGTCCTTGGGGAGCTGTTCACGGGCTGAAATACTGGTATCATGTGCTATCAAAGGATCTGATTCATTGGGAAAATAAAGGTATAGGGCTTGCACCGGATACATTTTATGATAATAAAGGCGTTCATTCAGGTTCCGGTTTTTCATATGACAATAGGCTTTACCTTTTTTATACAGGCAATCACCGTGATGAGAACTGGGTAAGAACACCCTATACTTGTGCAGCCAAGCTCAGTGATTCAGGACAGGTCAGTAAGCTCCCTCAGCCTCTTTTTGGCCCTCATCCTGATTATACAGAGCATCAGCGTGATCCCAAAGTTGTCTACCATGAGGAGAAACAGCGCTATTATATTTTACTTGGAGCTCAATCGAAGGAAGGCAAAGGCAAAATTTTGATTTATACTTCTAAACAGCTCCTTGCAGGTTGGACTTTTGCTGGAGAATTGAAGGTTCCGGGCTATGAAGATTTTGGCGGAATGTGGGAATGTCCGTCAATTGCACAGCTCGGCGGCAGTGATGTTCTTGTTTTTTCACCGCAGTATACCAAGCTCCCTGGAAGAAATGCTAATACAAATCACACAGTTTACCTTATCGGCCGGATGGATTATGACAGCTTAACTTTTACAGCAGAAGGGCCTTATCGCTGCTTAGATTACGGTTTTGACTTCTATGCCGCTCAGTTTGCAGCCAATATTCAGGATAAGAATAAAGCTGTTTTGACTGCTTGGATCGGTCTGCCGGACAACCATTACCCCACAGAAGAAGAGGAATGGGAGGGGAGCCTTTGTTTACCAAGAGAACTGAAAATTTGCAAGGGCCGCTTACTGCAGCAGCCGGTAGAGCAAGTTAAAGAACTGCGGCAGGAAAAGCTGCAAATAAATCAGCAGCAGAATTTGCCAAGAGTCTGTGAGCTTGAAGCTGTCAATAAGGGAACAGATTTCCGTCTGGGCCTCTTTACCAAGTCAGATGGCAGCGGCGGTTTAGAGATTCACTATGATGCCAAAAACAATCTCTGCCTTATTGACCGCAGTCAGATGGATCAGCGCTTTAATCAGGAATTAGGCGAAGAACTGACCCTGCCATTGGAGGCCCCTTTGACTTATTTGTCTGTTTTTATTGACAGATGCTCTGTGGAGCTTTTCTTTAATCAAGGCGAGGCGACTTTCACTACCCACCTCTACCCAATAAGTCAGGACAGCTTTTATACCGTCAGCGGAGAACTGGATTTAGAGATTTGGACCTTAAAAAAAGCTGTAAAAGACAGCTTCATCGTTTAAAAAATAATTAAAAACCATCGTTACCTCCTTATTTGAGGTGTTCGATGGTTTTTATCATAGCGTTTGAAGTCCTTACCGCAATTGGCAAAGAAAGGACGAAGCTCTTTACTTGTCTCAGGTGCTTTTGCCAGAAAGCAGAGTAATCGGCAGAATATATTCTGTTTTTAGTTCCTCTGTCCCTTGAATTTTCTTGAGCAGGAGTTCAACCATTAATTTGGCAATATCACTGATTGGCTGCTTGACTGATGTCAGATAAGGGACGTAGTTTTCAATGAATGCTGTGCCGTCATAGCCGATAATCTTCAGTTCTTCGGGAATTTTAATGCCAAGTTCCTCTGCTAGTTTCATCACCAGCATTGCTGTAACATCGTCAGAAGCAAAAATACCATCTGGTTTTGTCCGTTTGATTAGGTTTTTGATTTCCATGGTTTTTCGAACAGGAGAGAAGTCACTGGAAATATTAACATAAGTGGCATTGGGTAAGACGGAACTGAAACCGACACGCCGTCTGGCCGTTGGAGAGTCGCTGTCGTCATTGCCTGTAATCATGGCAATATTTTGGCAGCCTGCTTTGGCTAAAGTCTGGGCGGCCAGCACACCGCCGGCGAAATTATCAGAAGAAACGACAGGAATATTAGGTGAGAGGTTACGGTCAAAGGCAATAATCGGTGCTGTGACACGATCATAATCAGAAATGCCCAGATTGTGGCTGCCGGAGATAATGCCGTCTACTTGGTTGGCTTCCAGCATCTCCAAATATTCTTTTTCTTTATCAGAGTTATGTTCACTGTTGCAGATAATTGTCTTGTAACCTGCTTCAAAAAATTCATGTTCCAGATGTTCAATTAATTCAGCATAAAAAATATGGCTGATATTTGGGAAAATCAGTCCTACTAGCTGTGCTGATTTTCCCTGCAGGCTGCGGGCCAGATTATTGGGACGGTAGCCCAGTTCCCGCATGGCCTGAGTGACTTTGTCAATTGTCTTTTGTGAAAGATAGCCTTTTCTGTTAATAACGCGTGAAACGGTTGTCGGACTCACTCCGGCTAGCTTTGCAACATCAGTTAGTTTTGCGACCATAGTCTAATTCATAGTATTTTCCGCTGACATTACCGCTTTTTATAAGAATACCCGTCTGGTCTTTATCAGGAAAAACACGTCCGGAAAATACTTTTTCTCCTTTATTAATAAAAATTTCAAAGACTGATTTATCAATGAAGATATTAGCGCTTATCTGACCGGGTTCAACGGAACAGGACCGAGTTTGACCGTATTCCGTGGCATATTGTTCTCCGGCTTGGCTTCTGTCTATAGTAATTTCCCCTTGTTTGCTGTCCACCGCGATTGAAAAACCTTTTCCTTTTTGGTCAGCAAAGAGGATGATTTCAGCTTGTTCTTGAGCTGCGAAAGTTAATTCAAGTTCATAGACATTAGTGGTAGAAGGCAGACTGTCGAAGATTTTGCCCTCGTCTTTGCGCAGACTGACAATCGCTTCTACAGGGTACTGATAGAGCTTGCCGTCTTTGATTTTCAGCTCTTTAACCAGCGAGAGAACACCTTGGTAGTCAAATTTATCTGTTGGGTAGGCAATATCAGGCAGTCCCAGCCAGCTGACTGTGAGGGCGCGTCCGTCCGGCGCATTGAAACCTTGAGTAGCATAGGCTTCAAACCCATAATCCAGATTTTGGATAGCTGACGGATTTGTAAGCTTTCCGGTCTCGGCTTCAAATGACTGAGCGATTTTATACATATTAGGGTAGATATTGCGGTAATCATTGATGCTTTTATCCAGTCCCTGCGGGCAGTAGAGCAGGACAGGCTGCTTGTCGACAAAAACGAGATTGGGGCATTCCATCATATAAGCAGTCCCGTCATTGGCAAAATCTAAGTCAGCTGCAAAACTCCATGTTTTGTAATCGCGATTATCTGCTTTATAGAGTTTGATAAGCCCTTTTTTATTTTTATCCTGAGCACCGATTAGGGCATAATATTCACCTTCATAGTAAAAAATCTGCGGGTCGCGGAAATGTGCTGTAACATCGTCAGGCTGTGCGATCAGTGCCTTTGGAACTTTTTCCCAGTTTCCTTTGCTGTCAAGGAGCGCGCCGTTTTGATAGGTCTGACGCAGCCAGTTTTCATCACGGACATTGCCGGTATAGAAGATGAACAGTTTATCACCAAACTGCATGGCTGAACCGGAATACATGCCATGACTGTCTAGGGGACTGTCAGGGGTTAAAACTGTTCCGGTCTCTTCAAAATGGACTAAGTCGGTTGATTCTGTCTGTACCCAGGACTTCAGGCCGTGAGCAGCCCCGAAAGGAAAGTACTGATAAAAAAGCTGCCATTTGCCTTTGAAGAAGGAAAAGCCATTGGGATCATTTAACAATCCATAAGGGGGTTCGATATGAAAATTAGTATGCCAGGGAGAACGGGCTGCGTTTTCCCTGATCTTTTTCATCTCGGCCTCTGACCAGTCAGCATAAGGCCTGTATTTTTGCTCGCGTGTTAGCGCCATTTGTGCCTCCGTGTAATTAACTTTATAATTCTATAATAGACGTTTTCAGAGCAAAAAGCAATTAAATGTGGTAAAAAAACAAGTTCGAACAAATTTATGTAAAACGCTTGACATATTTTAGAAAAATGTTACAATGGTAATACGATGAAAGTGAAACGCTTTCAAAAATATTTTTTAGAGGAGCTTTTTGCCACATGGATAATGCACAAATTGCAAAACAGGTTGTCGATGCCATCGGCGGTGTGGACAATGTCCGCAGTGTCACCCACTGTGCTACACGTCTTCGTGTCATGGTCAAAGACGAATCGGTTATCGATAAAGACACAGTTGAAAATATTGACAAAGTTCAAGGTGCCTTCTTTAATTCAGGTCAGTACCAAATTATTTTTGGGACCGGAACGGTTAACAAGATTTATGATGAAGTCGTAGCTCTTGGTTTGCCGACAGCTTCTAAAGAAGAGCAAAAAGAAGAAGCGGCCAAACAAGGAAACTGGTTCCAGCGTGCCGTTCGGACTTTTGGCGATGTTTTCGTTCCTTTGCTTCCGGCAATTGTCGCTACAGGTCTTTTTATGGGGATTCGCGGTGCCATTGCACAGGATGAGATTTTGCAGTTTTTCGGGACTACTGCCGAAGAATTTCAGTCTACCAATTTTTACACCTATACAGTTGTTTTAACTGATACAGCCTTTGCTTTCTTCCCAGCTTTAATTTCTTGGTCAGCCTTTCGTGTGTTCGGCGGCAATCCAGTTATCGGTCTGGTTTTGGGGCTGATGATGGTCAACTCTGCCCTGCCAAATGCTTGGGCAGTTGCTTCCGGTGATGCCACACCGATTTATTTCTTCGGATTTGTTCCGGTAGTCGGCTACCAAAACTCGGTTCTGCCAGCCTTCTTTGTCGGTTTGCTCGGTGCTAAGCTGGAAAAATGGCTGCACAAGAAGATTCCGGATGTTCTTGACCTTCTGGTTGTTCCTTTCCTGACCTTTACCATCATGTCCATCTTGGCTCTCTTTGTTATTGGTCCAATCTTCCATACAGTAGAAGACTATGTATTGGCAGCAACAGAGTTCCTGCTCAATCTGCCATTGGGGCTTTCCGGCTTAATTATCGGAGGTCTTCATCAAGTTATCGTGGTAACAGGTGTTCACCACATCTTCAACCTGCTGGAATCTCAGTTGATTGCTAATAACGGTGCCGATCCGTTTAATGCGATTATCACTGCTGCAATGACTGCTCAAGCAGGAGCAACTTTAGCGGTTGGTGTCAAAACGAAATCTGCTAAGTTAAAAGCTTTGGCTTTCCCAGCTGCTCTTTCTGCCGGCCTTGGAATCACTGAACCGGCTATCTTCGGGGTTAACCTGCGCTTTGGGAAACCATTTATCGTCGGTTTGATTGCCGGTGCTGCCGGCGGCTGGCTGGCTTCCATTCTTGGCCTTGCAGGTACTGGTTTTGGGATTACTATTATTCCGGGAACTCTTCTTTATCTTAACGGTCAGCTTTTGCAGTATGTCATCATGGTTTTGGCAACAACAGCTCTTTCCTTCACCTTGACATATATGTTTGGCTATAGCGATGAAGAAGAAGTGGCTAATACTGAAGCAACCGCAGCTCCGGTTGTTGAAGAAAAAGTTGTTGAAGAAGCTCCTGTCGCTTTAGCTGATACAACCGTTCAAGCACCGCTTTCCGGTGAAGTTGTAGCTCTTGAAAATGTCAACGATCCAGTATTTGCCAGCGGTGCCATGGGACAAGGTTTGGCTATTAAACCAAGTGAGGATGCTGTTTACGCACCGGCTGATGCTGAAGTCACCATTGCTTTTGAAACAGGCCACGCTTACGGACTGAAGACAGAAACCGGAGCAGAAATTTTAATTCATATCGGTATTGATACTGTTTCAATGGACGGAGACGGCTTTGTTAAAAATGTTTCTGCCGGACAGAAAGTCAAAGCAGGCGATAAGCTTGGTTCATTTGACTCAAGTAAAATTGCTGCTGCCGGACTTGATAATACCACGATGATTATTGTAACGAACTCAACTGACTTTTCTTCAGTTGAAGGATTGGCCAGCGGTTCAGTTAAACAGGGTGATGACTTGCTTAAAGCAGCAAAATAATGGCTGTCTGAGAGCTGGTCAAAATAGGATTTTAGACGAAAAACAGCAGTCCTGTCTGCCAAAGACGGTTTCACCTTGTTAAGACAGCAAAAGAATAAGAAAATCCCTTCTCACATGCAGTGAGGAGGGATTTTTTAACCGATAAACGATATATTTTAGACAAAATGGTCCTGGTTGGAGTAAATCAGACTGACCATATCCTCGTAAGGCACTGCAAAGATAACAAACTCTCCCTAAGCCTCTTCCTGGCCTCGTCCCAAGAGTTGAACGGAGATATCAGCCTGTTCAAAGTGCTTCGTGCTTCTCTAAAGCCTTTCCCATCTTTCCTTGACCAATAATGCTTACGGTAGGGCTCATTTTTCTCCACCCTCTTTTCGCACACCGTACTGGTAATCAATACCGAAATGCTCACGCAGGGTGTCACCCTCATAGTCCTCATGAAAGATACCACGTTCTTGGAGGACTGGGACAACTTCATCCACAAAGCGAGGCAAATCAGCTTCATAGACATCTGGCATTACCCAGAAGCCATCAGCAGCACCAGCTTCAAACCAGTCTGTCAAGTGATCGGCCACATCTTCAGCTGTACCGACAGCGGCCGGGTGGTAATCAATTACGGAGTGGTAAACCACTTCACGCAGGGTCCAACCTTCACGGGCTACTCGTATAACATTTTCAAGCCTTGGGTCGCTGTATGGGGTCACCTGAACAGCATCCAAAATCTCTTTAGCAATCGGTCTTTCAATATCCGCAGGCGTAAAGTTAACACCCAAAAGGTAGCCGATATGAGCGATACGTTGCATGAGGGTCTCTCCAGTGATAAAGGTAGCATGGCGATCAATGGCTTCCTTCTTGCTATCGCCTAGCAGGGGCATGATACCAGCGATAAACTTGATGTCATCAGCATTACGACCATTAGCAACAGCAGCCTCACGGAGAGCCTGACGTATAGCTTGACCTTGCTCAATCGTCCAAACCTCACCGACAAAGACGTCAGCGTATTTCCCAGCAAAGGCAATGCTATTTTCAGAACCACCTGAGTGGATAATGACAGGTTGCCCCTGCTTAGAAGGTGGGATTGGGAGGGTTCCTGATGTTTGGACGTATTCTCCTTTGATAGTGATGTTTTTGACCTGGTCGTAGTCAGCAAATTCCTGATTTTTATGGTCTAGTTTAAGGGCATCTTCGCCCCAGGTAGCCCAGAGGTGTTGCACAGTCTCGACAAATTCAGACGCCTTCCCATAGCGGTCAAAGCTACTTGGCAAATTGACACCATAAGCATTGGCACTGACACCGTTAGCACCCGTTACTGCATTCCAGGCTGCCCGTCCCTTGCTGACAGCGTCCAAGGTCTTGAACTGTCTGGCCAACTCGTAAGGATTGGACCAAGAGGTCGCTCTTGTGATACCCATGCCGATATGTTTAGTATGGCTACTGATGATGGTCGCCAGCAAAAGCGGATCCATCCCCATAGTCTGCATATCGCCATTGTCGCTGGCCTTAATGCCTGGGAAATCTCCAAAAAACATGAACTGGAATTTCCCTTTTTCAGCCAACTGAGCAGCCTTAATATCTACTGAAACATCTGGATAACTTTCCAATTTGACAGCAGGATCCATCCAAGACCTAAAATTCAACCCAGCCGCACCAAACATAGCAAGACCCAATACCATTTGTTTTTGTTCTGTCATATCTTACACAAAATCCTTAATACCAGCCATCAATTTATCCATGATTACAGCTACTGGCTCAATCTTGTCAATCATGGAAATGCCCAAACCAAAGGAAGCAAAGCCCTTGCTGAGATCACCAAAGAGCATACCGTCCCGCATACCGTCATAGCCCCGCTGAATTTCAAAAATGTCCTCTTCAGTCGCACCGCTATTACTCATCTCTAAGAGCTTGTTAGGAATTTCTCCTGGAAGCGAACGGTAGTAAGCTGGTACAGTACGATAAAGCAAGAGATCAGAAGCATTTGACTTGAGCGCCAAGTCCTTGATGTTTTGAGCAAGAATAGATTCCGCTGACATCATAAAGGCTGTACCTACATAGAGCCCTTCTGCCCCCAAAGCGAAGGCTGCTCGGGCTGTACGGGCATCCGCTATACCTCCAGCAGCCATGACAGGCACACGCCCCTTGGCAGCATCTACAATCATGGGTACGACCGAGAAAGTCCCAATGACTTTTGTAGGAACCGTTCCACCCTCGTCAAAGCCAGTTGCTACAATAATGTCCGCACCTCCTTGGATAGCCTCTTCTGTGTTTTCCACGGTTGGCGTCTCAGCACGAAAGACTACCTTAATACCTTTTTCTTTAAATTTTTGAGTCCAGTATGCTGAAAACTGTCCTACCATAACGGCTACTTGCACCCCTTCTTCAACCATAAGGTCCATCATCGGCTGGGTAAAAATATCCGTCAATTCATGACTAGGGGCTACGTTCAAACCTAGGGGTTTATCTGTGATTTCCCGAGCAATACGAATCTCACGGCGCATATTTTCGACGGTTTCTTCTACTGTTGTCGCGGCGACTGTTTGACCAGCACTAATACCGAGGACTCCCAACCCCCCAGCAGCACTGACTGCTGCAGCATAGCGACCATTTGTCAACCAGGCCAAAGGCCCCTGAATGATTGGTTTTTCAATCCCCAAAATTTCTGTCATCCGATTTGCCATTTGTCTTCTCCTTGCACTTTTGTTATATTGAATATATTACACCTGTCATTTAATTTGGTCAATTGACAAAGTCTGACCACCTGTCACTTATATGACAAAAGAAAGGAAACTGTCATTTTGAAACAAGATTTACGCTTTGCAAGAACCGAAAAAGCCATCCAAAAAGCCTTTTTAGACCTGCTACAGGAAAAGGAGATTGGAAGCATCTCTGTCAAAGAGATGTGTGACCTAGCTGAAATCTCCCGAAATGCCTTTTACCAGCACTATGAGAGCAAGGAACACCTCTACCAGAGCATGCTTCAGCAAATCCTCTTTTCCATCGAGGAGGCCTGCCGACCAGTAGTTAGCGACTTAGCAACTGTCACTGAGGCGGAAAGCCGCCTCTTTCTGGTCAATATCCTTCTGGCTGTAGAGCAAAACCGCTTTATCATCGATCGACTCCTATCCAGCCAGCCATCTTTTCAGCCGCCTTTAAAGACATGCTAGTAGCTGCCACCCTCCAGGGAAGTCAGGAGATTGAAGCTGACCTTGATCCGGCCTTTTACCATGTCTTTGCTGCTGGTGTAGTAGCCTTTGTTAGTTACTGGTTGCTAGAAAGTAGTTACAGTTTTGAGGAGGCTCAAGAAAAAATCTATACAATTTTGGGGCAGGTAAAAGCTGTCTAATCCTTGGATATTTCTGTCCTGTCCTTGATAGGTGACTTTTTTGATTATTTTGCTTAACGTCAAAATACCCCTTTAATTGCCCCGCATAGAGCTGTGAGATGAGCGTTAATTTACCTAGTAAGGTTAGTTCATCTGAAAAATTGACTTTATGTTTCTCCTCACCTAAAGATGTTGTATGCTCGGACAAGAAAAAGCCTATCCACTTCATCATCCCACGGTCTTGATGCTCTCTTGCTGATTGAAACGGTAAGTAACTTCTATCCACCATTAGCTAAGTCTATCCAAACCACCTGACGAATGCCCACCAACCAACTGACTTCTTGCAATGACTTTTGAGCCATCTGTTAAAGCATTGGCTTTCAATAATGCTGTAAAACCAAACTGTTGCCTGATAGTATCAATAGCCGATTGAAGCCTTTCTTTATTTCTCTTTGTCCTACATCATCAAAAAGTGAAATAAGACCGAAAGAGTCATCCACTAGTTGAGAGTAGTAAACGCTGATATTTCTATCCGCACCAGCACTATATTTCTTGTGAAACAGTGCCAAGATATGATTCTTCAATAGTTCAGCCTGATTAGTTGGTTCAACTTTCATTTGAGTGTGAATACTTTTTTGTTCTCACTACGAGAATAGCCTACTCCTATCGAAACACAAATCGTTTTCTTCCCAGCTTTTTTAATATACAAAGCCTTCAGTCCTCTATAGCTAGGGCAAAAGTATCAAATGCTTATCCTATCTTTTAATTGACTGTAATTAATGCTATAATATAAATGATTTTTAAATATAATTGATGTTGAGGTTTTTACAATGGCAAAATTATATGGCAGTGTTGAAGCAGGCGGTACAAAATTTGTCTGCGCAGTAGGCGATGCTGATTTTCAGATTGTTGAAAAGGTGCAGTTTCCGACTACAACTCCCTATGAAACAATTGAAAAAACAGTCGCTTTCTTTAAAAAGTTTGAAGCCGATCTGGCAGGGGTTGCTATCGGTTCCTTTGGTCCTATTGATATTGATGAAAATTCACAAACCTACGGTTTTATTACCACAACCCCTAAACCGAATTGGGCTGATGTGGATTTAGTAGGATTGATTTCAAAGGATTTCAAGATTCCTTTCTATTTTACGACTGATGTGAACAGTTCTGCTTATGGCGAAGCCCTTGTGCGTAAAGGGGTTAACAGTCTGGTTTATTATACGATTGGAACCGGCATCGGGGCAGGTGCGATTCAAAATGGTGAATTTATCGGCGGTCTCGGCCACACTGAGGCTGGCCATGTTTATATGGCACTGCATCCTAAAGATGTTGCTGATGAATTTTCAGGAACCTGTCCTTTCCACAAGGGCTGTCTGGAGGGCTTGGCCGCAGGTCCCAGCTTAGAAGCACGGACGGGAATTCGCGGTGAGGAGATTGCTCAAAATGCTGATGTCTGGGAAATTCAGGCCTACTATATTGCTCAGGCGGCTATACAAGCTACGGTTCTCTACCGCCCGCAGGTTATTGTCTTTGGCGGCGGTGTTATGGCGCAAGAGCACATGATTAAACGAGTGCGCAGCAAATTTACAGCTCTCTTAAATGATTATCTGCCAGTGCCGGATGTTGAGAGCTATATTGTAACACCTGCTGTTGCTGAGAATGGCTCCGCAACACTTGGAAATTTTGCGCTTGCAAAGAAAGTTGCTGAACGCTAAATTTGCCAGCCAATCGGATTGGGAGAATGTGAGCCCATCTGATTTTATCTGATAGACCTAATAAGGAGCAGAAAAGATTTAACAGTCATTTTCTCTGCTCTTTTTATAGTAAAAAGAGTTACTGCTGTCCTAAGAGAGGAATTTATGAATTTTAAAGAACGTATTTCCATTCAGTTTACTAATTTGACTAAAACAGATAAAAAAATTACAAATATCCTCTTAAAACATCCGGAGTATTTAATTGAACACAGTGCCCAAGAGGCTGCTGAACTGATGAAAACCTCGCCGGCTGCACTGGTCAGATTAGCTAAGAAAATCGGGCATAAGGGGCTGGCAGATTTTAAGATATCTTTGGAAGATTATGCCCAACATGAACCAAGAGAAGATGTCTATTTAGAAAGACCGCTGCTGACCAAGGTTATTGATAATTATCGGAAAAACCTCCATTTATTAGAAATGCAGCTGGATGAGGAGCAGCTGGAGCGGATTTCAGAGATATTAGCTAAAGCCCCACAAATCAAAATTTTAGGAATCGGAAGTTCCGGCTTAGTTGCTGAGCACATGGTCTATTTTTTGCTTTATCAAGATAAGTATACGGAGAGTGTGACCAGTAAAACGAAAATGTACTACCTTTCCCGGAGTCTGACAGCAGAAGATGTCCTGCTGATTTATTCTGTTTCCGGCAATAAAGACTATGAAGAATTGTTTGCAGCGGTGAAAGAGACAGGGGCGCAGCTTATTGTTGTAACAATGAATGACCATGCCGATATTAGAAAAATCGCAGCAGAATTTGTTTTACTGCCATCAAATTTGACTAATTTAGGGAGTTCATCCGGGGAAATATACCAGCTGGATAATCGGTCGCTGTTTTTAGTTTTTTCGGAAATTTTAGCTGCCTATATCCACAAAAAATTAAAGTAAATATCATTTTACTAAAAAAGAAGAACAGATCTTATTTGACCTGTTCTTCTTTTTTGTTTTGTGCCTAATTGCTGTTTGCAAGCTGGAGCGGATATCAGTAAAATAAATTTTATTTATAAAAAATATATTGAAATTTATTTCAATAATGTTATAATAGGTTTGCGAGCAGTTTTCTGCTGCTCAAAATAACTATAGGCCTAAAGAGCTGTGAAGCGCCAATGGCGGACCGAACTTGAAAATGGAGAGTGAGGGGGCCTTATAAACTGTGTCATTGCTTTGCTCTTTTAACGGGCTTTGTATCGGTGAATTGAACACGGCCTAAGCTCTTTGCAAAAAAGATATGGCTAAGTTTAGAATTGATTTCAAGTTAGCTAGCCGTAAACGACTGAAAGTTTTGTCGCCTTAACAGTCGACCGCACCTTTCTAGTCGTTCTGGCAGGGGTGCGCCTACGAAATCACAGATTTCTGGCTTACCGCCATTTTTGCTGTGAGCTTTTAACGGGCTTTGTATCTTGTTGGAATTGAACACGGCCTAAAATCCTAGTGAAAAAGATGCCTGCCATCGTGATGCCAGCATCACTTGTCAGTCCCTATTTTCATACGGATTTTTTAACGGCCTTTGTATCTTGTTAATTGAACACGGCCTAAGAGCTGTGCAAAAAAGACAGCCCTCCCTTGAGTCTTTAGTGACTCGGCGGTCAGGCTCCTATTTTTGCTTTGCTCTTTTAACGGCCTTTGTATCTTTATTAAAGGAGAATGTCATGAATAAATTTATGGACATGCTGAGTCAGAAAATTTTGCCGCTGGCTACAGCTCTGGGGAACAATAAGTATCTTTTGGTTTTGCGTGATGCCTTCATGCTGTCTTTTCCCCTGACGATGTTTGGCTCACTGATTGTGGTTTTTAATAATCTGCCTTTTTGGCCTGATAGTTTAAAAACTCAGTTTGCTGATCTTTTTGGCAATGGGCAAAGTGCTACTATGTCAATTATGACTGTATTTGTATCGCTTGGAATCGGTTATTATATGGCTAAAGTGGAAGAGCTTGAAGAAGGGCTTTTCAGCGCTGTGGTTTCCCTAGCTGCATTCCTTATTTTAACGCCCTTTTTCTTTGACGTGTTAAATGATGACGGAGAAATGGTAGCTACAGCAACAGGTGCACTGAGTTTGGACCGGCTGGGTGCTAAGGGGATGTTTTTAGGTATCCTGACTTCTTTTTTTGCTGCTAAACTGTTTGTCTATTTAACTAAAAAAGGTTTTACTATAAAAATGCCTGACAGTGTTCCTCCGGCAGTTTCTAAATCTTTTTCTGCTCTGATTCCTGCTATTGGGACACTGATGCTTTTTCTGTTTCTTAATGCCGGAATGGCGGTTGTTTTTAAGACGAATCTGCATGATGTCGTTTACGATATTATCCAACAACCGCTTACCGGCTTAGGCACCAGCTTACCGGCAACGATATTGGCTGTCTTTCTGGTGCAGTTTCTCTGGTTTTTCGGCCTGCACGGGCAGGTTATCATCAACTCTGTATTTGAGCCTTTTTGGCAAGCTAATATGCTGGATAATGCCCGCCTGACTCAGCAGGGAGCAGAACTGTTGGCTCAGCAGGGGCATATTGTTACCAAATCATTTATGGATACCTTTACTGTCGGTTTAGGCGGATCTGGTTCAACATTAATTGTTGTCGTGATGATGGCCTTTATGATGAAGCAGAAGCAATATCGAGAGGTCGGCCGCTTTGCTTTGGGACCTGGGATTTTCAATGTTAATGAACCGGTCATCTTTGGTCTGCCTATGGTGATGAATGCCAGTATCTTTATCCCTTGGCTCTTAGCGCCGATTGTGTCAGCAGCCATTGCTTATCTTGGTTTTGCAAGTGGTTTGGTACCTTTGACAACAGGGGCTCAGGTTCCGTGGACCATGCCGATTTTTATTTCCGGATTTTTGGCAACAAATTCCATTATGGGATCCCTGCTGCAGCTGGTTCAGGTTCTTGTTATTGCGCTGATTTGGTTCCCATTTTTGAAATTAATTGACCGCGCACAGATTGCGGAATAATGGGAAAACAACAAAGGCAGAGCCGGAAAAAGCCATTCCGGCTTTTTCTTGGTAGGGAGAAATAATCAAAGAACGATTATTCATTGTGTTTAATTTTAAAAAAGGTGCTAGTATTTAAATTTTTACTCAATGGACATCCCTATTGCTATTAGCTTGCGATAAACTCTTAAGTTTGCAATTTGAAATGAGAGGAGAAAATAATATGGAAAAGTTGGTGTTTCCAGAGCATTTTTGGTGGGGGGCGGCGACCAGCGGCCCTCAGTCAGAAGGAAATTTTAAAAAAAAGCATCAAAATGTGATGGATTATTGGTATGCAAAAGCGCCTGAGGATTTTTACAATCAGCTGGGACCGGATACAGCCTCAGATTTCTACCACGATTTTCAGGAAGATATTAAACTGATGAAGGCCTGCGGCCTAAATACAGTCAGGACATCTATTCAGTGGTCGCGTTTGATTGATGATCTTGAAAAAAATACCGTTAATACAGAGGCGGCCGCTTTTTATAATGCAGTGATTGATGCTTTTATAGCAAATGGGATTGAGCCTTTTATAACCCTGCATCATTTTGATCTGCCTGCAGAACTCCTCCATAAGTATGGCGGCTGGGAAAGCAAATATGTGGTTGATCTGTTTGCTGGCTTTGCTGAGCAGTGTTTTGAGCTGTTCGGTGATCGTGTAAAACACTGGTTCACTCATAATGAGCCGCTTGTTGTAGTCGAAGGGGGTTACTTAGAACAGTTTCATTATCCTAAAAAAGTCGATGGGAAAGTGGCTGTTCAGGTTGCTTATAATCTGCAGCTGGCCAGCAGCAAGGCTATTGCCAAGTACAGACAGCTTAAGCAAGATGGGCAAATTGGGATTATTTTAAATCTCACCCCTGCCTATCCGGCCAGCCAGGATAAAGAAGATTTGGCGGCCAGTCAAAAAGCGGATCTATGGTATAACCGTCTTTTTATGGATGCCAGCAGTAAGGGAGAATTTCCCCCTACCCTAGTCAGACTTTTAGAAGAAGAAGGAGTCCTTTGGCAGACAGACGAGAGCGAGCTGGCTTTAATTCGGGAAAATACAATTGATTTGCTGGGGGTCAATTTTTACCATCCCAATCGTGTTCAAAGACCTAAATATTCCCCCAACAGTTTAGCTGTGGATTTTCTGCCGGATAAGTACTGGCAGAGATATGACCTGCCTATGGCGCGGATGAATATTGACAAAGGCTGGGAAATTTATCCTCAAGCGGTTTATGATATTGCTAAAGATATCCAAGAAAACTATGGCAACCTGCCTTGGTATATCAGCGAAAATGGCATGGGAGTGTCGAGGGAAGAGCGTTATCTGAATGCTGAAGGCATCGTTGAAGATGACTACCGTATTCAATTCATAAAAGAACATTTGTACTGGCTGCATAAAGGCATAAGTGAAGGGAGCAACTGTCTGGGCTATCACCTCTGGACACCGATTGACTGCTGGAGCTGGTCTAATGCTTACCGCAATCGTTACGGACTGATTGCCAATGATATTCACACACAGACAAAAAAATTGAAAAAATCCGCCCGCTGGCTGAGGAAAACCGCGGAGAGCGGACAGTTTGAAATAGAAAGTGCTATAATAAAAGGGTAAATAAAATTGCAAAGGAGCTGGTCAAATGGCAGAACCATTGTTTTTAGAGTCTGTGATGCAGGACAAAATCTGGGGAGGCACCAAGCTTAGGGATGAATTCGGCTACAGCATTCCGACAGAAACAACCGGTGAATACTGGGCGGTTTCTGCCCATCCTAACGGCGTATCCACAATCAAAAACGGTTTGTACTGCGGACAGAAATTAGACCTTCTTTACCGTGAGCGGCCAGATTTATTCGGTTATCCTAAAGATAAGGTCTTCCCGCTGCTGACAAAGATTTTAGATGCCAATGACTGGCTCAGCGTTCAGGTGCACCCTGATGATTCTTATGCTTTGGAGCATGAAGGAGAGTTAGGCAAAACGGAATGCTGGTATGTTATCGCCGCAGATCCAGGCGCCGAAATTATTTATGGGCACCAGGCAAAATCAAAAGAAGAACTGGCAGAGATGATTAAGGATGAAAAATGGGAAGAACTGCTGACCAGAGTCCCAGTCAAAGCCGGTGATTTTTTCTATGTTCCCAGCGGCACGATGCATGCCATCGGCAAAGGAATTATGATTCTTGAAACACAGCAGTCAAGTGATACGACTTACCGTGTCTATGACTTTGACCGTAAGGATGCCGGCGGCCATCAGAGAGAACTCCATATCGCTCAGTCACTGGACGTTCTGACAATAGGAAAGCCTGCTAATTCAACACCCGCCAGCCTGCAGGTTGATGACTTGCTGACAACGGTTTTAGTAGCCAATCCCTTCTTTACAGTTTATCATTGGCAGCTTACAGGCAGGGCTGATATGAAGCGGCCAGGTCCCTATCTGCTTGTCAGTGTCTTGCAAGGACAAGGGAAACTTACTTTAAGTGAAGACAAGAGTTATCGTTTACAGAAAGGCGATCACCTGATACTGCCGCACGACATTAACCAATGGACTGTTGAAGGAGACTTGGATATTATTGCCAGCCACCCTCATGCCAACTAGCTATTCTTAATGACTGTTAAGGGCTGCCTTAACAGTTTTTTAGTACGACATGCCCATCGTACAAAAAAGATAAACCGTCTTAAACTTAAAAATTTTGTCTACGACCTATAACATTTTATAAATATTTCAAAAACATTGAGTAATTTTAAGTGGAATAATACAATTTAAAAATAGTATACATAGTAGATGTGAAGGAAAAAGAAAAAAGTTGATTTTTTCTTTTTGACATAATTGAAATCTGAATTTACTTTACCACAATGTCTCCAGTTCTTACTCGAATAATTAAATGATTTTTTTCAGAAGTATTTTTTATATATGGTTTGATGACAGAATCTCCAAATTTTGAAGAAGTAGTCAACTTAATATCTTTTGCAGCTTCTTCCGATAAAGTAATATTTGAATCACCCAAATTAGCATAGAACTGAACATTTTCTAAAATGTTTAGTGATGTCGCTTCCCAATCTCCAGTATTAATATTGATTTTGAAATTTGAAAGTTTTGTATTTTTTGTTATAAGATCACCAATCTTTGTTCTTATTTCACCATGCATGCAATTTGAATTTAAAATTGTAATATCTCCTGTATCTTGAATAATTTTTATACTTGATAGCTTCTGATCTTTAATTGATATATTACTGATATAACTATCAATGGTAATATCATTTATAATAGATGATTTTGGAATTTGGATAGTTACATAATTAGAGTTGCTTGTATTAGCAAAGAAATTGGAATATTTTTTTGATGATTCTTTAACTAATAGTTGGTTATTTGAAATTTTATAATCAAATTTCTCATTTGTTTTTTTATCAAAAAGCAAGTGAGCGCTATTATCAGGACTAGTTTCTATATTGATATTTTTGAATTGTGTGATTATTTTAATTGAATTAAAATCAGGTAAAACCACACTTTTGCTATTATTAGTTGAAATTTTAGAGTTTGATAAATTATATAATAAGCTTAGAGAATATATAATTACTACTATACCGCCAATAATGCTAGATAAAATAAACTTTTTCATTTCGCCTCCTCAAAAAAAAGTTGATTATTCTAACTATCTGTCAATTTAATTAAAATTAAATTGACAGATAATAGAAAAAATAGTAAAATACAATTGTATTTTAATATAGAGAGGAGAAAAAATCAATGCAAAAGGAAGTAACACAGCTTCTTGATGAATTAGAATTGGATTTGCAATTCTCAGTTGTTGAACTTGAAGATGTTACAGCATTACCTGAGACAGCCGCTTCTAGTGGTTCAACATCATGTTCAGCATCATCAACATGTGGTTCAAGCTCTTGTTCTACATGTACATAGGATGTATTATTAAGAGCTGGTATTATCCCATTGAGCTTTCCATATTGATTGAGTGGAAAGCTCATTTTGTTGATTTTTTATAAATATGTTTTTAGAAGTATCAAATGTGAGTAAAATTATAGCTGGAAAGAAAATTATTGACAATGTCTCTTTCGAGTTAAAAGAGAATGAAATCTTAGGAATAGTAGGCCGTAATGGTTCAGGAAAAACAACTTTATTTAAAATTCTACTGTCTATGTGGGATTTTGATGAAGGTGATGTAGTATACTATTGTGAACCAAATTTAAATTTTAAACAAGACATTGGCTATTTACCAGAACAAAGGGGGCTGTTTAACAGAGAAAAAGTAATTAATCAATTGAAATTATTTGCTCAACTAAAAGGATTGAATAAACAAACTGCTTCAGAGAAAATCACTTTTTGGTTAGATTTTTTTGAACTAGGAGAATTAGCTGATTATCCTATAAATCAACTTTCAAAGGGAAACCAGCAGAAAGTACAATTTATTTTGAGTGTTTTAAACGAACCACGATTATTAATTCTTGATGAACCTTTTAGTGGTTTAGATCCTTTAAATAGATTATATTTTGAAAATGCGATAAAACTTTTAAAAAAAAGTGGAACGACTATTTTGTTTTCAAGTCATGATTTAAAAAACGTAAACAATCTATCAGACAGAATCTTAATGCTAAAAAATGGTGTTATTGCTGAACAAGGTAGAGTTGAAGATATTTTGAAATATTATACAAAATTTGTGACGATAAATTTAGAATATCAAAAATTAATTCCTGACTTACAGATTCAGCTAGAAGAAAAAAATATAAGGTACTCCATTCTAGCTACGGATATGACGATTAATTTATCAAAAGACATTGATCAGCAAATTTTTGAACAAATTTTTACTACTAAAAATCTAAAAATGAATTTTTTTACCCCAAACTTTGAAGATGTTTTTAAATTTATCAATTTGGAGGAGAGAATATGAGGAGATATTTTTCGTTTCTGAAAACATCTATGCTAACTATTTTGAATATGAAAACTAGTTTATTGGGATTAATCTTTAATTGTTTGTTAGCGACAGTTTTAGTAGTTATATCAAAGATTTTTGATATTAATATTTTTGATTATTTTGTTAGAAATATTTCTCTAGAAATTATTATTAAAGTTGTATTTTTTATTATAGCATTATTACTATTTGCGGGAGTTTCTGCACTAATGCAATCAATCATAGTAGATAGAGATAGCAAAGTATTTGAAGTAATTTCTGTTAATATGTCTGAAAATCACTATATAATAGGGAAAATCATCTCAGCAGTTTTATTGGTGTTTGTATCGTTTGTAAATCAAATTTTATCACTAGTATATATGTGGGGATTAAATGCGATTTTATATGGTAACTCTGTTACATCAAAAATTGACTTCAATGTTTCAGTATGGAGCTTATTGAGTTCAATATTGTTAATTATATTGAGTGTGATACTATCATCGTTCTTGGTGTTATCAATATCAATTAAAGTCAATAACATAAATGAAGCCTCAGGAACTGCGCTTGTTGTTTTAACTCCATACATTGTCTCTTTAATCGTTATTTTATTTTTACCAAATAACATTGAAGAGCTGTCTCGAGTAAGTGAATTGCTTCTATGCATACCGCTAATAACTCCAATATTTTTGTTATTAAATATTTTCGTTAACGGATTCAGTATAATACAAATAGTTGCTATTTTTTACATTATACTACAGATAGTTGCTATGTATTTTATAACACACAAAATATATAGAACTGCCTATTATAACAATAATAGTTATAAACTATTGGAGTTATTTAATTTAATTTTTGTAAAGGAAAAAAAATATGCTAGAAATAAGTAAAGTAAGTAAATCAATACAAGAAGGAAAGTCTAGAGAAATTTTGAAGAATGTTGATTTGAAAGTTACTCCAGGAGATTTTCTTGTTATTTTAGGGAAAAGTGGTAGTGGAAAATCTACATTACTAAATATACTTAGTGGTCTTGATAATGATCATACAGGAGATATATACTTTAGAGGGGATAAAGTTCATATTAAAAAATTAGAAGCATACAGGAAGAAAAACATAGGATTTATTTTTCAAAATTTTAACTTAGTTCCCTACATGACTGTTTATGAAAATATTGAGTTGTCGGCCAATTTAAATCCAAAACTAAAAACAAAAAAAGCAAAAAATGAAAAAATAAAAGCTTTATTGGATATATTAGGAATCAAAGATTTAGAAAAAAAGAACATCACACTCTTATCTGGTGGTGAAAAACAAAGAGTTGCGATTGCACGTGCCCTTGTGACAGATCCTTCTATTATTGTAGCTGATGAGCCTACAGGTTCCTTAGATGGAGAAAGTGCCAAAATTGTAAAAAAAATATTAAGAGAAATTGCTGAGTCAGGGAAAATTGTAATTGTAGCTAGTCATGATGAAGACTTTTTAAACTATGCTAACAGAGCATTTAAGATTGAAAATAAAAAGCTTAGAGAAATCCAAAAGAATGATAAATTAGCTGTTAAGACTAATTCATATACTTGCTCTAATGATTACGATAAAAAAATTCGATTACCTTCCATTAAACACGCTTTTAGTAATTTTAAAAAGAGACTAAAAAGAAATATTTTTATTTCTATTGGTATTTCTATCGGTGTTCTTGCGTTATTATTAAGTATGTCACTTGGAAGTGGTGTAAATAATGGGATTAATGATGCGATTGGGGGAATGGATCCAAGAGAAGTTAACGTTTTTTATGATGCTTTTGGAACAGGTTCTGGGAGTCCAGTCATTGGAATGAGTAACAATGAAGTTAAGAAAGCTGAAAGTTTATTGGAAAAAGCAGGAACGAAAGATATATATAGTACGTACTACTTACCTGTAAACAAAGTTTCATTGAATGGAGTAACTATTCAAAATACTAGTGAACTTTTACTATATGTTGAGGAAGCACAAAAAGGAATTTCAAAATACAATAGTTACTATGATAAAGATGATTTATTAATAGGGAAAAATTTATCAGAAGCAAATGAGGATAGTATTATTTTAACTTCAAAACTAGCTAAAGCAGTTGCAGAGCTTGAAAGTTATGAAACGCTAGATAAAGACACAGCCAGGGATTTACTTGGAAAAAAAATTAATATTGAATTTTCGCTAAGAGACAATTCTTTAGATGGAGAAAGTGATTCAAAAGAATTAGAAATAATTGGTGTTATGGATCCTAAAAAGGAATCACAAATTACAAATTCTGTAGTAACAACTACTACATTTAATAATTTTTTTAAAGTTGAGGGGCAGAAACAACCATTTATGATAAGTGGTGTCAGTTTATCGAAGCAGGCTAGCGATGATATTGTCTCTAAATACAGTAAAGATGCAAGGGATAATAAGCTTGTTCTGACTAATTCGTCACAGTTTTCAAGTATGCTACAGAATATCATTAATATTATTACAATCGTACTAGGATTTATGTCAGTCTTATCATTGATTGTATCAGGTGTTATGATAATGACTGTAAACTCTATGTCCATTTTAGAACGTCGACGTGAAATTGGTTTGCTGCGAGCTATTGGGTATTCTAAAGGATATGTAAAAACAATTTTTATTCTAGAAAATGTTTTTGTCATACTTCTCTCTAACTTGTGTGCAATTGTATTGACATTTTTAATTGCTTTAGGAGCAAACAGTCCATTAGAAATTTATATGGGAATTTCAAATATTATTTCAATGAATATTGTTAATATTATTGTTGCTTTAATGATTTCATTAGGATTAGTTTTGCTATTCTCAATGCTATCAGTTAGTAAATTATCTAAGTTAAATATTATTGAAAATTTGAGATATGAATGATAATATTATTGTTTTAGGGAAATTAATATTCTCTATGTCAAATTATGGACTACTAGAAGTCGAGTACATGAAGCAGATATGTGTGGATAATTCTATAGTTATTAGAGAAAATAAGTATAGATTGGAGTCTTGGCAATTAAAATTTGAAAATTTAATTAAGCTTTTAATAAGAGACCGCATTGGATTGGTTGTAATAGAAGGTTCATCTAGCTATTTGTCATTTATGAGACGAATAGCTAGATTTTTAGAAGCAACGCTGCAAATATCAGTTTTGATAAATAGCACATCAAAGAATGAGAATTTACCATCTGCAAGTCCATTTATTAACGGTCTAAGATTATTTATCACAGGCATATATCCAGTAGAGATGATATATGATGGAATAAAGCATATTGACGCATGTTTCTCTTCGCCATATAACCTAGCATCTTTAAACCTAAATAACTCATTAATTGATTTGAGTAATAGTGAATGTCGAAATCCAAATATTTCTGAATACTATCTTGAAAAATTAACTTTAATAGGTTCTTATGTAGTACATGAAAAGTTTAACTATCCCTCACAAAAAATCATCTTTTCGGATTTTAAAAGTCGCTTTGATAAATTTAGAGATTGGAAAAAAGATATCAATGTAGTTAATATTTCAACATTAGCTGACTTGGCATTAATGAATAATTTTTTTCAAAAGTCTTATAATCTTGGAACAATATCAGTTGCAGATTGTCAATGGCTGCTAAGCGATGAAGTTTATTGTTCCGACTACAAAGAGAGTTCCAATAGATTAGTGAATAATTCGTTTTTATCGATCAACAGAGATAAAATTAATGTTGATAGCTACATCCTGAAGGTTCGTCATGCAGTAAGAGGGTTATATAATTCAAAAAGCAAGAAAATTCAAGACCAAGATACCGTATCATTTTTATCTATAAAAAAACATAAAGAATTCTATCATTTGATAGATTCGTTAAATACGGTGAATAGAGAATTTTGTATATTCAAGATTAAGGGTGTAGTATATTTATTCTCAGGAAGAGAAAATAAGTATTATACTATTAATAAAGAATTACAAATAATTCTGGAAGCTTCCTTATTTTTTACTTCATCTAAAGATTTTTTTAGATTGCTTGATATGCTGCCTATTCGTTATAATAAAGAAATTGTTTTAAAAGTTTTATTAAAATACAATATAATATTTGAAAAGGAGTAAATAGAAATGTTGAAAAGAACTGTAAGATATCCGTTTCTCACTGAACAAAAGGAAAAAATACTCAGTAATTTAGTATCAGCAAAGGAAATTAGATTGAAGTCAATCGATGGAAAAACTTTTATTGATGCTATATCAGGTTTATGGAATGTTATTTTAGGGTACAACAATATATATATAAACAATGCAATAAAAGAACAATTGGACTCACTTCCATTTGTTAATCTATGGTCAAATACTCACGATGTTATTGAAAAGGTGGCCAAAAAATTAATTGATTTTACTAATCATAGATACACTGAGCTGATTTATAGCACCACAGGATCAGAAACTGTTGAGCTCGCCATAAAAGTTGCCAGAAAATACCAAGCAGTTAAGAAAGAAAATAGGAAAAAATATATCGTTAGCTTTAATCTATCTTATCACGGGACAAGCTACGTTACGATGTCTTTAACTGATATTGATAAAGAGTATTTAGAAGATATTGGCGTATCTGATTATGGTATTGCAGTATTACCATTTTTCAAAAAAGGTGATGATTTAGAGTTTTATATTAAAAAAATAGGCAGATTTTTTGAACTTAATTACAATAAAATTGCAGCAGTAGTAATTGAACCAGTTCTAGGTGTAGGTGGAGTCTTACTATATGAACAAGAAATTATAGAATTATTGCAAAGTGTAGCTGATATGTATGATATACTGATTATTTCTGATGAAATTACAACTGGCTTCTTTCGAACAGGTAATTTCTTAGGTTATGAAATTTATAATAACTTTTCACCTGATCTGATTTGTCTGTCAAAAGGGATTACAAACGGTTACTTACCACTAGGGGTAGTTATGTTAAATGAAAAGGTTGGCGATGTTTTAAAAAATGAGGTAATACCACATTTTTCGACTCAAAATGGGAATTTATGTGCAATGGCTGCTGCTAATGCTCTTCTAAGTTTATTAAATAAAGAAAACATAAAGAAAAATAACTTGGAGAAAGGAAGGTATTTGTATCAGAAAATGCTTTCGCTAGAAAAATGTAGTAAATTCAGCATTGAGGTTAGGTATATCGGTATGATGTTTTCGATAGATATTAGATCGATTGAAGATTCGAAAAAACTTACTTTTGATAAAGTTTGGGAAATTTTCCGAAAAATAAAAGAAAAAGGATTGATAACTTATCCCTTTGCAACTCCACAAAATTCAGGGATATTGTTGCTTCCTGCTTATACTACAGATTATAAAGATTTAGATGAAATATCACACATATTAAATGATGAGTTTCTAGGTTAGGAGGAGATTTTGACAACAGTACTTATAACAGGAGCAAAAAGTGATATTGGTCAGGAGCTTATTAGTTTATATCTAGATTTAAAATACAAACTAATATTATGTGATGTGCCGGAAGAAGCAAAAAAATTAAAAAGTATTTATGGAAAATTTGATACTGTGCAAATCTATGAAGTTAATTTTTTAGATGACTCCAGTGTAGATAATTTAATTAAGAAATTAGAAATGAGTTGTTTTGGGATTGATATATTGGTTAATATTGCTGGAATTAATATTTTAAAAAGTTTTTTAGAGTTAGATAGAGATACTGTTAATAATGTACTTAAGATTAATGTGACTAATTCAATTATGTTGACTCAAGCGGTTAGTAAAATGATGATAGCAAATTCTATTGAAGGAAGTATCATTTTCATTGCGTCACAACATGGACTGGTTGCTAACTATGATAGGGTACCCTACTGCATTTCTAAAGCTGTATTAATTCAACTAACTAAAAATTTGGCACTAGAATTAGCCGCATATGGTATTAGAGTTAATTGTATTTCACCAACATTTATTTTGACTGATAAAAACAGACATATTTTGGAAAGTACTTTGTATAAATCTACAATGCTTTCAGAAATTCCATTACAGAGATATTGTGAGGCTA
Organism: Streptococcus huangxiaojuni; assembly: GCF_040930515.1. Classification (NCBI taxonomy): domain Bacteria; kingdom Bacillati; phylum Bacillota; class Bacilli; order Lactobacillales; family Streptococcaceae; genus Streptococcus; species Streptococcus huangxiaojuni. The sequence continues at coordinate 185,988 of NZ_JBFQEG010000001.1, forward strand.
AAGAAATTGCTAGTGCTATTGAATTTTTAACTAATCTTTCCTCAAAAAATATAACTGGACATAATTTAGTAATAGATGGCGGATGGACAATAAAATAGAAATTTAGGAGTGGGGTCATGCGTAAGCGATTATTTCCGTATACACTTTATAGAAAGTCCGTAGTTAATTTTGATTATTTAAATAACTTCGGTTCAAATAAAATTTTAGAAATGCAAAAAAATATTTTTAATTTAACAAGTGAATTAGAAGCACTGAAAATAGAATTACTAGATTCTCTTGAAAAACTTATTAATAATAGCTCTGAGAAAAAATTACTGAATTTTAAAAGGGATCTGTATAATGATAGGAAGGTTGAAAAATATTATAATAGGCTTAACCTTCCAAACGAACTCAATTTAATTTTAAATAATTATATTTATAAAAAAACACTTTTAGACAATAATATAAAAAAATTTGAAAATTATAAAAATGGTCTAATCAAAAAAGAAAGAATTTTTTTACAAAACATTTTTAAACAGAAAATAGGACCTGTAAGAAAATCTTTTAAATTTATTGACAGAGAAATAGAAAATAAATTAGAAAAATATATAAGTGTTCCAGCAAATGAACATAACAAAAAATTGAGGCAATTTGATAGAGTGCTGTTAAAATTAATAACAAGATCTGCTAGTAAGACGAGTCCCTTTAGTACAATGACTGTAAATGGATTTGGAGCAATTAAATTAAATGGAGAAAGTCAAGAAAACACGACTGGTGTTTTTAAAATACGCACAATAACGAAAATAAACGAAACTTTAATTTATAGAATATTAGAAAAAGTAATAAAAAAATATGGGTGTTACTCAGATTTTAAATTCAGAATAATTCCAAATCTTAGTATTGATGACAAAAATATATATTTTACTCCATTAGTTGACTACTCTGAGGAAACAAACAAAATTTATAAAACAAAAGATAGGTTAGTTATTCTTCCAATAAATAATGTGTTAAAAAAAATAATTTTTGAGTTTACTGAAAAAACTTTTACTTTTCAAAATATCATTAATTTTTTGAACAGTTTGGGGTTACATGATGAGGCAGCGACAAAATATTTTAAAAATTTACTGGAAGTGGGATTTATAGAAATTGAAAATGGACTTAGTCAAAGTTCAAAAAATTTATTAGAGGAGGGTTTAGTCCAAATATGTAAACTAGAAGACAGAATTCCCTATGAAATTCTTGAATGTTTAAAGAAAATAAATGAATATTTAATGGATTTTGATGATTTAGATGATGATCAACAGTTAATTTTTTTTGATAAAATTGTTTCACGTTCATACAGATTGTGTGAAATGCTAAACATCAAAAAAATGGACAAGAAGTATATTCTATATCAAGATGCAATTGACAGTACAACTACAGATAATTTAGTTTTATCAAGTTCTGATGTTGATTCATTAAATGAATTGTCTGATTTTTTTGAAATATTCAATGTTACTTTCTTTTTAAAAAAATTAATTACAGAAGAATTCATTAGAAAATATGGTTATAAAAAAATTTTTTTGAAGGAGTCTTGGGAAGAATCAGTAAGACTTTTGGTAGAGACTAATCTTTCAAATTTACATTTGTGGAATACTCAATATTTAATTACTGATGAAAAGTATAATGATGAAGAGTTAGTTCAATGTCAGAGTTTAAAAAATGAGTTTTTAAAAATGATAAAAGAAAAAGTTTTATCACAAAAATCGGAAGTGATAATATTAGAAGAAAACAAAATTAAAGAGTTTATTAGGCGACTACCTAATAGTTTGGTAAATAATAGGCAATCAAATAGTCTTTTTATACAAAAATCTAATACAGAAAGTACAATGGTTTTAAACCATTTCTATGATGGGACATTGAAGTATTTTCTTAGGTTTTTACGCTATTTTCCTGATATACATTCCAAAGATTCTGTACAAGAATATATTGAAACTACAATTAAACAGTATAATATTTTTGATATTTATGCAACATATGGATTTAATGCAAATAATAGAGATTTGATTACAGATAAAGAGATTGAATTATTAAATACTCCAGAATTTAGTAAAAGGATTAGTAAAGATATTGTTAAATTTCAAGATTTATATATAGAATATGATTCAGTAAAAGAAGTTATGTGTTTTAAAAATGTTAAAGATGAAATAATTGCGATTAAATTTTTAGGAAGTCTGATGCCAAATCTGTTACCAGGAATTGTCTCATCTATCTCTTCTTTTCATGCTGATAATGCGCTATATGAAGACTTTTCTAGGGGAATTGTTCGATTAATTATGGACCATACTGATTCTAAAATTAATTATTTGCGTATTCCAAGGGTTCAATATAAAAATATAATTCTATCTCGTAAAAAGTGGCTGATTAATCTTAGAGAAAATCTAGCGATAAAGAACAAGATAAACGATAGTAATTATCAAGATATTTTGCATTTTATAAATACTTATAGTATACCTACCAAAGTTTTTGTCAGGACAATAAAATCCGACGATGACTCCTATATTTCTGATAAACCCCAATATATTGACTTTTTGAGTCCTCTTTTTTTTAAGTTGTTTTGTCATATAATTTATAGTGCAGAATATTTAATAATTGAGGAAGTTTATCCAAATCTTGATGAAGAAAACTATTCTGATTATTTTGTAAAAGAAAATGTTATAGAAATAACAAGAAGTTAGGAAGGAATACTGGATGAAGATAACATCAAAGAAGATATTTATTTACGATAAGGAAATACAGAAAAAATATATTTTAGATATAATTAATTTAATAGAGAAATTTAAAAATAAAGCTGAATTTATATTGGAAAAAGGATGGAGTCATGGCTTGCATATCAATCTAGGATATACAAAATTTACTAATGATTACGATGAAAAAGTGTTTTTAGAAAAACTTGAAAGATTAAATTCAAGTTATATATGGAGGTATTCAAATCATTCAAAAGTTGATTATAAGTTATACGAGGAGTATGTGATTCGACTAAAGAAAATTGAAAAAATTTCTGATGAAGTGTTGCCGCTTGAAGAACAGTTTTCTGTTAAAACGGGACCTTATAAACTTAATCGAATAGTGTATAATGATGATTTTGTAGAGGATAAATTATTAGCAACTAGGTTACTTGTATTATTCTATAAAGAATATTACCATTCTTCCCCTGAAGTTCGCTCTTTGTTATTAGTTAAAATCATGATAATACTCACAAATTTAACTAATTTTGGTCCAGACTTTAGCGAGAGAAAGGGTGTCTTTTTAGCATATTACTCTTTCAAATCTCATGTAGAAGGATTCAAAAAATCATTTGACAGTTTTCCTAACGAAAAAAAAAGTAAATTAAATGCTAAAATTGAGTATTTAACTAAGGAAGAGGAAAAATTTATAAATTTTGGGTTTGAAAATTTTCTGATGTCAACTACTGATTTTGATAAGTGTAAAAAATTGGTTGCTATTGTCGAAAAAACCTTTAGTGAACAAATAACAATGGGGGAAGTGAAATTTAATGGAGATTATTTAATGAGCAATTATCTTGCCAACGATGAAGATTTAAGCAATTATCACACTAAATTGAAGTCCATTGCCGATTTAGAAATGTTTTTACAAAAGGAGTTTGTACTTGGAAGATGTATGTTGAATTGGTTCTACTCTATTTTACCAATGTTTGCTGTATCACCCCTTGAGAGACATAGATTGTGCAATATAATAGTTAAATGTGTTGAGGGGTACAGAAATAAAAATTGGGAAGAGTTATTAATTGACTTTTTTAGTTGAGGTTAATTTAAAAGACATTATAAATAGTTAGTTGTATATTTAAATTCAAAATGTGAAGGAGAATAATGATGACATACTCCATAAAATTCAATGATTCAGCCCTTATGGTTTATTTGAATTCCAAGATTTATAAAATACAAAATGAAAATATTTTAAATGTTTTGAAAGGGACAGATATTCAACAAAATAAATGGTTAAAAATTGAACTAAAATCTGCTAATTTAGTTTTACAATCAATTTATAATCAATTATCTTCTAATATAAAAGATAAAAACAAAATTAAAACATTGATTCACTATGCAGGTAATGATGAAGAAACAGTCGGCATTCTAGAACAAGTCCCAGATGTAAAATTAGTTAGTGAAAATGAACAATATTTGTGCAAAATCATAGATGAAGTGGACTATCAAAAATCAGCAGTTCAAAATAATAGTGATTTTCTTATTGTAGTTTCAAAGTCAGCTTCATTCGTGCTACTTGGAGACGAAAAAATTAATATTCCGCCTTCTGTTAATGAAAAAATGAGTTCAAAATTTGTTCTTTTGGCAAGAGCAATTAATGTTATAAATAACTTATTGAATATTTACTCAATTATGACATTCGGCAATATGATGATTGCTAACTATTCAAATTTAACACAATTGCAAGAGAAACATTATCATTTAAGTTTAAAAAATGAATTTATAAAGATTAAAGAACCATTTAATTTTTATACTAATGTTAACAAGAATGAAGCCTATGATAATCTTTTTAAAATGGCTAAAAAATATTTCAATCTAATGATAGAGGTGAATTTTGGTAAATTGAAGCAAATTCCATTTAACATTTTGGAGTCCAGATTTGGGAATAATTTAGAATATGCTGTTGCTGAAACTCCCTTTGATGCGGCAGTAAAGGCTTATCAAAAAGCCCTTGTTGGGACACTAGTAAACTCGGGGATAAAAGGTGATCTGTGTGATTTAAGCGATAAAGATAGTCTAAATAATACTCAGTGCAAGTTATTATACAATTTGATGGAGAGTGAAAAATATCCAATTGTAAAAAAGCTACTTTCTCTAAGTGATATAAAAAAATATAATTTAAATAATGTAGAATATACAATTGTATCAAAATTTTTAGGGAGGAAACATAAATTTGCAATAGTAGTTTCTCAGATTCAAAATTTTAATATTATAAAGGCTGAAATTATTAAGAATGATATACTAGCTTTTGAATTATTTGGATTTGATTTCCAACATATACTTACAGAATCCTACAGATATATTATTGCTTCCTCAATACAAAATTCATGTAGCGATTCTAATAAAACTAAAAAAATAAACACTGAAAATACTGAAGTATTATCAGTTGAAGAATACCTTAGTTTATTTAAAACTAATAAGTTTAATACAGAGTTAAAAAATATAATGGCATATTTGAAAAAAACTTTTTCATACTATAAATGGAATGACGAGGGGATACTCGAAAATACTGGGATAACCATTGGAAAAGTAGAATTAGAAGAGGAGTACTAGATGGAACTTTATTTTTACAATAACTCCGAACTAGGAATTAATATTGAAGGTGCTAAAATAGTGGATAGTCTTGAGGAGTGTTCAGAAAATACTTTTTTAGTAGTTTTCTCTCAAGGTTTTTCTAGTAAGTTTGAAAAATATATACATAATTTTGCTCTCAATAAAAATGTAACAATGCTGAGGGTACATACAACAATTAATAACGCTTTTATTGGTCCAATATACACGCAATCCTCAAATAGTATTTTTGACTTTATTGAAAAAGCTACTGCAAATTCTCCAGAAAGTGAGTTAGTTTTATTACAAGATTTAGATTTAACACAGGAGAAATATCCGGAACTCTTTTTAAATATGATTGGGCTGTCTATTCAACATATTATTCAACATTATAGAATCACTTTGGGAAGTAATCTATTTATTTTGAAAAAGGATAGCTTGGATTTAGTTGAGAAAAGACTAATTGACTGGGATTATGGTCGAAAAGTTGGTGATGAAGCTACTATTTTTAAATCAAAAAATTTAAAACTTTCCGAGAGTATCCATAGAATAAAGGAAATAGATACTGAATTTATTGAAAATGAGCTAATAGATATTGATTTTGGAATTGTAAAGCACAGATATATGGATCTTAATTCTACTTTTTCACCTTTGATAGGGGCTGAAAATAGATTAAACAATTCATCTGATAATAATGCTTATGGGAGGGCATCAGATTTTGAGGCGTCAAAGATTAGTGCAATTTTAGAATGTGTTGAAAGAAACTTTAACTCTTTTAATAAGCAAAATCGTGAATCAATATTTGATTCCTATAAAAATTTAAAAGGAAAAGCCATAAATCCTTATAGGTTTACGCTACACTCAGAATCAGAATATAGTAATAAGATGTTTAAATATTCTAAGTACAGTGAAGAAGAAAAATATCTATGGTATTGGGCTTGGTCAACTAAGAAAAAAACATATGTATTGGTTCCAAAACAGTTAATTCATTATCATGATACTGATGAAGAAGAAAGATCTAAGCGGTTTGTTTATGATACTTCAAATGGAGCGGCTGTCGGTAGCAGTGTAGAAGAAGCTCTATTATATGGAATTTTTGAACTACTTGAAAGAGATAGCTTTTTAGTTTCATTTTACACAAAAGAAAAACTAGTAGAAGTTGATATTAATATCTCAAATTTAAGTGAAGTCCAGATGATGAGACTGTATTTAGAATCTAAAGGATATAAACTATATTTCTTCGATATTACAAAAGAGACTAGAATTCCTGCGGTTTGGTGTCTTTTAGTTAATAGTGATGATGAAGGGATGGTAAAAACATATAGTGCAGCTGGATGTAATTTTAATCCAGAAAAAGCAGTTTTAAGTGCTTTTTATGAAGTCATCTCATCAGTACCTATTTATGAATCATTATATAATGATTCTGAGTTTTTAGACCGAAGAGAATTTTTACATAAGGACATTAAAAATGTAACTGAATTTGAGGATCATGTTCTATACTATAGCGACCCTAGATCTTTTCAGAATTATGATTATCTATTTACTTCATTGAAAAGCAGCAGCATGATTGACCTCTATCCAGAATGGTATGTAGAAAAAAAATACCATAATGAAGATTTAAATGATGATATTAGAGAATTATTAAGTGTTCTTCATGATAAATTTGACGATGTTATTTTCGCTGATTTAACTACAAACAAAATGAGCTCTCTCGGACTTTGCTGTGTTAAAGTCCTTATTCCAGGTGTTCAAGTTGTAACATTTGGGCAACAAAACGCTAGAATTAATTGGGAAAGGTTAAATAATTATGCTATTGATTTTAAATTTAATACACTACCGCATCCATTTCCTTAAAAATTAAAAAATAAAGGAGAATTCAAATTATGAAGTGGGATAGTTACCATATTTTTTATCATAACTACGAAAAACATGATGAATTAATAAATATTATTGATGATTATATGATAAAGGTAAATGAAAAGCAGTGGTTTTTTATTCGTTACTGGGATGGCGGTCCACATATCAGGTTTAGAGTAAAATCTGGTTTTGAAACAAAAAAATTATTTGTAAATGTAGAGGCTTTTATAAAAAGAAATCTCACCCAAATTAAAATAGACAAGGACAAGTTTTATAAAAGTTCATTAAAATACCGCAATTCAGGTGACGATGGCACTCAGTGGTACGAAGAAGGGGATATAAAAATTATTGACTATATTCCAGAATACGAAAGATACGGTGGTAAAGAACTTATGGAATTAACCGAAAAATTATTCATAAGTTCTAGTAAATTAAGTTGCTACCTGATAAAAAAACACAGAAATTTCTCAGTTAAATTACTTTTGGTAAAAGCACTGATAAGTATATTATTAGAATCCATTTTCGAAAAGTGTGTGAGTTCGAAAAAAAACTATAAAAGCACATTAAGGGATTATATGAATTTTTGGGATTTTAAAGACTCAATAGAGATTAACCGATTCTGGAGAAATAATGTCGAGAGCTTAAGCAAAATAAAAGGTTCTTTGAATATGGATTATAAAATTGGCGAGTTTTTACAAGAAATGATTGCCGGTTTTGAAAAAATTCAAGCTTATTTACAGAATGAACGATATTTTGCTTCGATTTTACTATCACACATACATATGTTTTGTAATAGGATGGGAATTGCACCTTTATACGAAATATCTATTCTGAGAGATAGTCTAGTTCTTTAGATTTTTATAATGGAGATTTGCATGTGGAAATATTCTATTAATCATGAAAAAATATTTAAAAGATATCATTACGATTCAATAAATGATATTGAATTTACAAATAGCCAAATATATTATTCATATCAGCAGAAAGAAATGGAGAGTACAGGAAAAGAAATCGGATTGTTTAGTATCCCCAAAGATAAAGCGTTATGGGATATTATTTCAAATAGAAGGAGCTATAGTGATTCAATTAAAACATCTTCAATATTTAATTTGTCTCTTTTAAGCGAGTTCTTATATCTGAGCTTTTTAGGAAATTCTGAGCGTTCTCATCGAGCTTATCCTTCTGGTGGAGGTTTATATCTTCTCAATATATATATAGTATTAAATAATAATAGAGTATCTAAAGAACTTATAACAGATGGCAACTACTATAAAGTAAATTTTTATAATAATTCTATCGAACTTATTGGAAATATTTCGTGGGAAGAACTGAGAGATTCCTATATTCAAAAAGAATTATTTGAAGAATCTCAGATGGCTATTGTTATGGCGGTAGACTTAGATAAAATTTCTTATAAGTACAATGATATAAGTTACAAACTAATCTATTTAGAAGCTGGTCATGCAGGGCAAAACGTTCAATTAGGTTCGGTAGTATTAGGATTAAAAAGTTTGCCGTTACAAGGTTTCTATGATGTTGAATTATCCAGAGTGTTAGGAAATAAGGAAGAAATAATATATTCCTTATTGGTGGGGTAAGAAATGTGAAAATTTTAGATTTAAAATATGAGGTTAGAATTTTTGATAATCTTTTTTTAATTCAAGACTGTATTACAAAGGAAGTTTTAAAGGGTTTTCAAATGAATAAATATCATAAAATGCTTAGAAATAGGTTGTATGGTTTTACTTTAGAAAGTGGGGCCTTAAATCTTTTAGTAGAGAAAATAAATGAAGAAATTCCTAAGGTATTCGTGGAGGTAGAATCAGAAATTGTAATAAAAAAATATCGCTATGTTCGAGAATTGCTTTCTATTTTTCAAGATAGCTTCATTAATAAGGACTATTATAAGAGTTTTATATATCAAGTGGGAAGTTTGATTGAATCAGATAAAAGAGTAAGATGTAAACTAGATGTTAGAGATAACATTTCAATTGATATATTTAACCCGTTTATTGATCTTATAGCTGAAGATTATGATATTGTAGTAACAGATAAGAGAAAGTATGTGAATTTAGATTCTGATGTTCTTTTGTTTAATGTTACACCAAAGTATATTGAAATTGGGCCAATTATGTATAATAAATTTAGTTACACTATTCCTGAATTAGATAGTTATGACTCATTGTATAATTCTGAATATCTTATTTTAAATTATTTTATAAATAAAATAATTGATATCTATGCTTTAAGATTGAATCACTATATAACAAGTTGTGATTACTACCCATCGAGATTTATGATATCATTAAACAGAGAAAGTTTAACTATTGAAGCTAAGGATATTGAAATTGGACTTGCCCAGAAAAAATAGACACAAAGTTTAGATAATTAGTTATTATTTTTTTCAAACTCTATTGGCAACTGATATCCTAAGGCAGAATGGAGACGTTTCGGATTATAACAGGTTTCAATATATTTAAACATTTCAAGCTGAGCTTGCTCAATGGTTGCGAAATTTGCATCATTGACAAGCTCTCTTTTTAACGTTTTATAAAAGGATTCCATGAGTGCATTATCATATGTAAAAAGCATTGCCTGTATCATATGTAAAAAGCATTGCCTGTATCATATGTAAAAAGCATTGCCATTCTTGAATTGGCTTCTGTTTTGTGATAAAATAAAACGATAAGATTTTCGAAAGGAAACAGGATGGCAAATATTCTACGTAAGGTCATTGAAAATGACAAAGGCGAATTAAGAAGATTAGAAAAAATAGCAAAGAAAGTAGAAGCTTATGCAGATGAAATGGCTGCTATGCCGGACGAAGAACTGCAGGCAAAAACACCGGAATTTAAAGAACGGTATCAAAAAGGGGAAAGTTTGGAAAGCCTTTTGCCCGAAGCTTTTGCCGTTGTCCGTGAGGCTGCTAAGCGCGTACTGGGGCTTTATCCTTATCATGTGCAGATTCTTGGCGGGATAGTCCTGCATAATGGCGATGTGTCTGAAATGCGCACCGGTGAAGGGAAAACGCTGACCGCTACTATGCCAGTCTACCTCAATGCACTGGCCGGCGAAGGGGTTCACGTCATCACCGTCAATGAATACCTGTCAACCCGTGATGCCACTGAAATGGGTGAAATTTACAGCTGGCTGGGGCTGTCTGTCGGTATTAATCTGGCGGCTAAATCAGCTGCTGAAAAGCGTGAAGCCTACAATTGTGACATCACTTACTCCACCAACTCTGAGGTTGGTTTTGACTATCTCCGCGATAATATGGTGGTCCGTCAGGAAGATATGGTGCAGCGCTCTCTGAATTTTGCGCTTGTCGATGAGGTTGACTCTGTGCTGATCGATGAAGCCAGAACGCCTTTAATTGTTTCCGGTGCTGTCAGTTCGGAAACCAACCAGCTCTACATTCGTGCAGACCGCTTTGTCAAAACTCTAGCTGAGACTGACTATGTGATTGATGTTCCGACTAAAACAATCGGCTTAACCGATTCTGGAATAGATAAGGCTGAAAAGTACTTTCGTTTAGAGAATCTTTATGATCTTGACAATGTTGCACTGACCCATTTTATTGACAATGCTTTGCGGGCCAATTACATTATGCTTTTGGATATTGACTATGTCGTCAGCGAGGCACAGGAAATTCTCATCGTTGACCAGTTTACCGGACGGACAATGGAAGGCCGCCGTTTTTCTGATGGTCTTCACCAAGCCATTGAAGCCAAGGAAAATGTCAAAATCCAAGAAGAATCGAAGACAAGTGCCTCGATTACCTATCAGAATATGTTCCGCATGTATAAGAAACTGGCTGGGATGACCGGGACTGCCAAGACGGAAGAGGAAGAATTCCGGGAAGTTTACAATATGCGTATTATTCCTATTCCGACCAACCGCCCGATTGCCCGTCTCGATAATGCGGATTTGCTTTACCCTACTCTGACAGCCAAATTTAAGGCTGTGGTTGCTGATGTTAAAGCCCGCTATGAAAAGGGGCAGCCGGTTCTTTTGGGGACAGTAGCTGTTGAAACCTCAGAGCTGATTTCAAAAATGCTGGTTCAGGCTGGGGTGCCTCATGAGGTGCTTAATGCTAAAAACCACTTTAAAGAAGCCCAGATTATTATGAATGCTGGTCAGCGCGGTGCGGTAACAATCGCTACCAATATGGCCGGACGCGGAACAGATATCAAATTGGGTGAGGGTGTCCGAGAGCTCGGAGGACTTTGTGTTATTGGGACTGAGCGCCATGAAAGCCGCCGGATTGACAACCAGCTGCGCGGGCGCTCGGGCCGTCAGGGAGATCCGGGTGAGTCACAGTTTTACCTATCGCTTGAAGATGATTTGATGCGACGTTTTGGTTCAGACCGTATCAAGGTTTTTCTTGAGCGCTTGAATATGGATGATGAAGAGACGGTTATCAAGTCAGGGATGTTGACCCGTCAAGTTGAATCAGCTCAAAAGCGTGTTGAAGGCAATAACTACGATACCCGTAAACAGGTTCTGCAGTATGATGATGTGATGCGGGAACAGCGGGAAATTATTTATGCTGAACGCCGTGATGTTATTACCGCTTCCAGAGATTTAGGTCCGGAAATTAAAGCTATGGTGAAACGGACCATTGCACGGACAGTAGACTCTCACAGCCGCAATACTGACCGAGATGAAGCGCTGGAAGCTATTTTAAACTTTGCCAAAACCAATCTTCTGCCCGAAGATTCTATTAAATTATCTGAATTAGAAAATCAAAAAGACAGTGAACTGAAGGAAGATCTCTATCAGCGGGCTCTGAAGGTCTATGATCAGCAGATTGCCAAGCTCCGCGATAAGGAAGCTGTTATTGAATTTCAAAAGGTTCTGATTTTAATGGTAGTTGATAATAAATGGACCGATCATATTGATGCACTTGATCAGCTGCGCAATGCTGTCGGCCTTCGCGGCTATGCTCAAAATAATCCTGTTGTTGAATATCAGTCTGAAGGTTTCAGAATGTTCCAGGATATGATTGGGGCTATTGAGTTTGATGTAACACGGACAATGATGAAAGCACAGATTCATGAGCAGGAACGTGAACGGGCAGCCCGTCCGTCCAGTACAACTGCTGCCAGAAATATCAGTGCCCGTCAGATCGCAGGTCAGCAGGCTGAAGGCCTTGATTTTTCTAAAGTTAAGCGCAATGATCCTTGTCCGTGCGGTTCCGGCAAGAAATTTAAAAACTGTCATGGCCGCAGGCGGCTGTCATAAGAGCAGTTGAATCTCAGGAGAAAGCATGTCATTCAAATCAACGAGCGAAAAAATTAATATTGAAGAAATAAAAAGCAGCACTACCTTAGACGGTGCTGCTCTGGCTAAAAAAAGAGAGCGCGACCGGCAGCTGACGGCCATTATCAAGGGAGAAGACGACCGGCTGTTGCTTGTTGTCGGCCCTTGTTCATCTGATGATGAAAAAGCCGTACTGGAATATGCCCGCCGTTTGGCTCAATTGCAAGAGGCCGTTAAAGACCGGCTCTTTCTTGTCATGCGGGTATATACAGCTAAACCGCGGACAAACGGCGATGGCTATAAAGGCTTAGTCCATCAGCCCAATGCCAAGGAGACCCCTCATTTAATCAATGGGATAAAGGCTGTGCGCCGGCTTCATTACCGCGTTATTGAAGAAACCGGTATGACAACCGCAGATGAAATGCTTTATCCGGAAAATCTCCCCTTGGTCGACGATCTCGTTTCTTATATTGCTGTTGGGGCGCGGTCAGTTGAAAATCAGCAGCATCGCTTTGTGGCTTCCGGGATCGATGTGCCGACAGGAATGAAAAATCCGACTTCCGGCAATCTGACTGTCATGTTTAATGGTATTTATGCGGCTCAGGCCCGGCAAAATTTTCTTTTTAACGGGGAGGAAGTTGCAACATCGGGCAATACATTGGCGCATGTGATTTTGCGAGGGGGGACCAATGAGTATGGTAAAAATATCCCCAATTACTACTATGACAATCTTTTAGAAACTATTGACCAATACGAAAAAATGGCACTTGAGAATCCCTTTATCATCATTGACACCAATCATGATAATTCAGGGAAAAATTATCTTGAGCAGATTCGTATTGTTCGGCAGACCCTTATCAATCGCGACTGGAGTGAAAAGATAAAACAGTATGTCCGCGGCTTCATGATTGAGTCTTATCTGGAAGACGGCAGGCAGGATAAGCCCGAAATTTACGGTAAGTCCATTACGGATCCTTGTCTTGGCTGGGAGAAGACCGAGGAGCTGGTTCGCGAAATCTATCAGACATTAGGAATGTAAAATGGGAATCCATCAGAAAAGTGCGGCTCTTGATATCGCACAAATCAAAGCGCTGTCTAAGCTGGAAGGCCGCTTTCTTGACCGTAAACTGGCCAGAGATCAAGAACTGGCTGCTATCATCCGGGGGGAAGACGAGCGTCTGCTTTTAGTTATCGGTCCGTGTTCATCAGACGATGAGAGGGCCGTGCTTGATTATGCCCGCCGTTTGGCTGAACTTCAGGAAGCGGTTAAGGATAAAATTTTTATGGTCATGCGTGTCTATACGTCCAAACCGCGGACAAACGGCGATGGCTATAAAGGGATGATTCATCAGCCTGATACTAAGTCGGCGCCCAGCTTGATTGACGGGATAGCTGCTGTGAGGCGGCTGCACAGCCGTATTATCACTGAGACCGGACTGACGACCGCTGATGAAATGCTTTACCCTTCTAATCTGTCTTTTTTGGACGATTTAGTTTCTTATCATGCGATTGGCGCCCGCTCTGTTGAGGACCAAGAACACCGCTTTGTGGCTTCCGGCTTGGATGTACCGACAGGAATGAAGAATCCTACATCAGGTAATTTGACTGTCATGTTCAATGCCATCTATGCAGCACAAAACAGGCAGACCTTCATCTTTCATGATGCAGAAGTTGAGACAGACGGCAACCCTTTGGCGCATGCTATTCTTCGCGGGGGAGCTGCTTCTTCGGGTGAAAATCAGCCTAACTATGCTTATGAAGATTTGCTTAAAGCCATCAGTCAGTATGAAAAAATGGGTTTAAAAAATCCTTTTCTGCTGATTGATGCTAATCATGACAATTCAGGGAAAAACTACCTTGAACAGATTCGAATTGTTCGGCAGACGCTTATCAACCGCGATTGGAATGAGAAAATTAAGCGCTGCGTCCGCGGCTTCATGATTGAATCTTATCTGGAAGACGGCAGGCAGGATAAGCCCGAAATTTACGGTAAGTCCATCACGGATCCCTGTCTTGGCTGGGAGAAGACTGAAAAGCTTGTCCGTGAGATTTATACCTTTTTAGGCATTGGTTCTTACGAAGAACTGATTTTCAAGTCATAGTGAGGAAAAAGAGAGACTGACCTCCTCTTTTTTCTGTCTGCTCTTATTTTTAAAGGAGAATTCATGATAGTAGGACATGGCATTGATTTGCAGGCCATAGATGCGATTGCAGCAGCTTATGAGAAAAATAATTCATTTGCCCGGCGAATTTTAACAGATGAAGAATTAACTGTTTTTCAGTCTTTATCTGCTCCTAAGCGGCAGATGGAATATCTGGCCGGCCGATGGGCTGCCAAAGAGGCTTTTTCTAAAGCTTTGGGGACCGGCATCGGTCCTGTCGGTTTTCGGGATATAGAAGTCCTGACTAACGACAAGGGAGCTCCTGTGATTACCCACTCGCCTTTTGCCGGGAAAAGCTTTATTTCCCTGAGTCACAGCGGCAACTTTGTTCAGGCCAGCGTTATTTTGGAGGCAGAAAAATGATTCCTGGTTTACATCGGCCAACTAAAGCCATTATTAATTTACAGGCTATTGCTGATAATATTAAAACTATCCAAGACCATATCCCTCGAGGGACGAAAACCTATGCTGTTGTTAAAGCCGATGCTTACGGCCACGGAGCTGTAAAAGTAGCTCATTTTATCCAGGGGACCGTAGATGCCTTTGCCGTTTCTAATCTGGATGAAGCGATTGAATTGCGGCAGTCCGGTATTACCAATGATATCCTGGTTTTGGGGCCAATCGTTCCGGCTGATATCAAGCTGGCTAAAGCCTTTGCGCTGACTTTAACGGTAAGCAGTCTAGAATGGCTGGATATGGCCCGGTCACAGGGAGCTGATTTTCGCGATTTGACGGTCCATATCAAAGTGGATTCCGGTATGGGGCGCATTGGTATCAGGACCGCCGAAGAAGCTAATTATTTACTATCAGAATTAAAAGAGGCTGGCAGCACAGTTGAAGGAATTTTTACGCATTTTGCTACAGCTGATGAGGCTGAGGATCAAAAGCTGCAGGAACAGCTGGCCTTCTTTAAAAAGATTCTAGCTCAGTTAGACGAACAGCCTGAGCTGGTCCATGCCAGTAATTCGGCAGCCAGTCTGTGGCATAAGGAAACTATTTTTAGTGCCGTACGGCTGGGACTGGCCATCTATGGTTTAAATCCGAGCGGCAGCACGTTAAGCCTGCCTTATCCCTTGAAACCGGCTCTGTCTCTGGAGTCCGCCCTGATTCAGATGAAAAAAATAGATGAAGGGGATAATGTTGGCTACGGTGCTACTTATACGGCCTCTTCAGCACAGTATATCGGGACGGTTCCTATCGGCTACGCTGACGGATGGACGCGCGATTTACAGGGTTTTTCGGTACTTGTTGATGGTCAGGAATGTGAAATTGTCGGCCGGATTTCAATGGACCAGCTGACAGTCCGCCTGCCGCAGGCTTATCCTTTAGGGACAAAAGTGACTTTAATTGGCACAGAAAAGGGCCGGAAGATTTCGGCAACTGATCTGGCACAGAAGCGCGGGACAATAAATTATGAAATCCTCTGCTTGCTCAGCAACCGTATACCTAGGCAGTACTTGGAAGCCTAACTCCCAAGAGACAAGCGAAAGCATTCTGCTTCTGCTGACTGGAACCGCAAAAGCTCTAAACAAGAGACTGCAGCCTTGGCACACTTGGCAAAAAGCAGGCAGTGCTCGATTCCAACAGTGGTCTGCTGGCTTTTAGTCCGGTCTTGCTGCAAGGCTGCTATAATGAGTTAAATGGTCTTGCCTCTTGATTAGTTGGTGGAGAATATATGGATTTACAATCATCTATTGCAGTTTTGAAGGGTTTAGGGCCCAAATCTGCTGAAAAATTTCAGAAATTAAATATTTACACCATAGAAGATCTCTTGCTTTACTATCCATTTCGTTATGAAGATTTTAAGGATAAGTCGGTTTTTGAGCTGGCCGATGGCGAAAAGGCCCTTATCAGCGGGACTGTAGTGACACCTGCCAATGTTCAGTATTATGGGCATAAGCGCAATCGTCTTTCCTTTAAAATGAAACAGGGAGAAGCTGTCATAAGTGTCAGTTTTTTTAACCAGCCTTACTTACAAGAGAAGGTGACAGTCGGCAGCAGGCTGGCCGTATTTGGGAAGTGGGATGCCCTGAAGTCGGCTGTTACAGGGATGAAAATCCTCGTCCAAGCGACTGATGATTTGCAGCCTGTTTACCGTTTAGGACAGGGAGTGACGCAAAATGCTTTGGTAAAGGCTATTAAGGCAGCTTTTGCAGTTGGAGCCCATCAGTGGCTCCCTGAAAATCTTCCTCAGGTCTTGCTGGATAAATACCGGCTTTTAAGTCGCAGTCAGGCAACGGCAGCTATGCATTTCCCAAAGGATTTATCCCAGTACAGGCAGGCCCTGCGCCGCATTAAATTTGAAGAACTTTTCTATTTTCAAATGCAGCTGCAGCTCCTCAAGGCAGCCAATAAAACAGAAAAAAGCGGTCTGGCAGTCAATTATGATCAAGAAGCTGTCCGGCAGAAAATTGCTGAACTGCCGTTTTCTTTGACAGCTTCTCAAAAAAGCAGTCTCAATGATATTTTAACTGATATGCAATCGGGCAGACATATGAACCGGCTCCTGCAGGGAGATGTCGGCTCCGGCAAGACGATTATTGCCAGTCTGGCCATGTATGCAGCCTATACAGCAGGCTTTCAGTCAGCTTTAATGGTCCCGACAGAAATATTGGCAGAACAGCACTATGAAAGCTTATCGGCCCTGTTCCCCGATTTATCTATTGCGATTTTGACTTCAGGTATGAAAGCTCCGGTCAGACGGACGGTTTTATCGGCTATAGCTTCCGGTTCAGTCAATATGATTGTTGGAACGCATGCCCTGATTCAGGAGGGTGTTGATTATCACCGTTTAGGTTTGGTTATTACAGATGAGCAGCACCGCTTCGGGGTTAGGCAGCGGCGGCTTTTTCGAGAAAAGGGGAGTAATCCGGATGTACTCATGATGACCGCTACTCCCATTCCTCGGACGCTGGCGATTACGACTTTTGGTGAAATGGATGTTTCAACGATTACTGAACTGCCGGCCGGACGCAGACCTATTCTGACCCGCTGGATAAAGCATGAAGAGCTTGAGAACGTTTTTTCCTGGATGAAATCAGAATTAAAAAAAGGCGCTCAGGCTTATGTCATCTCACCGCTGATCGAGGAGTCTGAAAGTCTGGATTTGAAAAATGCCACAGACTTGTATGAAGAGCTTTCAGCCTATTTTGCAGCGGAAGCTAAGGTGGCTCTTTTGCACGGCCGTCTAAAAAATGAAGAAAAAGAAGCTATTATGCAGGATTTTAAAAGCAAGCGGCTTCAGATATTGGTTGCAACAACAGTCGTTGAAGTCGGGGTTAATGTGCCTGATGCCACTATTATGCTGATCATGGATGCTGATCGATTTGGCCTAAGCCAGCTCCACCAGCTGCGCGGACGTGTAGGCCGCGGCAGCAAACAGTCCTATGCTGTCTTGGTAGCTAATCCAAAGACAGAATCGGGCAAAGAGCGAATGAAAGCAATGACTCAGACAACCGATGGTTTTCTTCTGGCAGAAGCGGATTTAAAACTGCGGGGGTCAGGTGAAATTTTTGGAACACGCCAGTCAGGCCTGCCGGAGTTTCAAGTAGCAGATGTGATTGAAGATTTTAATATTTTAGAAGAAGCCAGACGGGTCGCTGCCCTGATTGTTTCTGACAGCCACTGGCAGCAGGACGAGCGCTGGCAGGTGATTGTGCCCAACTTGAAACAAAATGACAGCTTTGATTAGACTGCCCTTTGGTATAAGAGGCATCAAAATAGCCGCAAACCCCAATAAACCTAAAGACTGAAAAATCAGGCGGTCTCAGCAAAGCTTAAGAAACTTGGAGAAAATAAAAGGCTGTTATGCTCTTATTACTGGAATTTTTGACGCTTTTTTGAAGAATTAACAGCGGACGGTTGCTTCCTTTTGAGCTCTTTAAACAGTCTGAGTGATAGTCGGCTGTTTAAAGAACTTGAGAAAAGCAAAAGTTTTTGCCTTGCCGTCAGCTGGCAAGGGCGGTTCTCATAATTGAGAGATAGGTCTAAAAATTTTTACTGATTTTTATAATAATGCTTGCAGGCAGGGCTTTTTGCTGAAATGTGTTACAATAAAGCTACGACAAAAACAAAGGAGTTATCTATGTCACAAAAAATCGGCCCTACTCAAGTTCAGACTGCGCCTATCGCTTTAGGCTGTATGAGAATGGGGGCCTTGGAAATCAGTAAAGCAGAGCAGGTCTTGACCGCTGCTTTAGAGCATGGTATCAATTTTTTTGACCATGCTGATATTTATGGTGCCGGTGAATCCGAGCGCCGTTTTGGACAGGCCGTCCGCAATCTGGGAGTAGAGCGTGAAAAGCTGCTGCTTCAGTCAAAATGCGGTATCCGTCAGGGATATTACGATTTTTCCAAAGACTATATTATTCAAACAGTTGAAGCGAGTCTTGAGAGACTGGGGACCGATTATCTGGATTTTTTCCTGCTTCATCGTCCGGATGTTCTGATGGAGCCGGAAGAAATAGCTGAGTCTTTCAGTCAGCTTCATAAAGAAGGGAAAGTGAAGTATTTCGGTGTCAGCAACCAGAACCGCTACCAGATGGAGCTGCTTCAGGCTTATCTGGAACAGCCGCTTGTCATCAATCAGCTGCAGCTCTCTCCCGCTCATACTGTCCTGTTTGATGCCGGCTTGAACGTTAATATGACCAATCAGGCTGCAATTGATCGTGAGAATGGGATTGTGGAGTACTGCCGCTTAAACCATGTAACCATTCAGGTTTGGTCCCCATTTCAAATTGATTTAGCGCAAGGGCTCTTTATGACTGATAAACGTTATAAAGCTTTAGCTCAGACTATTGAGAAATACGCTGAGCGTTACCACGTTTCGGCAGAGGCTATCATCATTGCCTGGATTTTACGCCACCCTGCTCGAATGCAGGCTGTTATCGGTTCGATGAACCCGGAACGGATTGACCGGATTATGCAGGCTCAGCATATTTCCTTAACACGCGCTGAATGGTATGATATTTACCAAAGCGCAGGGAACAAACTGCCATAGCGATTAAGCCTGTTTTTATGGGGGTCTAAAAACAGGTTTTGCTTTTTTAGAAATCTGATGAGCGTGTTTCACATTACTGGCTGGCCGCTGCTACCTGTTCTGAATTTGGCAGTCACTCTATTGGATTATTAAAAAGGTACTTGTAAAAATTTAGAGGACTTTCCTGTGAGTACAGGGCTGTCGGAAAGTCAGAAATCTATGATTTCGCAGGCGTGCCCCTGCCAGGATGACTAGGAGGGTGCGGTCTGCCTGGATATTTAAAAATGTGTTATTGTCTATTTCAGTATAAAGAGGAGTAAATGTGGTAGTTAAGGCAGTATTTTTTGATATTGACGGGACGCTTTTAAATGACCGTAAAAATGTCCAACGCTCAACCGAAAAAGCCATTCAGAGTCTAAAGGAACAGGGCGTTTTTGTAGGGCTGGCGACTGGCCGCGGTCCTGCTTTTGTGCAGCCTTATATGGAAAATTTAGGCCTTGATTTTGCGGTTACTTATAATGGTCAGTATATCTATACGCTCGATAAAATCCTGTATCAAAATCAGCTGCCAAAATCTTTGATCTACAAAGTTATCCGCTACGCAGGCGAAAAACGGCGGGAAATATCGCTGGGACTGGCTTCCGGTTTAGTCGGTTCCAATATTATTAATATGGGGACCAGCAGATTTGGCCAGATTGTCAGCAGCATTGTCCCTAAAAGGATGGCAAAAACCCTTGAGCAAAGTTTTAAACACTTAATCCGCCGATTTAAACCGCAAAACATGGAAACCTTAGTAACAATCATGCGGGAACCGGTCTACCAAATTGTTATGGTAGCAACTGCCGGAGAAACGGCAAAAATTCGGGAAAAATTCCCCCACATAACGATTACCCGCAGCAGTCCTTACTCAGCAGACCTGATTTCGGAAGGACAGTCTAAGATTGAAGGGATCGAGCGTGTCGGCCGTTTATTTGACTTTAGTTTGGCTGAAGTAATGGCTTTTGGAGATTCTGAGAATGATATTGAGATGCTTTCCGGTGTAGGGATAGGCGTGGCAATGGGAAATGCCTCTGAGACGGTCAAAGCAGAATCCCATTATACAACAGCAAGCAATAATAATGACGGAATTTCGAAAGCGCTGGCCCATTACGGCTTAATTCATTTTGATACAGAACAAAGCTTTAAGAGCAAGGATGAGAATTTCAATAAGGTTAAGGATTTTCATCAGCTTATGGACGGCGATACGCTGGAAACACCTCGGGTTTACAGTCTCAAAGAAGCAGTCCACCGCGCAGACTTTAAGGCTGAAGAAATTGTGGAGTTTTTATATGCTGCCAGTCAGGGAGACCGAGAACAGTTTAAAAATGCGGTGCTAGATCTGCATTATGCCATTGATAAAGCCAGAGAGAAAGTCCAGTCTAAAGAACATGCAGAGACACCTTTGGTCGGTCAGGTTGATGCTCTGACGGACCTATTGTATTTTACTTACGGTTCCTTTGTTTTGATGGGGGTAGATCCCAAACCTTTATTTGACACAGTTCATGAAGCCAATATGGGGAAAATCTTCCCTGACGGTAAAGCGCACTTTGATCCTGTGACACATAAGATATTAAAACCAGACGACTGGGAGGAACGCTTTGCTCCGGAAGCCGCTATTAAGGCAGAGCTGGACAGGCAAATCCAAAAATCCTTGCATAAAAAATAAAGCCATTTCAGTTCAGTCAGAACGAAATGGCTTTTTGGGATAGGGACTGCTGTAATTGAGAGAGAAATCTATTGTTTGCCTGAATGTGCATCCATTTTTCAGCAGCCATGATTGTTTTGTTTTTTGAATGGTTCAGGCAGATTGCAAACCTATTTTTTGACAGCTAAGGAAAAGGCATTATCAGAAAACTTTTTGACTGTCTCGGACAACCAGCAGATCCACTTTAGCATGGCGAAGGATGTATTCAGAAGAGGAGCCGATCAGCAAACGTTCAAAAGTATTGAGACCTGTCGCTCCGACCATAATCAAATCAGCTTTCTCTTTATCGGGGATATCTCTTGCTAAAAGCGATTTAGGATTGCCAAATTCAATAATTTGCTTGACTTTAGTCAGTCCGGCATCGCGAGCTTGTTTTTCATAGTCAGAAAGAACATCCTTTGCTTCCTGCTCTAGTTTTTCATATATATAAGTATCAAAGGTTGCAACACTTTGAAGTGCCCGCGTGTCAATGACATGTGTCAGAAGGAGTTCGGCATCATTACGCAGAGCCACATTCACCCCTTTTTGAAAAGCCAGTTCTGACTCATAAGAGCCGTCGATAGCAACCAGAATTCGTTCATATTTTTGTGACATATCCTGCGCCTCCTCTAATGAATTATCTCAAAGCAGCAAAGGCAGTAAGTAACTCGCACTTAAAGAAAAATTCGCGGACAAACAGTTTTCCCTTCTGCTCTATATCCCTATTATACTCTTTTAAATACGAAAGTGAAAGCGTTTTAAAGAAATTTCTGGATTTTCTGACAGAACAGTCTGGCTGCTTCACGCCTTTGTATCTTGTGAATTGAACACGCCCTAAGAGCTGTGCAGTGAAATCATCCAGTGGATGATTTCAGCTCGAACCTAGAAAAGGGAGAGTGAGGGGATTGGAAATCTGTATCGTTACCTAATTACCGCTAGCCGTAGACGTCTGAAGGCTTTGTCGTCCAAATGGCCGACCGCACCCTTCTAGCCGTCTTGGCAGAGGTGCGTCTGCGAAATCAAAGACTTCGGACTTACCGTCAGCCGTAGACGTCTGAAGGTTTTGTCGTCCTGCGGCCGACCGCACCCTTCTAGTCGTCTTGGCAGAGGGGCGCAGACGAAATCGAAGATTTCTGGCTTACCGTCATTTTTGCTTTGCTCTTTTAACGGGCTTTGTATCTTATTAATTGAACACGCCCTAAGCTCTTTGCAAAAAAGATAGCCCTCCCTAGAGTCTTTAGTGACTCGGCGGTCAGGCTCCTATTTTCCTTTTGCGTTCTTAACGGGCTTTGTATCTTGTGAATTGAACACGGGCTAAGCTCTTTGCAAAAAAGATAGCCCTCCCTAGAGTCTTTAGTGACTCAGCGGTCAGGCTCCTATTTTTGCTGTGAGCTTGAACGCCCTTTGTATCTTATGAAAAAGGATTTTCTAATGTTTGGTATTTTGGTAAAATAGAAGCGATAAAGATTAAGGAGCTTCTATGTTACAGACTGTTAAAGATGTTTTAAGAGACCTTTATTGGTATAAGTATACTTATATTTTGCGCGCTGCAATTTTACAGTTCCTGCTGACGACTGTCGGAGCTTATCTGCTTTCTTTGCTTTTTAGATTTATTCTGGTTAATAGCGGCCTTCCCGGACTGACGGCAGATAATGTTTTTACTTTTTTTGCTAATCCTTTGACCCTTATCTTAATGCCTGTTTACCTTCTTTTGCTGGCATTTCTCATCTATGTGGAATTTTCTGTTTTGGCTCAGATTATTACTGTTAAAGAGGGGGAGTTCCGGTCGGTTTTTGCTGGGGTGAAAGAAAAAACCCGCTATTTTTTCCGGATTGTATCAGGCTGGAATTTTCTGGCTTTTGTGCTTTATTTGCTGCTGTCCCTTCCTATTTTGAGTTTTTTCTACTCGTCTTTTCTGCTGGAAAATCTTTATATACCTAAATTCATTTCCGGAGAGCTGTTTAAGACAAGCAGCGGGACTTATCTGTATTACGCTGTCAATGCACTGTTTATCTATTTGTATTTTCGTTTTATTTATACTCTGCCGTTAACAGTTACCTACAATCAGCAGAGTTTTATTCAGAATATGAAAAGGAGCTGGCAGCTGACTAAAATCAGCAAGATAAAGAATCTGGGCGGTTTAGTTTTGGTTAATCTTGTACTGGCCGGAAGTCTGCTTCTTTTGTCGCTTCTGGGGATTGGGGCGGCTGCCATGCTTGATCGAAGCCAGGAGAATCTCTTGATTGAAAGTCTGTTCTTAACCTTTGTTTGGGGCTTCTTATTTACAGGCAGCCTTTTTATGAAGGTCGGATCGCTTGCCTATCTTTTAAGCAGTTTGAATCCGGAGAAGGAGACCAGCATCAGGCCGCCTCTAAAAAGGCATTCTCTTTTCCTTTTTCTTTTGATGATTGTTATTGGCTGTCTGGTCTATGTTTATAATAGCGGCCGAGTAGCAGGCGCTGATCCTAACAAAATTCAGATTTTGGCCCACCGCGGTTATGTGAACAAGGGGGTAGAAAATTCACTGGAGGCTTTGAGGGCAGCAGCAAAAGCCGGTGCTGATTATGTTGAGATGGATATCATTATGACCAAGGATAGGGAGTTTATGGTCAGCCATGATGACAATCTTAAACGTTTGACCGGAAAAAACATTGCCATCAGTGAATCTAAGGCAGCTGACCTTATCGGTCTGAAAATTAAGCAAAATGGCTTTAGCAGTCGTTTAGTCACTTTCTCGACTTATGTTGAAGAAGCGAAAAAATTGGGGATAAAATTATTAGTAGAGTTAAAACCGAGCGGAAAAGAGCCTGCTGACTATGAAGAGCTTTTTCTTGCCCGTCTGCAGGAGCTGGGGGTCAGCCAAGATTACAAGGTGATGTCCATGAATTTACCAACTATGGAACGTATTGAGACATTAAATCCTGCCATTGAAACAGGTTATGTTATTCCTCTGCAGCTCGGACAGTTTACCACACAGGCTGTTGATTTTTATGCTTTGGAAGAATTTTCTTACCGTGAGGCTTTAGCCCGATCTGCTAAAAAAGAAGGAAAAGAAGTCTATGTCTGGACGATTAACAGTGAAAATGAGATTGACAGCTATCTGCAATCCAGCGTTACAGGAATTATCACAGATTATCCTGAACTTGTTCGAAAAGAAAAACAGCGTATCGCCAATGAAGATTCTTATGTAGCTTATCTTTTGCGTCTGTTAAATCTATCGTAACCTGCATAGCTTGTTTTTAATATCATTGCAATTAGGATATAATTGTTACTGTGAGGTAGAAGAAATGAAAACATTTGAAAAATCATCGAAATTAGAACATGTCGCTTATGATATCCGCGGGCCGGTTTTAGATGAGGCCAACCGTATGATGGCTAATGGAGAACAGATTCTGCGTCTTAATACCGGCAATCCCGCTGAATTTGGTTTTACAGCACCGGATGAAGTCATCCGTGACCTCATTTTAAATGCCCGTAACAGTGAGGGCTATTCAGACAGCAAAGGGATTTTTTCTGCCCGCAAAGCTATTATGCAGTACTGCCAGATTAAGGGATTTCCAAAAGTAGATGTCGATGATATTTATATTGGCAATGGTGTCTCAGAATTAATTACCATGAGTATGCAGGGGCTGCTTGATGATGGCGATGAGGTGCTGATTCCCATGCCTGACTATCCTCTTTGGACTGCTGCTGTCAGCCTTGCAGGGGGACATGCTGTTCATTACATTTGTGATGAGAAGGCAGAATGGTATCCTGATATTGCTGATATTAAGGCAAAAATAAGCTCTAATACCAAGGCTATCGTGGTTATCAATCCTAATAATCCTACAGGAGCCTTGTATCCTAAGGATATCTTAGAAGAAATTGTTGATATTGCCCGACAGAATGATCTGCTGATTTTTGCCGATGAAATCTATGACCGGCTGGTTATGGACGAACTGCAGCATACGGCCATCGCCAGCTTGGCACCAGATGTCTTTTGTGTCTCTATGAACGGCCTGTCGAAATCTCACCGCATTGCAGGTTTCCGAGTAGGCTGGATGGTCTTGTCAGGTCCGAAAAAACACGTCAAAGACTATATTGAGGGACTGAACATGCTGGCCAATATGCGTCTGTGCTCCAATGTTTTATCCCAGCAGGTTGTGCAAACATCTTTGGGAGGGCACCAGTCGGTAGATGAACTTTTGCTGCCGGGAGGCCGGATTTATGAACAGCGGAATTTCATCTATCAGGCCATTAACGACATTCCCGGGCTGTCAGCTGTCAAACCAAAAGCCGGACTGTATATTTTCCCAAAAATTGACCAAGATATGTACCGCATTGATGACGATGAACAATTTGTTCTGCGCCTGCTGCAAAAAGAAAAGGTCATGCTTGTGCATGGCCGCGGATTTAATTGGAAAGATCCCGATCACTTTCGGATTGTCTACCTGCCGAGAGTAGAAGAACTAGCAGCCGTTCAAGAAAAAATCACACGGGTCCTGCACCACTTCCGCCGGTAACACCAAGATACAAAGCCCGTTCAAGCTCACAGCAAAAATAGGAGCCTGACCGCCGAGTCACTAAAGACTCTAGGGAGGGCTATCTTTTTTGCAAAGAGCTTAGGGCGTGTTCAATTCACAAGATACAAAGCCCGTCAAAAGAGCAAAACAAAAATGACGGTAAGCCAGAAATCTATGATTTCGTAGGCGCCCCCCTGCCAGGACGACTAGAAGGGTGCGGTCGGCTGTCAAGACGACAAAGCCTTCAGACGTCTACGGCTGACGGTAAGTCCGAAATCTCTGATTTCGCAGACGCCCCCCTGCCAGGACGACTAGAAGGGTGCGGTCGGCTGTCAAGACGACAAAGCCTTCAGACGTCTACGGCTGACAGATAGTCCGAGGGGCTTTTTCTTAGAAAAGAGACTCCGGCTTTATTTTTTTGAATTTAAGTCAGGAGGCAATACTAATAGAAGATGGCGCTTACAAAATAATTGTCTGAATTGCCCGTAATTTTCAGACAATTATTTGCAATTTGTATTGGGCTCTGCTATAATGAAGTTGTAAAATTATAAAAGGAATAGGACAATGGCTAATTTATTACAAAAAACAAGAAAAATCACATCGATTTTACAGCGTTCGGTGGACAGCCTGGAAACTGATTTGCCTTACAACACGATGGCTGCCCAGCTGGCAGACATTATCGATTGCAATGCCTGTATTATGAATGGCGGCGGTACTCTTTTGGGCTATGCGATGAAATATAAAACAAATACTGACCGTGTTGAAGAGTTTTTTGCGGCCAAACAGCTTCCGGAAGATTATGTTAAAGCGGCCAGCCGTGTCTATGATACAGAAGCCAATTTGCCGATTGACAGTGACTTGACAATTTTTCCTGTAGAATCAAAAGATATTTATCCTGACGGGCTGACAACAATCGCTCCGATATACGGAGGGGGGATGCGCTTAGGCTCCCTGGTTATCTGGCGGAATGACAAGGAATTCTCTGAAGATGACCTAATTTTGGCAGAGATTGCTTCAACAGTAGTGGGGATTCAGCTGCTCAACCTTCAGACTGAAAACCTGGAAGAGACGATCCGCAGGCAGACAGCGGTTAATATGGCAATCAATACCCTTTCTTATTCTGAGATGAAGGCTGTGGCTGCTATTCTCGGTGAATTAGATGGCAGTGAAGGTCGGCTGACAGCTTCTGTTATTGCCGACCGCATCGGTATCACGCGCTCTGTTATTGTCAATGCTCTTCGTAAATTAGAAAGTGCGGGCATTATAGAAAGCCGCTCGCTGGGAATGAAGGGAACCTATCTCAAGGTGATTAATGAGGGTATTTTTGATAAGTTAAAGGATTTTTAAGACGATGAAAGCTTTAATCTCAATTGACTACACCTATGACTTTGTTGCTGACGACGGTAAACTGACTGCCGGCAAACCGGCTCAGGCTATTGAAAAAGCTATCGCTGCTAAAACACAGCAGGCTTATGAAGCAGGAGACTATATCTTCTTTGCTATTGACGGTCACGATGAAGGAGATACTTTTCACCCGGAAAGCCGCCTCTTTCCGCCGCATAATATCAATGGTACTGCCGGGCGTGCTTTATACGGACGGTTAGGCCAGGTTTATGAGCAGATAAAGCAGGACGCAAAGGTCTTTTGGCTGGATAAAAGGCACTATTCAGCCTTTGCCGGAACGGACCTCGATATTCGTTTGCGTGAACGCCATGTGACAGAGCTGGTTTTAACGGGTGTACTGACAGATATCTGCGTTTTACATACAGCTATTGACGCCTATAATCTGGGTTACAGTCTTGAAATACCAAAAGACTGTGTAGCCAGTCTGACACCGGAAAATAATCAATGGGCGCTTAATCATTTGCAAAATGTTTTAGGGGCGGTCATTAAATAAAAAAATCTGCTGATAAAAAATCGGAATAAAATCGGTTTTTATGTTTACCGATTTTATTCCGATTTTTTTGATTTATCCGGAAAAATGTATAAGAAACGCTAGCAGATGCAGCAGCCAGAACTGCAGGGGATAAAAAATATAGAAAATCCATTTATGAATTGGCTTTTTACTCCCCTTTTTGCCATTGTATAAATAGATAAATGGCAAAAAGAGAAAGGTCAGGCTGTCGCTGTTATAGCAAAAATTAGCAAACCAGGCAGCAAAAGACGGTGCCTGACTGATATTAAAATCAGGCCCCATTAAAGCAAGGAGTAAGAGATTCCACAGCAAAAAAACAAGCACTTGTTTCTGCCGATTGCCATAAAAGGCCCAAAAAATCAGCATTGTAAAGAGAACTTGAATACCGCCTTCAACACCAAAACTGTAGCTGCCGATTATGATAGGCAGAACCGAAAAAATTAAGCCGCTAATAAACAGGAGCAGTCCTGCCAAATAAAACAGAAATCGATCTGTTGATTTGGATTTGCCTGTTTCAAAAAGAAAAATGACACTATAACCTAAAGCCAGTGTTAAGAAGATATTATCTGTAATTTGGTATACAGGGCCTAACAGAAGATAGGACAGAAAATTTCCCAGCTGCATGAGGCCGGCAGCCAGCCAAAGCCGCTTTAAATGATTTTTGCGGTTACTGCTGTGAAAAAAACCTTCAACGGTAAAAAAAGCAAACAAAGGGGCGACAAAGCGGGTGATCAGATGTATCCAAGTAGGAAAGACACCTGGAAAACTGAAAAATAACGAATCCAGAAACATAAAAACAAGCGCCCAATACTTCAGCTGATTAGTATTAAAGCCTTTAAAACTTTTCATCATACCCCTCCAAAAGATACAAAGCCCGTTAAAAACGCAAAAGGAAAATAGGGGACTGACTGACGAATCGTCAGATTCTAAGTCAGACCATCTTTTTCCCGCAGCGTTTAGGGCGTGTTCAGTTCAACAAGATACAAAGCCCGTTAAAAACGCAAAAGGAAAATGACGGTAAGTCCGAAATCTGTGATTTCGTAGACGCACCTCTGCCAAGACGACTAGAAGGGTGCGGCAGGCTGTCAAGACGACAAAGCCTTCAGACGTCTACGGCTAGCGGTAATTAGGTAACGATACAGATTTCCAATCCCCTCACTCTCCCTTTTCTAGGTTCGGGCTGAAATCATCCACTGGATGATTTCACTGCACAGCTCTTAGGGCGTGTTCAATTAACAAGATACAAAGCCCGTTAAAAGAGCAAAGCAAAAATGACGGTAAGTCCGAAATCTGTGATTTCGCAGACGCACCCCTGCCAGGACGGCTAGAAGGGTGCGGTCGGCTGTAAAGACTGCAAAGCCTTCAGACGTTTACGGCTGACGGTAAGTCCGAAATCTTCGATTTCGCAGGCGCTCTCTTGCTAGGTTTTATTTTGTTGATGAAATTGGTTTGCTATCATTTCTACCATTTTTGAGGCACTAGGGCTCAAATCGGAAAAATCCGTAGCAACTATTCCGAATTCAATTTCAATCTTAGGGCTAATATCAATTTTATGAATACTTTTTTGAGAGATAGAAGATAGAACAAACTCAGAAATAATTCCTATGCCATAGTTTTCTTCAACAAACTTTACTGCAGTTTCTGGTTGCTTGACAATAAAACTTCTGTCGAAGCTAATATTATATGAATGAAGAATTTCCATGGCAGTCTCTTGACCGGCTTGGCAAAAAATCAAATTTTCAGCAGCCTGATTATAAAGATTAATTTCATTTGATAATTTTTGGCTACTAATGGCGCACATTTTATCAGTCAGTAGAAACTTTGTTTCTAAATCTTGAAAAGGTGATGTTGAAAGTCCAAAGTCAACATGGTGGTTTAATACAGCCTCTCTAACTTCGAATGCAGTACCTTCGATTAATTCAATGTTGACTAAAGGATATTTTTCTTTAAAAATTTTGAAAATGGGAACCAATATCATAGTTGTGATGATTGGAAGAGCAGCGACCCTTATTTGCCCACTTAATAGATTATTTTCTAAATAGATTGCCTGATAGATTTTATTTTCAAGATTTTCCATTTGTCGGGCGTAGAGCAAAATTTCTTTACCTACATTGGTTAAGTTCAGTCCTTTTCTTTTGTCGCGCTGAAATAACTTAACTTGTAACTCTTCTTCAAGATTTTTTATGGCCTTACTGACGGCGGGCTGAGAGACAAAAAGTTCTTTAGCGGTTTTTGTAAAACTTTTATTTTTAGCGACTGTAATAAAAGTTTTTAAATTATCGTGTATAACCATTTGGTTATCACCTCATTCAAAAAAATGTATTTGACTTATGATAAATTATAACATATACTTCTTTTAGTGACAAGAAATAAAAAGAGCAGGGGGGCGATAAAAATGAATGATAGTGCTAAGAAAATGGCAGAAAAACCAATTGAAACTAATGCTTTTTTAATTTCTACACAGTTAAAAAATGTAGAAATAAGTCCAGAAATTTTGGAAAAAGAGTATGAAGTATCAAATAGATGGCATGAGGAAGGACTGATTGAAAATCTATTTGCCCGTGTTGAAAATGACGCATTAGGAGGTGGTATATTGGTAATGAGAGTAAAAACACTTGAGGAGGCTGAAGCTAGAATGTCAGAACTACCATTAGCGCCATATTTTGAAAAAATTGATTATGAAGCGATTGATAAAATTTATTGATACTGTCAAATAAATTGATAACTGTGAGGATACGAAGCTTTTGAACGGTTTTATCAGACGGTTAATTGTTTTTATCACAGTTCGTTTTACAAAAAATACAGATAAAGTTAGAAAGGAAAGGGGATAAATATGAAAAAAGTTAGCTTTTTTAACTATAACGGTCAAGGAATTACAATGTCTGCAAACCTGTATTTTCCGCCAGAATTTGATGATGCAAAGACCTATCCGGCTATTATTGTTACCCATCCTGCTGGAGGTGTAAAAGAACAGACTAGCGGTCTTTATGCTCAACATTTAGCGAAAGCTAATTTCATTACGATTGCTTTTGATGCCAGTTATCAAGGTGAGAGTTCTGGACTTCCAAGGCAGTTAGAAAATCCCTATATTCGTGTTGAAGACATCAGTGGAGTTGCCGATTATTTAACAACACTGCGCTATGTTGATTCTAATCGAATTGGTGCACTTGGTATTTGTGCAGGCGGTGGCTATACCGTTAATGCGGCTATAAATGACAGACGACTAAAAGCTGTAGCTACTGTTAGTGCAGCTAATTTTGGTGCTATGATGCGCAACGGATGGACGAATAACCAAAGTGATGCAGAAGCATTACCATTATTAGAAGCAGCATCAAATGCACGAACAGAGGATTGCTTGAAAAACACTAATCAAACGTTTCCTTTGATTCCGTTAAAAGAAGAAGACGCTCCCAGCGAAGAAATGCGCCAATCTTGGGAATACTACTGTACACCTCGCGGGGGCCATCCCAATGCAGTTGGATATGCAACGTTTAGGAGCTTTACTCAAGTATTAACCTATGATGCCTTCTTTAAAGCCGATGTATTTTTAACTCAACCGTTACTCGCTATTGTTGGAAGTGCAGCCGATAGTAAGTGGGTTAGCGATACATTAATCGAAAAAGCGGCTTCAACTGATAAAAAATTAGTTGTTATTGACGGAGCAAATCATATGGAGCTTTACGACATACCGGAATATGTCAGTCAAGCAGTAGAAGCGCTGAGTAAGTTCTTTACTGAAAGACTATGATAGTCAAGCGATAAGAAGGTTTCCTATGAAAAATGAATTGTTTGAATTAACAAGACGCAGACGAGCAGTAAGAAGGTATCAATCCACTAAAATCGATGATGATATTATTGATGAGATTATTAAAGTTGGTCTCACAGCTCCTACAGCATTTAAGAAAAAAACAGTAAAATTTATAGTTGTCAGAGATAAGGCGACAATCTTAAAAATTGGTGCATGTAAGATATATGGCGGTTCTCAGATTAATGGTGCAGATACTGTTATTGTAGTTATGGTTGATAATTCGTCAGAGTTTTGGATCGAAGATGGAGCAATTGCCTCCTCTTATCTTTGGTTAGCGGCAGAGCAGTTTAATATAGGTGCCTGCTGGGTGCATATTCGAAATCGAAATGGTAAAACCAAAACTTCAGACGAAGAAATACGGGCTCTCCTTAATGTTTCTGGTGACTATACCGTCTTAAATGTGATGGCGTTAGGTGAAAAGGCGGAATTGAAAAAATCATACACTGAAAACGATTTAGATTACTCTAAAGTTGAAAAAATCCTATAAGTGAACCATGATAATAAACTGCCCTTAAAAAGCCGGACAAAGCAACTGAAGGATTTAGTTCTCTGCTGTACAGAACTAGGTCCTTTTAATTTTATGCCTTGGCTCCAGTTTTTTGCTTAATGGCTAAAGCCGTTGAAAATATCAGCTTATTTAAAGGATTATCATATCTACTGTTACAGATGAAAATATGGTATAATTTTTAGGACTAGGTAAACTAAGAAGAGCCAAGCCTTAAAATAAGAAATATCTGCCAGCTCTGCTGCTTCTGTTTTTTCTGTTTTTTAACGGGCTTTGTATCTTGTTGAATTGAACACGGTCTAAGCTCTGTGCAAAAAAGATAGCCCTCCCTTGAGTCTTTAGTGACTCATCGGTCAGGCTCCTATTTTCCTTTTGCATTTTTAACGGGCTTTGTATCTTATTGGAATCGAACACGCCCTAAAATCCTAGTGAAAAAGATGGCTGTCAGCGTGATGCAGCATCACTTGCCATCCCCTATTTTCATACGGATTTTTAAACGGGCTTTGTATCTTGTTGAATTGAACACGGGCTAAACGCTGCGGGAAAAAGATAGCCTGACCTCGAATCTTTCTGGATTCATCGGTCAGTCTCCTATTTTCCTTTTGCGTTCTTAACGCCCTTTGTATCTTACATTAAAGGAGGAATGAATGAAAATTTCTGAAGAAGAAGTACGTCATGTGGCTAAGCTGTCCAAATTGTCCTTTTCTGAAGAAGAGACAGCAGAATTTGCAGACACGCTGACAAAAATTGTTGATATGGTAGAGCTGTTAAACGAAGTAGATACAGAAGGTATCCCGGTGACAACAACGATGGCAGAAAGTAAGACAGTGATGCGTGAAGATGTGGCTCAGAAGGGAGATGACCGGGATGCTCTCTTTAAAAATGTACCGCAGTCTGACAATTACTACATTAAAGTGCCGGCTATTCTGGAAGATGGAGGAGATGCTTAATGTCTTTTAATCATAAAACAGCTGATGAGCTGCATCAGCTTCTCGTCAAAAAAGAAATTTCCGCAACAGAATTAACAAAGGCGACACTGGAAGATATTAAGAAGCGCGAGGAGACAGTTGCCTCTTTTATTACGATTTCAGAAGATGCTGCTCTAGCACAGGCTGCTAAGCTTGATAAACAAGGGATTGATGCGGATAATCCCTTGGCCGGTATTCCTGTAGCCGTTAAGGATAATATTTCGACAAAAGGGATCTTGACAACGGCTGCGTCAAAAATGCTTTATAACTACGAGCCCATCTTTGATGCCACAGCCGTTGAAAAGCTTTATAGCAAAGATATGGTTGTCATTGGCAAAACTAATATGGATGAGTTTGCTATGGGCGGATCTACCGAAACCTCTTATTTTAAGAAAACAAAGAATGCATGGAATCAGGCCAAAGTCCCCGGCGGTTCATCGGGCGGATCTGCTGCAACTGTTGCTGCCGGTCAGGTGCGTCTGTCACTGGGCTCAGATACCGGCGGCTCTATTCGCCAGCCGGCTTCATTTAACGGTATTGTCGGCCTCAAACCCACTTATGGTACCGTCTCACGGTTTGGCCTGATTGCTTTTGGCAGCTCACTGGATCAAATCGGTCCGCTGTCGCAAACGGTTAGAGAAAATGCACAGCTTCTTAATGTTATCGCGGGACATGATGTTAAAGACTCTACTTCATCTAAGCATCAAGAAGAGGATTTTACTGCTAAGATTGGGCAGGATATCAAGGGAATGCGAATTGCTCTGCCTAAAGAATACCTTGGTGAAGGAATTGCGCCGGAGGTAAAAGAAATCATTCTTAATGCTGCTAAGCACTTTGAAAAACTGGGGGCAGCAGTAGAGGAAGTGACACTACCTCACAGTCCATACGGTGTGGCGGTTTACTATATCATTGCTTCGTCAGAAGCTTCTTCAAATTTACAGCGTTTTGACGGTATTCGCTATGGCTACCGTACTGAAAAAGCGGGCAGTCTTGATGACATTTATGTCAATACGCGCAGCGAAGGCTTTGGCGATGAAGTCAAGCGCCGCATCATGCTTGGGACCTTCAGCTTGTCATCGGGTTATTATGATGCTTATTTTAAGAAAGCCGGACAGGTTCGAACCCTTATCATTCGCGACTTTGAAAAAGTGTTTGCGGATTATGACTTAATTTTGGGGCCGACAGCGCCGACAGCTGCTTTTGATTTAGAAACACTCAACCATGACCCCGTTGCGATGTATCTGGCTGATATACTGACAATACCTGTGAATTTAGCTGGTCTGCCGGGGATTTCTATCCCTGCCGGCTTTAGCAGCGGTCTCCCGGTTGGTTTGCAGCTGATCGGACCTAAATATTCAGAGCCAGTCATTTATCAGGCAGCGGCAGCTTTTGAAGCTACGACTGACTACCATCAGCAGAAGCCTTTAATTTTTGGAGGTGAAGCCTAATGAACTTTGAAACAATTATCGGACTTGAAGTTCACGTTGAGTTGAATACCAATTCTAAGATTTTCTCTCCGACACCTGCCCATTTCGGACAAGAACAAAATGCCAACACCAATGTTATCGACTGGTCCTTTCCAGGCGTGCTTCCTGTAATGAATAAAGGTGTCATTGACGCCGGAATCAAGGCTGCGCTGGCACTCAATATGGCAGTCCATCAAAACATGCATTTTGACCGCAAAAATTATTTTTACCCCGATAATCCAAAAGCCTATCAAATTTCCCAATTTGATGAGCCTATCGGCTATGATGGCTGGATTGCTATTGAACTTGAAGATGGTTCCAGCAAAAAAATCCGCATTGAACGGGCTCACTTGGAGGAAGATGCTGGTAAAAATACTCACGGAAGCGATGGTTATTCTTATGTTGACCTCAACCGTCAGGGTGTCCCTTTGATTGAAATTGTCTCCGAAGCAGATATGCGATCGCCTGAAGAAGCTTACGCTTATCTGACAGCTCTTAAAGAACTTATCCAGTATACCGGCATTTCTGATGTGAAAATGGAAGAAGGTTCTATGCGTGTGGATGCCAATATCTCTCTTCGTCCTTACGGTCAGGAGGCGTTTGGAACCAAGACCGAACTGAAAAACTTGAATTCTTTCAGCAATGTCCGCAAAGGTTTAGAATTTGAGGCGGAGCGCCAGGCCAAAATTCTGCGTTCCGGCGGACAAATCCGGCAGGAAACCCGTCGTTATGATGAAGCCAGTAAGACAACTGTCCTGATGCGAGTCAAAGAGGGGTCGGCGGATTACCGTTATTTCCCGGAACCTGATCTGCCGCTTTTTGAAATTTCTGACAGCTGGATTGCAGACATGCGCAGGAGTCTTCCTGAATTTCCTAAGGAACGCCGTGCCCGCTATGTCGCAGAACTTGGATTGACAAGCTATGATGCCGGCCAGCTGACAGCCAGCAAGACAACCTCTGACTTCTTTGAGAAAGCTGTGGCGCTTGGCGGCGATGCCAAGCAAGTCGCCAACTGGCTGCAAGGGGAAGTTGCCCAGTTCCTAAACAGCGAAAACAAGACACTGGAACAAATTCAGCTGACACCTGACAATTTAGTTGAGATGCTGACGCTTATCCAAGATGCGACCATCTCATCGAAAATAGCCAAAAAAGTTTTCACACATTTAGCGAAAAACGGCGGCTCAGCGCGTGAATATGTTGAAAAATCAGGCTTGATTCAAATCTCAGACCCTGATGTTTTGATTCCTATTATCCATCAAGTTTTTGCAGATAACCAAGGAGCAGTTGCGGACTTTAAATCGGGCAAACGCAATGCCGATAAAGCTTTTACTGGTTTTCTCATGAAAGCCACCAAAGGCCAGGCCAACCCGCAGGTTGCTCAAAAACTGCTTAAGGAAGAGCTGGCTAAACTGCTGGAATAAAACTTATATTAATTAGGGACTAATTCTAGAAGAATATTTTAGAAAGGTATTGATAAGTTATCTTATCATACCTTTTCTTTAATAATTTACAAGGTGGAGTTGATATGCTTATTAATAAGAAAAATGAATTAGATGAAGAAACGCTCAAAAATATTATCGCTGTCGATTTAGATAATAGAGAAGTGGAGAATAATATTTTCTACTTTTTATTGAAGATTTCTAATGGTGAAATGAAACGTTTTAGTGTTAAAAACGATTTTACTAATACAAATTCACTAGTTTTTGCTGAAGAAACTGAAAGAATATTGTCTGAGATATATCAAGAATTACCAATAAATTTTGAGTATATAGAATTAAGCCGTTCAAGCAACTCACAATTGAGCAGAATAGTGGATATGTTTGAAGAGGCCTTGGATAGAAAAATTCAGCAGTATTATTATTCTTTTACTAGAGAGAAAGTGCTTCTATCGCTTTTACGATTTAGTTCTATTATAAGCAGATTGACTTTTTCAGCTTATGAAAAGGTTGATGAAACTAAGGAGATAAATACTATATGGGATAGAATGATAGTCTTATGGCAGACTTTTCATAGAGATCCTGTTATGGACAATCGTGGTTTTATTGGAGAATTAAAAGGGAGTTTAGAAGCGGCTGTTAACGATTTATTACTTGCGGAAATAACTTTTAGTAGAGATACAAGTCTAGAACCCGATTTAGAGAAAATACTAGTTTTGTATCATTCAAAAATTTATTTGTGGCAAATAAGACATTCAATCCCAATTCTTTTTGAGAGAAGGGGTGAGTTATTATTAAATTCGCAGATTGGAATAGGTATTCCTGCCTATATCTTAGAAGCTTTTTCCAACTATCAGAGAAGGCTCAAAAACGTAACTCAGAGAGTTATGAATGAAAAAAGCGATAATGTATTTTCTAGATTTGAAATTGAATATGGATTTCGACCAGAAGTAGTATTGGAATATCTTTCTTTGGCAGATGATCAAAGAGCCCATAAACTAGAAGGAATAGCTGTTAGCTTATCACCTAAAGAATTGTTAATAGAGGATATAAGGTTTAATAGGAAACTATCTAGACGAGGGGCGGAGGATGCTATTAATGTATTTGTTTTGAATGATAATAACTATTACCGCTTAAATTCTGATGGCCATTTTTGGAGTTCAAATAATAGACTGTTCAGAACTCCTCTGATTGAACTTGAAAGTTTTTACTTATTACCAACATTCACTTTTATGGAAGCAGCACTATACTTACCTAAAAGAATTTTGACGCGTGAAAATGGAACGAAAGGAAGCTATAATAAATTTGTAAAACTAAATGAATTTGATGAATATGATTTACCTACTCTTCAAGAGCATTTAAATAGCTGGAATATTAGCAGTCTGATAAATTTTGACTTGGCACAAATCAATCAGATAAAAGAAAAAATTGAGGAGAAAAAAATAACTAAAGAATATGATTTACTTTATGTATACAAGGAAAATCTTTTTATATGGAACTTAAAAAATTGGGGATTTGAGTACAACCTATTTGAAGTGAAAAAAATATTCAAAATATAGAAAAATATAAAAAAGGGAAGCAAAAAAATACCAAAAAATTTTTATTAGAAAACAAGAGTGATATTGAAGATTATTTAGGAGTCAAATTTAATGACATAATAATGGGAATTTTGACAGTTTATCCTACAGCTTATAA
Organism: Streptococcus huangxiaojuni; assembly: GCF_040930515.1. Classification (NCBI taxonomy): domain Bacteria; kingdom Bacillati; phylum Bacillota; class Bacilli; order Lactobacillales; family Streptococcaceae; genus Streptococcus; species Streptococcus huangxiaojuni. The sequence continues at coordinate 223,559 of NZ_JBFQEG010000001.1, forward strand.
TCATATAAAATCTATTCCTGATAAATTTGTAAAAAGTGTTGATGAATTTCTAAAAATTGAGTTCAAATAAACTCTTCTTAATTTGAAATTCAACTATTCTAATTTTAAATTATTTTTTCTTATAAAAGCCGCCAGATATTATTTTCTATAAATGAAGACTTATCTTTTAAGGCTAAAATATGTTACAATGATAAAATGGAGTCTGGGCAGGCAGAGGAGAGAATCAAAGGCAGAGTGCTGTTTCTGAAAGTGATTTTATCATTTGCTCTGCGGAGGCTCATCTGCTGTGGAGAAGCAAGGCGAAAGGCCTCTTTTTTTACAGCAGAATCTAATCATAAACAAAAAAGATTAGCATGATATATAGTCTGGCTGTTTTGTTCTTTTAAGAGCCTTTGTATCTTGTTGAATTGAACACGGCCTAAGAGCTGTGCAGTGAAATCATCCAGTGGATGATTTCAGCCCGAACCCAGAAAAGGGAGAGTGAGGGGATTGGAAATCTGTATCGTTACCTAGTTACCGCTAGCCGTAGACGTCTGAAGGCTTTGCAGTCTTTACAGCCTGCCGCACCCTTCTAGTCGTCTTGGCAGGGGCGCGTCTGCGAAATCAGAGATTTCGGACTTACCGCCATTTTTGCTTTGCTCTTTTAACGGCCTTTGTATCTTATATAAGGGGGTTTTTGATGTCACAGAGTGGGTTATCAAAGAAGCTGATTGCTGCTATTTTGGCAACGGGTTTGCTGTCATTTAGCGGTGTTTTGGTTGAGACGGCAATGAATATTACTTTTCCGACTTTGATGAGAGAATTTGGCATCGGGACAGCAACTGTTCAGTGGATGACAACGGTTTATCTTTTGGTTGTTGCTATTATTGTTCCGATTTCTGCCTATCTTAAGCGTTCTTTTAAAATGAAGTCGCTGTTTTTGGCGGCGAATCTTCTTTTTTTGGCGGGTCTTTTAATCGATATTTTGGCTCCAACATTTGTACTGCTTTTGCTGGGGCGTGTAGTCCAGGGAATAGGTGTCGGAATTGCCCTACCTTTGATGTTTAATATTATTTTAGAGCAGGTGCCGATGAATAAAATCGGTCTGATGATGGGGGTCGGAACCCTTATTACCGCTGTGGCACCGGCTATCGGCCCCACATTTGGCGGTTTAACCGCTTCTGCTTTGGGCTGGCGTTATATTTTTGTCCTTTTAGTGCCTCTGCTGCTCTTATCGCTTTTTTTAGGAATGACCAGTATTGAGCAAAAGTCAGAAGTGGCAGCGGAGCGATTTGATTTTCTAAGTTTTCTGGCCATCATGGCTTTATTTATCGGTCTGATTTTAGGGATTGAGGGGCTCAGTTCGCATCCTTTTTTCAGTTTTAATGTTTTAGGCACCTTGATTCTAGGCGTTTTAGGGCTTATTTTCCTGCTCATTCGTTCACGTCAGCTGGAGCAGCCGATTGTCAATCTTGCTATTTTGAAAAATCCTGTCTTTGCCGGTCATGTTGCAGCTTTTTTCCTCTTTCAGATTGTCAACCTAGGTTTATCTTTTTTGATTCCTAATTATGTTCAGCTGGTCAATGGTGCCGATGCAACAGCGGCGGGATTAATAGTACTTCCGGGGGCCTTGCTGGGGGCGTGCTTTTCTCCGTTTGGCGGCACTATTTTGGATAGATTTGGAGCTCGAAAACCGATTTGGCTGGGCGCGGGTCTCGTTCTTGCTGCTTTGCTGTTCTATGCAGTATTTGGTCTGCACCTGTCTAACGGGGCAATCTGCTTTATCTATTTCTTTAACATGGTAGGAACAGGTATGGCTTTTGGCAATATTATGACCAATGGGCAAAAACAGCTGACCTTTCAAGAGCGCTCAGATGCCAATGCTATTTTTAATACATTGCAGCAGTTTGCCGGAGCTCTTGGAACAACTGTAGCCGCTTTAATTGTCGCTATGAGCCAGACAAGCTCTGAATCGGCATACAGCAGAGCCACTGCTGTAGGTTCCCGGCACGCTTTTATCGTCTTTTTGGTTTTAGCTGTGATTCAGCTCGGTCTTCTTGTTTTAGTTGTCAAAAAAGAAGATTAGCCCTTTTTATGGCCTTTATGTTTTGGTTTTTTCAATTCCTAAATTTTATGCTATAATGAGGGGAAAATATAATTGTGGAGAGAAGCTTGAGTATAGATGATTATCGTCCGACCTTTGCGGTTGGAGCAGTTTATGATCTAAAGGCTGAAGACCTGCTGCGTCAGGGGATTCATGCGATATTGGTTGACTTAGATAATACGCTGATTGCCTGGAATAATCCGGACGGCACTCAAGAAGTGAGAGCCTGGCTGGATGAGATGACGATGGCGGACATTTCAGTTGTTGTCATTTCCAATAATAGCCATTCACGTGTTGAGCGTGCCGTGGCTCATTTTGGTGTGGATTTTGTCAGCAGGGCTATGAAGCCCTTTGCCCGCGGGATTAACGCTGCTATCGAGCGTTACGGTTTTAACCGTGATGAAGTGGTGATGGTCGGCGATCAGCTGATGACAGATATCAGAGCCAGCCATCGGGCTGGTATCCGATCTGTTTTGGTTAAACCTTTAGTCAGGACAGATGCCTGGAATACCAAGTTTAACCGCTGGCGGGAACGGCGGGTTTGGGCCAAACTGGAAGAAAAATACGGGAAGATTGAATACCAAAAGGGAATTTAAGTGGAAAAAATATTTTGCATAGGCTGCGGAGCTGAAATTCAAACAGAAGATAAAAACCGAGCGGGCTATACGCCAGCTGCAGCTTTGAAAAAAAGTCTTGAGGCAGAGACTGTTTACTGTCAGCGCTGTTTTCGCTTACGCCATTATAATGAAATTGAAGATGTCAGCATATCAGATGATGATTTTCTGAAGCTTTTGCATGAGGTTGGTGACAGTAAAGCTTTAGTTATTAATGTAGTGGATATTTTTGATTTTAATGGGTCAGTTATTCCGGGCCTGCAGCGCTTTGTCGCAGGCAATGATATTCTGCTGGTGGGCAATAAAAAAGATGTGCTGCCCAAGTCCGTCAAAGAAAGCAAGGTTCGCCACTGGCTGAGAGAACGTGCCTATGAAGAGGGCCTGCGTCCGCTTGATGTTATCCTGACCAGTGCACAGAAACATCAGTCGATCAAAGAGCTGATGGCTGCTATTGAGCGTCTGCGCCGGGGACGTGATGTCTATGTTGTCGGTGTAACCAATGTTGGCAAGTCAACATTGATCAATGCCATTATCCAAGAGCTGACCGGTGAAAAGTCACTCATTACCACCAGTCGTTTTCCGGGGACAACCTTGGATAAAATTGAAATTCCTTTGGAAGACGGCTCTTATATGTTTGACACCCCAGGCATTGTTCACCGCCAGCAAATGGCGCATTATTTAACTGCTAAAAGTCTGAAATATGTCAGTCCGAAAAAAGAAATAAAACCGAAAACCTACCAGCTTCTTCCGCAACAGACCCTGTTTTTGGGCGGCTTAGCACGGTTTGATTTTATATCCGGCCCTAAGCAGGGGGTGACAGCTTATTTTGACAATAATTTATCGCTCCACAGGACGAAGCTGGCAGGAGCAGGTGATTTTTATAAAAAACATCTGGGAGGTCTTCTGCAGCCTCCAACAGCCCAAGAAGCGGAAAGCTTTCCGGAGCTGGTTCGTCACGAGTGGTCAGTCACAGATCGTCTGGATATTGTCTATTCTGGTTTGGGCTGGATTCGCGTGCAAGGCAGCGAGGAAACCCCTCTTCAGATTGCAGCCTGGGCTCCTAAAGGAGTTGCCGTATTGTTGCGTAAGGCCTTAATTTAAGGTGAATGCTGAGAGATATTGAAAGAAAGGAAGCAAAAATACAAATAAAAACAGCTTTGCTCTTGTTTTTAGTCAGGAATTTTTGCGCAGGAAATAATGTTAACAAGCAAGCAGCGTGCTTTTCTTAAAGGACAGGCACAGCCCATGAAGGCCATCATTCAGATTGGGAAAAATGGCCTCAATAATCATATCAAGACCAGTATCCGTCAGGCTTTAGATGCCAGAGAGCTAATCAAGGTCTCTCTTTTGCAGAATACAGACGAAGATCTTCATGAGGTTGCCGAAATTTTAGAAAATGAAATCGGCTGCGAGACTGTTCTGAAAATCGGCCGGACACTGATCTTATATAAGGAATCGGCTAAGAAAGAGAACCGCAAATTATCTCCTAAAGTAAAGATGATTTGATTCTGTAAAGCGACAGCTTTTTAGACCGGTATAAACAGTAAAGCTGTCTAAAGAAGCAGGCAGGGGGACTGACTGATAAGCGGCATTTTGCTTTTATTGAATAGTCAATAACCGGAGGCTGGGATTTTTATCCCGGCCTTCTCTGCTGCTCAAGTTAAATCGGCAGTTCCGGTCTGACAGCAGCAGGCAGACAGTTCTCCTATATGGCAAAAACGAGAAGACTCTACGTTCCTATCAGGCTGGGGACCTGCCCCTTTTTGTCCAGTGACCGCAGCTTTTTCTTTCCCAGCTTTTGTGTTATAATGAAGGACGACTACAGACGAGGAGACTGACTATGGCTTTAGAGCTATTAACTCCGTTCACGAAAGTTGAACTTGAAACTGAAGTAAAAGATAAGAACCGTAAACAAATCGGTATTTTAGGCGGGAATTTCAACCCAGTTCACAATGCGCATTTGCTTATTGCTGATCAGGTCCGCCAGCGTCTGGGGCTGGATCAGGTTTTGCTCATGCCGGAGTACCAACCGCCCCATGTTGACCGAAAAACAACGATTTCAGAAAAACACCGGCTGAAAATGCTGGAATTAGCCATTGAAGGCGTTGCAGGCTTAGCGATTGAAACTATCGAATTGGACCGTAAAGGCGTCAGCTACACTTACGATACCATGAAGCTTTTAATAGAACAGCATCCTGAAGTGGATTATTATTTTATTATCGGTGCTGATATGGTTGATTACCTGCCCAAATGGTACAGAATTGCAGAACTGGTTCAAATGGTTCAGTTTGTTGGGATTCAGCGGCCCAAATATAAAGCAGGGACGTCTTATCCCCTCATTTGGGTAGATGTTCCGCTTATGGATATCTCTTCCAGCATGATTCGCGATTTTATTAAAAATGGCTGCCGGCCTAATTATCTTTTACCTCAGCCTGTTCTTGACTATATTGAAGAAAAAGGACTTTACAGATGACATATGAGCACTATATCGGATTAGAGCGCTCGGAGCTTTTGCCAAAAATACAAGCGAAGATGAGTGCAAAACGTTTCCGCCATGTTCTCGGTGTCGAGCAGGCAGCGAGGTCTTTGGCAGAGCGTTACCATTATGATACAGAAAAGGCCGGACTGGCCGGTCTCCTTCATGATTATGCTAAGGAACTGCCTGATGCCGATTTTTTAGCTCTTATTGACAGCTGCCAATTAGACCCCGAGCTTAAAAAATGGGGGAATAATGTTTGGCATGGTATGGTTGGGATTTATAAAATTCAAGAAGACTTAGGCCTGAGAGATCAGGAAATCCTGCGCAGTATTGAAATCCATACAGTAGGGGCAGCCCAAATGTCCCTTTTAGATAAAATCATTTATGTTGCTGATTATATTGAGCCCAACCGCACCCTGGCCTTAGCTGAGGAGGCGCGCAGGATAGCAGAGCAGTCACTGGATAAGGCGGTGGCTTTTGAGACAGTTCACACGGTTGCCCATCTCGCTCAGCGGGCGCAGCCGATTTATCCTCAAACCATTGCAACCTACAATGCTTTTGTAAAATACTTTTGAAGCGGAAATCCCAAACAGAGGAGAAATAAGAATTTGAACGATAAAGAATTATTAAAACTGATTGTTAAGGCAGCCGATGCCAAGCGGGCTGAAGATATTGTTGTTTTGGATGTCAGCGGTCTGACCAGCGTGACCGATTATTTTGTCATTGCCAGTTCAGTCAATACTAGGCAGCTGTCGGCTGTCACAGACAATATTCGCGAAAAAGTAAAAGAAGCCGGAGGAGATGCCAGCCGTGTGGAAGGCACTGGTGAGACAGGCTGGGTTCTTTTGGACTTTGGTGATGTTGTTGTCCATATCTTTTCAGAAGATGAACGGCAGCACTATAATCTTGAAAAACTGTGGCATGAGGCGCCGCTCGTAGATACAGCAGACCTCTTAGCTTAATATCGGACAGATCTTATGTTCCGGTGTTTTCGTTAATGGAAGGACAAAGTTTGGCGGGGCTGCTGCTGCCTATTTTACTGCAGGAGCTTCCTTATCTCTTGGGCTCTTTTTGTGTTGGAGACATGTTTTTTGGTGACCAGCAAGTTTTTGGGATATCGGTCAAGGCTGAACTGGTTTTTGTTTTTTCGTGACTGGTTTTTATGTCTCAGAAATTTAAAGTATTGCGGTGGTGTTGACTTTTTTGTTCTTATGCCGGCTCTTTTTTATATTTTATTGGATTCTGGCGTCAAAATTGGCTGCCGATACTTGCTCGGTTTGTCTTTCTGATTATGACATCAGAAAGGTAGATGAGGCTGGAATAAAAGTCCTGCCTCATTTCACTTTTTTAGATATGTGCGTTTGATGCAGTGGTTGATTGGAAGTTCTTATTCCTTGTTAAGCTAGGGATAGCGAACAACTGTGCGGAGGCGGGACAACAAAATAGAAAGTATCATTTTATGATGTTTTACCGATTTTTGTCCCACTCTCTAGATGACATTAAGGAGAAAAGATGGCAGCTTACGAAATGTTTGCTAAGGTCTATGATAGTATCATGGATCAAACACTGTATGATAAATGGACAGACTTCTCGCTTCGCCATTTGCCAAAAACAGCAGAGCGCAGAAAGTTATTAGAACTGGCCTGCGGGACAGGCATTCAGTCACTGCGTTTTGCAGAAGCCGGTTTTGAAGTGACCGGCCTGGATTTGAGTGCCGATATGCTCAAAGTTGCTGAAAAACGCGCTGCAGCTGCTAAAGCAGATCTTGTCTTTAAACAAGGAGATATGCTGGATTTATCCCAGCTAGGGAAGTATGACTTTGTAACCTGCTATGCCGATTCTATCTGCTATATGCAGGATGAGGCAGAGGTGGGTGATGTTTTCAGTGAAGTTTACAAGGTGCTTTGCGAGGGCGGTGTTTTCATATTTGATGTGCATTCGACCTATCAGACTGATAAGCATTATCCGGGTTTTTCCTATCATGAAAATGCAGAAGATTTTGCTATGGTCTGGGATACTTATGCAGATCAGGCCCCGCATTCTATTGTCCATGAGCTGACTTTTTTTATGCAGGACAGTGATGGACGCTTTACACGCTATGATGAAATTCATGAGGAGCGCACCTACGATATCCTGACCTACGATATTTTATTAGAGCAGGCTGGTTTCCGCTCTTTCCGCCTTTATGCTGATTTCAAAGATCAAAAACCAAAGGCAGACAGTCTGCGCTGGTTTTTTGTAGCTGAGAAATAAGACTGCTTGCTTCAGGAGTCTGTTTGAAACGGACAGTTTACCCTTGGTTTTGGCTTACTGGTAATCCGCCTTAACCTTTTGCTTAGCTGCAGATTGCCAGTAGTCCAAAGGAGTTTGTATGACAGTGACAGGTATTATCGCAGAATTTAATCCTTTTCATAACGGTCACCGCTACCTGCTTTCGCAGGCAGACGGCATCAAAATCATTGCTATGTCAGGGAACTTTGTTCAGCGCGGGGAACCGGCGCTCATTGATAAATGGACAAGAGCGCAGCTGGCACTTGAAAATGGAGCAGACCTTGTGGTTGAGCTCCCTTTTCTTATTGCAGTTCAGTCTGCTGATTATTTTGCAGAGGGTGCCGTGTCAATCCTGAACCGGCTGGGCGCAGACACCTTGACTTTTGGAACAGAAGAGCCGCTTGATTATCAAAAACTCTCGGCCCTTTACGCTAAACATAAAGCGGAGATGGACACCTTTCTCGCAGAGCTTCCTGAGGAACTCAGCTATCCCCAAAAAACTCAGAAAATGTGGGAGCATTTTGCGGGCATAGCTTTTTCAGGCAGCACTCCCAACCATATTTTGGGTTTATCCTATGCAAAGGCCAGTGCGGGAAAAGAGTTATGTTTACAGCCTATTAAGCGTTTGGGAGCCGGTTTTCATTCAAAGGATAAGGATCAGACAATTGCTTCTGCAACTGCTATTCGCAGCCATATTGCAGATAGTGATTTCATCACTCAGTCCGTGCCAAATCCAGCCCTTCTTTTGAGGGCTCCACAGGTGACTTGGGAAGATTATTACAGCTTGCTGAAATATCAGATTTTGACCAACCCCAGCCTGCCATCTGTTTTTCAGGTTAATGAAGAGTTAGCCAGCCGTATCCGCACAGCTGTCCGGACTGCAGAGACAGCAGAAGAGCTGGTTGAAAAAGTTGCGACCAAACGCTATACTAAGGCGCGTGTACGAAGGATTCTCACTTATATTCTTGTCAATGCACGCGACAGTCAGCTGCCGCAGGCCGTTCATGTTCTGGGTTTTACTGCAAAAGGCAGTGCTCACCTCAAAGCTGTTAAAAGCTCTGTTCGACTGATCACACGAATCGGAAGCCAGCCTTGGGATCAAATGACCCAGCAGGCTGACACTGTCTACCAATTGGGAAAGGCCAGCATTGCTGAGCAGACTTGGGGACGTGTGCCGCTTAAGATTTGAGATGTTTTAAAAACAGCAGATGACAAAAAGTTCATTAAATTCCTCAGACACCAAAAATCTGCATCAATAAAAAGACCATGTTATAATAAACCTATCAAATAAATGACAATGGGGGGGAATGATGACAACAATTGCAATTACAGGAGTAACAGGACAGTTAGGCGGTTTTGTTGCCCGCCGGATTTCTGAGGCCGGTTTGCCGGCCCGCCATTTAGCACGACGTCCTGAAAGGGCTCCTAAACTGGCTGGAGCAAGTCTTTTTAAAGCCAGCTATGAACATTCACAGGAGGCCGTGGCCGCATTATCCGGAGTTGATGTTCTCTTTATGGTATCTGCTAGGGAACATCCAGAACGTTTACGGCAGCATAAAGAGTTGATAGCAGCTGCTCGAGAGGCGGGAGTCAGACATATTGTCTATACTTCCTTTTATAATGCCAGCCCGGATTCGACCTTTACTTTGGCGCGTGATCATGCTGCGACTGAAAAATATATTAAGCAGCAAGGACTGACCTATACTTTTTTGAGAGATAATTTTTATTTGGATTTCTTTGTCGATTTGGCAAAGGAATACGGAGAAATCAAGGGGCCGGCCGGTCAAGGAAGAGTATCCGCTGTTTTACGAAGCGATGTTGCTGAAGTAGCTGCAGCGGTTTTGAAAAATCCGCAAAAATGGGAAAATCAAATCTTAGATATGACCGGACCGGAAGATTTGAGTCTGGCTGCTATTGCCCAACAGTGCAGTCACGTGCTGGGAAAGCAAGTCGTTTACACAGAAGAAACTGTTTCGGAAGCTTATACCTCCCGCAAAGCTTGGCCGGCTCAGCAGTGGGAATATGATTCGTGGGTATCAACCTACACTGCTATCGCAGCAGGGGAGCAGTCCGGCCTTTCTAAAGACATCGAACATGTTCTGGGCAGACGGCCAACCAGTTTGAAAGAGTATTTACAGACTTTAACCGAAGATGCCGATCCTTTTAAAAATAGATGAGAGTTTACAGACGCTAAAAATAATTATCAGCATGCCAACTCTGGAGCCTGCTGACGAACTAACTGAACACAGCCTAAAGCTGCGGGGAAAGAGAGCCCCATCAGGTGCTGACTTCACAGTTATCTAGCCGTAAACGTTCTGAAGGCTTTGTCGCCTTAATAGTCGACCGCCCCCTTCTAGCCGTTCTGGCAGGGGTGCGCCTACGAAATCAGAGATTTCTGGCTTACCGCCATTTTTGCTTTGCTCTTTTAACGGGCTTTGTATCTTGATGAATTGAACACGGGCTAAACGCTGCGGGAAAAAGATAGCCTGACCTCGAATCTTTCTGGATTCATCGGTCAGTCTCCTATTTTCCTTTTGCGTTCTTAACGCCCTTTGTATCTTGTTTGAACTGAACGCGCCCTAAGAGCTGTGCAAAAAAGATAGCCTGTCCTATAGCCTTGAGGCTCTTCGTCCAGTCTCCTATTTTTGCTTTGCTCTTTTAACGGGCTTTGTATCTTATTGTAATTGAACACGTAAGCTCTTTGCAAAAAAGAGACGCAGTCGTAGGAAGCGTAAGCTGACATACGAATGTGGCTGCTCTGTGAGTATAGCAGTATAGCCCTCTCTAGAGTCTTTAGTGACTCAGCGGTCGGGCTCCTATTTTTGCTGTGAGCTTGAACGCCCTTTGTATCTTATTGGGAGGGGATTTATGACGGAGTTTTATTATCGTTACCGCAGGACCGCTTTTATTTGGCCGTTTGTCTTTGGTCTTTTCTTTTTTGGGTTTATTTTGTTTTGGATGAAAGCTGCTTTTTTTATTATTATAGGCGGGTTTAGCAGTCTGTCTGCTATTCCTGATGGCAGTCCTTTTGCTGCGATTGGGTCTGTTTTTATTTTTGTACCTCTGATTTTGATTGCTGCAGGGCTATGGATAGTCATACCGGCTTTTATTAAGCTGTTTTTTCCCATAAAGGTGATTTTCGGAGATGAACAAGGGCTTACTGTCAGAGGCCCTTGGTTGAGGAGCTATCATCTGTCATGGGGTGAGATTGATTATTTGAGATATGAGCAGCGTCTGCGCTATCATCGGTCATCAAATAGGATGCGTACGGATTTGGAAACCTCTACGAGTGAGATTCTTCTGATTAAACCTTTGCAGGGGAAAACGGTTCAAGTTAATATCACTTATCTGGATGGCCGTATTGATGACATTGTCGCTGACATTCGACGCTATCTTCCAAATGTCAAAATAACCGGTTTAGAGATTTAATCAGCGGTTTTACTAACCTCTTTCAAAGTGTTATAATACTAGCAGACTAGTATACTTAAATTAAATAAAGGAGAATGACCAGTGGGACGTAAATGGGCTAATATTGTTGCCAAAAAAACAGCTAAAGACGGAGCAAACTCAAAAATTTATGCTAAATTCGGTGTTGAAATTTATGTAGCGGCTAAGCAAGGCGAGCCGGATCCAGAATCGAATTCGGCCCTTAAATTTGTACTGGAACGTGCTAAGCAGGCACAGGTTCCTAAACATGTGATTGATAAAGCGATTGATAAAGCAAAGGGCAATACCGATGAAACCTTTGTTGAAGGGCGTTATGAAGGGTTTGGTCCTAATGGCTCCATGATTATTGTTGACACACTGACTTCGAATGTCAATCGAACTGCTGCCAATGTCCGCAGTGCATATGGCAAAAACGGCGGGAATATGGGTGCTGCCGGTTCAGTATCTTATCTGTTTGACAACAAAGGGGTCATTGTTTTTGCAGGTCAGGATGCAGACAGCATTTTTGAACTGCTTTTGGAAGAAGATGTTGATGTTGATGATGTTGAAGCTGAGGAAGGGACTATTACGGTCTACACAGCTCCTTCAGATCTGCATAAAGCAATCGAAGTCCTGCGAGCTAATGGTGTTGAGGACTTTCAAGTCACTGAGCTGGAAATGATTCCTCAGTCAGAAGTTGAGCTGACAGGTGAAGACCTTGCAACTTTTACAAAATTAATCGATGCGCTTGAAGCGGATGATGATGTCCAAAAGGTTTATCACAATGTCGCCGACTTCGAAGCCTAATACAGACTTATCTGCAAAAAAAAGACCTGCCGTTTCGGGCGTTAACCGAAACGGCAGGTCTTTTTTATCAAGATACAAAGCCCGTATAAAACGCAAAAGGAAAATGACGGTAAGTCCGAAATCTTCGATTTCGCAGACGCACCTCTGCCAAGACGACTAGAAGGGTGCGGTCGGCCGTTAGGACGACAAAGCCTTCAGACGTCTACAGCTGCCTAACTGTGAAATCAGTTCTATATTTATTTGACCATGCTTTTTCCCGCAGCGTTTTTTAGCTGAGAGCTCTGACTGTGAACGGATTTTGTCCCATTTCTCATTAAGCTTTTACCTGTAGCTAATATCATGCTTTGGCAGAAAAGAGTTTTCCGTTCCCCTTGTCAGCTGCGCTGTCTCGATAGTTTGTTTCTATAGCTGTGATAAAAAATATATATTAGCCATTCCGGCAGATTTAGGATAAACTAATTTTATTAAAAACAGCTAATCTTTTGAGCGAATGAAAAGGAGGGAAGGCTAATGGGAACAGTTATTGTCGGAATTACAGGGAATGAAAAGGAAATGCCGGCAATGTCCGGACTGCGGTTTGATGCGGTATCACGGCATCTGTCAGACGGTATAAAGGCTGCCGGCGGCCTTCCTGTCATTATTCCAATCGGAACAGCAGCGCTTGCCAAAAGCTATGTCGCCATGATTGATAAATTGGTTTTGTCCGGCGGACAAAATGTTGATCCCCGTTTTTATGGCGAAGAGCGAACAGGCGATAGTGATGATTATTCGCTGGCCCGTGATGAGTTTGAATTTGCTTTGGTTAAAGAAGCTATCCGTCAAAAAAAGCCGATTTTTGCAGTCTGCCGCGGGATGCAGCTGCTAAATGTCGCCTTAGGCGGTACGCTAAATCAAAGTGTTGCCCATCATTGGCAGGAAAGCTATTTTGGGACATCACACGAAGTTGATGTCTTGCCTAACAGCCGTGTGAGCCATTTACTTGAGCCGGGAAGCTGGATTAATTCTATTCACCGCCAAAGTGTCAGAGAACTGGCTCCGGGCTTGATAGCAACAGCGCGGGATCCAAGGGATGGGACGATTGAAGCTTATGAAAGTAAGCAGGGTTTCCCAATTTTAGGAGTCCAGTGGCATCCCGAACTCCTTACGGAAGAAAGCCACCGTCAGCTGGTCTTTGACTATTTGGTTCAGACATTATAGGAGCTGCCGAATAAGACGGCCTCGCTGCTTTGGGTGATAAAAAATAGTTATCACGGTGATAGTTTTTAAATATTAGTTCAGAACAGATGAAGATGGTAAGATATTATCATGAGGCTTAAAAAGAGGATAGCTAAGGCTTTCTTCTTTTTAAGCCTGAATAGAATAATGGTGAAGAGGCCTGCCTTGAAGATTTATCTATTAATTATATAGGACAGGTTTTTTTAGTTAAAAATAAGGAGAGTAAAAAATGAAATTGAGAAAACTTCTCGGAATCGCTGGTTTGACTTTGGCTTCAGGACTTGTTCTGGCTGCCTGCAGTTCAAACTCTGATTCCGATGCTGCAGACAGCACAGGCAAAGAAAAAGTGGTCTTTGCGACAGTCGGTACAACCGCTCCCTTTTCATATGAGGAAGACGGTGAACTGACAGGTTTTGATGTTGAGCTCGCCAGAGCTGTCTTTGAAGATTCAGATCAATATGAAGTCAGCTTTAAGAAAACAGCTTGGTCCTCTATCTTTACCGGCTTGGATTCTGATAAGTATCAAATGGCCGGCAACAATCTTTCTTTTACAGAAGAACGTGCAGCCAAGTATCTGTATTCCTATCCTTTAGGAGCAACGCCATCTGTTTTGACAGTAACAAAAGACAGTGACATTGATTCTTATGAAGATATTGGCGGGCATTCCACTCAAGTTGTTCAGGGCAATACAACGGTTACTCAGCTGGAAGAATATAATGAAGACCACCCTAACAATGAAGTGGAGCTCAACTTCACAGATGAAAACATTACTCAGATTCTGACTAACCTTAATGAAGGAAAATATGACTTCAAGATTTTTGATGCGCCAACTGTAAATGCCATCATCAAAAATCAGAATTTGGATAACCTAAAAACGATTGAACTGGATTCATCAGAACAGCCTTTTATCTACTTTATTTTCGGTCAAGACCAGGAAGAACTGCAGGAATTTGTCAATGGCCGGATTAAAGAGCTTCTAGAAGACGGTACGATTGCTCAGCTGGCTGAAGAGTATCTCAGCAGTGCTGACTATGTCCCGGCTGCTTCTGATTTAGAAGTGCCGTCTCTTGACTAAAAATATGGAAAAACAAGCTGCTTGCCTGTTAGTTTGTCTTGTGAACTTGCGGGTCAGCAGGCTCTGTTTTTCTTTTTTATTAAAGAGTTATAGTTATAAACTATATAAAAACCCTAAAAATAACAATTTGCTAGCTATAGTGATGTATGAGAGAATAAAAACATTAGAAAAAAGAAAAGAGGATACCAATATGACATTTAAAAAAATTCTTGGGCTTGCAGGCCTTGTCTTAGCGTCAGCTTTGTTTTTAACAGCTTGCGGTAGCAAAAATGATGACAGCAATACTCTGACAGTTGGTGTTATGACTATGTCTGACTCAGATAAGGCTCGCTGGGATAAGATTGAAGACTTATTGGAAGAAGAAGATATTGATTTGGAATTTAAAGAGTTTACTGACTATTCACAGCCTAATAAAGCACTGGCTAACGGTGAAGTTGATATCAATGCATTCCAGCACTACAATTTTTTAGATAATTGGAACAAAGAAAACAAGGAAGATTTAGCCGTTGTGGCTGAGACCTATATCAGCCCGATTCATCTTTTCTCAGGAACAGAAAACGGTAAGGCTAAGTACACAGATTTGAAGGAACTGCCGGACGGTGCCCAAATCGCTGTTCCTAATGATGCAACCAATGAAAGCCGGGCACTTTATGTGCTTCAGGATGCTGGATTGATTAAACTGGATGTTTCCGGTCAAGAACTAGCAACGATTGCCAACATTTCAGAAAACAAGAAAAACTTAGATATTAAAGAATTGGATGCCAGCCAAACGGCCCGTGCTCTGTCTTCAGCAGATGCTGCTATCGTTAACAACAGTTATGCTGTAGAAGCCGGTGTAGACTATGATACCTCACTTTATACTGAGGAAGTCAATGATGCTTCAGAGCAATGGATCAATGTCATTGCAGCACAGTCTGACTGGAAAGATTCTGATAAGGCTGATATTATCAATAAATTAATAAAGGTTTATCACACTGATGAAGTCAAAAAAGTGATTGATGAAACATCCGAAGGTATTGACCAGCCGGTTTGGTAAGACAGCTTTCAGCCTATAGCTGAAAAAAAGGGAGAATCTGGTTAGTTTAGGTGATAGTTTGCTTTTACTCTCCGATTCTCTTGGCCGACTTTAGCTTTTTGAGTCAGTGCTTTTCTGCCTCTGTGCAGCTGCTTGCGGTTTTTAAAATTTAGTCAAGCAAAGAAGTCTGGAACATTTGTCCCAGACTCTTCGGCTGTTTGCAGAAGCAAAAACACTAATTGCCCAGATTTGATAAAGTCTTTGTATCTTGTTAATTGAACACGGCCTAAAATCCTAGTGAAAAAGATGGCTGTCATCGTGATGCTTAGGCATCACTTGCCATCCCCTATTTTCATACGGATTTTTTCACGGGCTTTGTATCTTGTTGGAACTGAACACGCCCTAAACGCTGTGTAAAAAAGATAGACTTCCCTCGAGTCTTTAGTGACTCAGCGGTCAGTCTCCTATTTTTACTTTGCGTTTTTCACGGGCTTTGTATCTTGTGTGAGGAGAGGGGAATGGTTTTTTCTGCACCTGAGGAACAAGTGGAAAAATTTAGGCAGGATGAGGTTGCTCAGCACTATTTTGAGGTGCTCAGAACATTGATTGCCAAAAAATCTATTTTTGCTCAGCAGATTGGTCTGCAGGATGTTGCTGCTTATCTTGGAGAAGTTTTCTCCAGTGTCGGCGCTGAGGTTACGATTGATGAAACCTACCCTGCGCCTTTTATTATTGCTGAGTTCAAGAGTCCGCGGCCTGACGCTGCCACCATCATTTTTTACAACCATTATGATACTGTACCGGCAGATGAGGATCAGGTCTGGACGGATGATCCTTTTAAGCTGACTGTACGCAAAGGCTACATGTACGGCCGCGGTGTGGACGATGACAAGGGGCACATCACAGCACGGTTGACGGCAGTCAGGAAATACGTACGGCAGTTTGGCTCTTTGCCTGTTAATATCATTTTTATGATGGAGGGAGCGGAAGAGTCTGCTTCAAAAGATTTAGAAAAGTATCTGGAAAAATACAGCGACCGCCTGCTGCCAGCCGATCTTTTGATTTGGGAGCAGGGCAGCAAAAATGTTTTGGAACAGCTGGAAATTACTGGCGGCAACAAGGGGATTGTGACCTTTGACTTATCAGTAATCAGCGCTGAAGTTGATATCCATTCCAAGTATGGAGCGGTCCTTGAATCGTCTGCTTGGTACTTGCTGCGGGCCATTTCCAGTATGCGGGATAACGACGGCCGGATTCTTATCGAAGGCCTGTACGACCATGTGCTTGAGCCTAGTGAACGAGAGTTGGACTTGGTTGATCGCTATGCTATTGAGAACAGTGAAGCTCTGCGCAAACTGTACGGTTTACGTCTCCCTGCTTTACAGCCGGAGCGGCGGGCATTCTTAAAGGCTTACTATTTTGAACCATCACTCAGTATTGAGGGCTTGTCATCCGGTTATCAGGGGCAGGGTGTAAAAACCATACTGCCGGCGGAGGCCAGCGCAAAAATGGAGATACGGCTGGTTCCGGGTTTATCTCCTAAACTGGTTTTTGATTTGCTGCAGAAACATTTATGGCAGCATGGTTTTGATCGTGTTAAATTAACTTATACGCTTGGGGAAGAAAGTTACCGCAGTGATATGAGCCATCCGGCTATTCTAAAGGTTATTGATTTAGCCAAGGGGCTGTATAAAGAAGGCGTTTCTATCCTGCCAACGACTGCCGGGACAGGGCCTATGCATACTGTATATGATATTTTGGCTGTTCCTATGCTGGCTTTTGGTATCGGTAATGCCAACAGCCGCGATCACGGCGGTGATGAAAATGTTGCTATCGCTGATTATTATACCCATATTGAATTAATTGAGGAGCTGATTAAGACTTATGAGCCATGAGATGATAAAATTAGACCATATTTCGATTGCTTTCCGCCAAAAAAAGCAGACAGTCGAAGCTGTAAAAGAAGTCACTGTTGGCATCAATCAGGGTGACATTTATGGGATTGTCGGCTATTCGGGTGCCGGCAAATCAACCCTTGTCCGTGCAATCAATCTCTTGCAGAAACCTTCTGCAGGGACTGTGACGGTTGATGGCGATCTGCTCTTTGCAGACGGGAAGAATCAGCTGTCTGCTGCTGAGCTGCGTGAAAAACGGCGGGATATCGGCATGATTTTTCAGCATTTTAATTTAATGGCCCGGATGACAGCCCGCGAAAATGTCGCTTTTGCTCTAAAACATTCCAAACTGACTAAGGCCGAAAAAAAAGCTAAGGTTGATAAGCTTTTAGAACTTGTGGGCCTGTCTGACCGGGCAGATAATTATCCATCGCAGCTATCCGGCGGTCAGAAGCAGCGGGTAGCCATTGCCAGGGCTTTAGCCAATGATCCTAAGATTTTGATTTCAGATGAAGCGACTTCAGCCTTGGATCCAAAAACGACCAAGCAGATTTTAAATCTTTTGCAGGAATTAAACCAGACTCTGGGTTTAACGATTGTGCTGATTACGCATGAAATGCAGATTGTTAAGGATATTGCCAACCGAGTGGCTGTTATGCAGAACGGCCGTTTGGTAGAAGAAGGGTCTGTTCTGGATATTTTTTCCAATCCTAAAGAGGAGCTGACACGTGACTTTATTGAAACGGCGACCGGCAGCCAGGAAGCCCTAGCTAAAATCGAGCGGCAGGATATTGTTGCCAATCTCCCTCAGAATGCCCTGCTGGTACAGCTGAAATATGCCGGGACATCAACAGATGAGCCGATTTTAAATGATATCTATAAGCGCTACAATGTATCGGCTAATATCCTCTATGCCAATATTGATATATTGGCTGATACGCCTGTCGGTGAGCTTATTGTGGTGCTGACTGGTTCGAAAGACAAGCTCGAACAGGCTCAGGCAGCGCTGACTGATTCTGATATCACTGTGAAAATTTTAAAAAGAGGTGCTTAGATGGCTGATTTGATACAAACCTATTTACCAAATGTTTATGACATGGGCTGGACAGGTGATGCTGGCTGGTGGACTGCGATTGTCAACACTCTCTTTATGACTTTCGTTTCTTTTGCCATCGGCGGCTTTTTGGGATTGATCGGCGGTCTTTTCTTAGTCCTGACAGCTCCCGGCGGAGTGATTGAAAATGCTTTTGTTTTTCAGGTTTTAGACAAGGTTGTCTCTGTTTTTCGGGCAATCCCCTTTATCATTCTTTTGGCTGTCCTCAGTCCTTTAACTTATATGATTGTCGGCACGAACTTAGGGGCAACAGCAGCGCTTGTTCCGCTGTCAGCGGCTACTTTTCCTTTCTTTGCCCGGCAGGTCCAAGTGGTTCTGTCAGAATTAGACAGAGGTGTTATTGAGGCAGCTCAGGCTTCCGGAGCAACTTTCTGGGATATCGTCAGTATTTACCTTAGTGAAGGCCTGCCTGATATTATTCGGGTGATGACAGTAACGCTCATTTCCTTAGTCAGTGAGACAGCCATGGCCGGTGCTATCGGTGCCGGCGGTCTGGGCTATGTGGCAATTTACTACGGCTATAACCGCTATAATCAGGATATTGTCTGGCTGGCAACGATTTTGATTGTTGTTTTGATTTTCGCCCTGCAGTTTTTGGGTGATTTTGTCACGCGAAAATTAGGCCGCAAGTAAGTTTTTCTGACCAGTAAAAAAGTTATTTTTAGAAATGAAAGACAGGACCTGAGCCTTGTGATACAATAAAGGCAAAAGCTAAAAGGCAAATGCGGAAAAAGCCCCATACAGGCATGGTGGAGACTTTGCTTATGACTGAACTTCCGCTGCTTTTTTAGGTTGGAACAGCAGAAGAAGAAAGGTATCATGTATGACTAATCATTTATTGGTGTTACAGTCTGATTTTGGTTTGGTGGACGGAGCAGTGTCTGCTATGGTGGGTGTTGCCCTGCAAGAGGAGGCCACTCTTGGGGTTCATCACCTGACTCACGACATCACGCCCTACAATATTTTTGAAGCTTCTTACCGTCTTTTTCAGACTATTGAGTATTGGCCGCAGGGGACAACCTTTGTATCAGTAGTTGACCCCGGTGTTGGTTCGAAACGAAAAAGTGTTGTGGCCCTGACAGAGTCAAATCAGTATATTGTGACACCTGATAACGGGACGCTTTCCTATATTAAAAAACATGTCGGTATTAAAGCTGTCCGTGAGATATCTGAGCTGTCCAACCGGCGTAGGAATACAGAGCTGTCTTATACATTTCACGGACGCGATGTTTACGCTTATACCGGCGCTAAGCTGGCCAGCGGGCACATCTCTTTTACCGAGGTGGGACCAGAACTTCCTGTTGACGCCATTATTGAGCTGCCGGTTGTTGAGACAGAATTCACCGAAAACAGTGTCAGCGGTGCAGTTGATATTCTGGATGTGCGCTTTGGATCGCTCTGGACATCGATTACTTATGATGAATTTCATCGTTTGGCACCTGAATTCGGCGACCGTTTCGAAGTAACGATTTACAATAATGATATGCTGGTTTATCAAAATCAAGTGACTTACGGCAAATCTTTTGCTGATGTTCGAATCGGTCAGCCGCTGATTTACATCAATTCGCTCTACCGTGTCGGCCTGGCCATTAACCAAGGTTCCTTTGCCAAGGCTTATAATGTCGGTGTTGGTTCAAACTGGCGGCTGGAAATTAAAACCATTGCTTAAAAAAACACTGCAGCGAAATTTTACGGAAGAGAGTGGGACAAAAATCGTTAAATCATCATAAAATGACGACTTGCCCCAGACACAATTGATTGGAAAATATAAAAACATATTTGAGGAAACAAGATGAAAAATAATTCTATAAAAACAGTTGTAGCAACAGGAATCGGAGCAGCACTTTTTGTTATCATCGGACTGTTTGTCAACATTCCGCTGTTTTCAAATACCAGTATTTCCCTGCAGTATGCTGTTCAGGCACTTTTTGCTGTCATTTTTGGACCTATTGCCGGTTTCTTTATCGGCTTTATCGGTCATATGGTTAAGGACATGTTTGCCGGCTACGGTATCTGGTGGTCCTGGGTTCTGCCAAGTGCCCTTGTCGGCTTTGGCATCGGTCTTTTAAAGAATCGCCTGCAGATTGAAAAAGGCATTTTCGGGAAAAAGGATATTATCATTTTTAATGTCTTTCAAGTATTGGTCAATATCCTGGCTTGGGCTCTTGTAGCTCCAATCGGTGACATTTTAATTTACAGTGAGCCGGCAAATAAAGTGTTTACGCAGGGCTTTATCGCTGCGCTGTCAAATTCTTTGACAATAGGTGTCGGCGCTACAATTCTTCTGGCTGTTTATGCTAAAACGAGAACTCAGTCTGGCAGTCTGACTAAAGATTAAAAACGGCGGCTGAGTTTTAAGGAGTTGCTTGTTATGCGTCCATTTATTGAATTCAAGGATTTTACGTTTAAATATGATGTTCAGGCAGAGCCGACCTTAAGAGGTGTTGATTTAGCTATTGAAAAAGGCGAGAAGGTTCTCATTTTGGGGCCTTCAGGGAGCGGGAAGTCGACCTTGGGCCACTGTCTCAATGGGATTATTCCCAATATTCACCATGGCGAGCGAAGCGGTTCCCTCTTAATTGACGGTCAGGATGTCTTTGATTTGTCGATTTATGAGAAATCCCATCTGATTTCAACTGTTTTACAGGATCCTGACGGCCAGTTTATTGGTTTGAGCGTAGCAGAAGATATTGCTTTTGCTCTGGAAAATGACTGTCTTGATCAGCAGTCTATGAATGAAAAAATTGCTGTCTGGGCAGAAAGGCTGAACTTACAGGACTTGCTTGAGAAAAGACCGCAGGATTTATCAGGCGGTCAAAAGCAGCGTGTCAGTTTAGCGGGGGTTCTGATTGATGAGAGCCCTATTTTGCTTTTTGATGAGCCTTTAGCCAATCTTGACCCTAAATCAGGCCAGGATACCATTGCCTTGATCGACCGGATTCACAAAGAAGAAGGAACCACAACTATTATTATTGAACATCGTCTGGAAGATGTCCTTTATGCTCCCGTTGACAGAGTTGTCTTGATAAATGACGGTCAGATTTTATTTAACGGCCGGGCGGATGACCTGCTTAAGACAGAGCTGCTGAGAGAAAATGGGATTCGTGAGCCGCTTTATGTGACGGTTTTGCGTGATTTAGGGCTGGATTTGCAAAAGACAGAGCATCTGGCACACCTAGCTGACTTGGACCTTTCTGGGATTCGTTTTGCCCAGCCTTCAGAAACCGCTGCCGAAGTCAAAAAAGAAGAGCTGCTTGAGCTTACTGATCTTCATTTTGCCTATGACCATCAGGATTTACTTTTAAAAGATATTAACCTGACTGTTCGAAAAGGAGAACGCATTTCTCTTGTGGGCAGAAATGGTGCCGGTAAATCAACTCTGGCCAAGGTTCTCTGCCGCTTTGTACCGACAGACAGTCCGGTTTTCTATCAAGGCCGTGATATTTCAGATGATTCTATCAAGGAGAGGGCGGACCGAATAGGCTATGTGCTGCAGAATCCCAATCAGATGATCAGCCAAACCATGATTTTTGATGAGGTCGCTCAAGGCCTGCGATTGCGAGGCAAGCCTGAAGAGGAGGTCGAACAGGAAGTCCTGTCTACTCTAAAGATTTGCGGCTTGTATGAATTTCGCAATTGGCCGATTTCTGCCCTTTCCTTCGGCCAGAAGAAGAGAGTAACCATCGCTTCTATTTTGGTGCTCAATCCGGAGGTGATTCTTCTGGATGAACCGACTGCGGGCCAAGATAAGAGAAATTATACAGAGATTATGAATTTTCTCAATGAGCTCAACGCCTTAGGGCATACGATTATCATGATTACCCATGACATGCAGCTGATGCTGGAGTACTCTGATCGGACTCTGGTTATTCATGACGGGCGCATTGTAGCTGACTGCCGGCCGGTGGAAATTTTTACCGATACAGATTTGCTGGCAAGGGCCAGCCTTAAGAAAACAAGTCTATTTGATTTAGCCCTGAAACTGCAGGCAGATCCTATTGCTTTAACCAATTTTTATATCGCCAATCAAGGAGGCCGTCATGACTAATCGTTTAATTGGCTATTACGGCGGTGATGGTTTTCTCTACCGCCTTTCAGGAGCCAGCAAACTGCTTTTTCTTCTTCTGGCTTCCATTGCCTGTATGACCACCTATGATACACGCTTGATTCTTTTTATCGGCATTTTATCGCTCATTCTTTTTAGAATGGCCCATGTACGCTGGCAGGATATCTCTTTTGTTATTAAATTTATCAGCTTTTTTGCTCTGCTTAATGTCATTGTCGTTTATCTTTTTGCTCCTGCCTATGGTGAGCAGATTTATGAAGCCAAGACGGTTTTATTTGAGGGCTGGGGACGATTTTATCTGACCAGTCAGGAGCTGTTCTACCTTTTCAATTTATCGCTGAAATACTTTTCAACTGTCCCTTTGGCTCTGCTTTTTTTACTGACAACCCATCCCAGCCAGTTTGCCTCAAGTCTCAATCAGATTGGGGTGCCCTATAAAGTGGCCTATGCAGTCAGTCTGACACTGCGCTATATTCCCGATGTGCAGGAAGAATTTTATATGATTCGCATGTCGCAGGAGGCCCGCGGCCTAGAGCTGTCAGCTAAGGCTAAGCTCCTCGATCGGATCAAAGGCAATCTGCAGATTGTTTTGCCCTTGATTTTCAGCTCACTTGAACGGATCGACACCGTATCGACAGCTATGGAACTGCGGCGTTTTGGAAAAAATAAAAAACGTACTTGGTATACCTACAAGAAATTCTCGACTTACGACTTGCTGGCTATTGCCCTGGCCTGCCTGCTTTTTACAGCCAGCTTGCTGCTCTTTCTTTTGAATCATGGCAGGTTTTATAATCCTTGGGCATAAGAAGATAAAAAAGAGGCGGGGACCAACAGTCTACCCTCTGTACCGATTGTATACATAAACACGGCCTTGTTCGAAATCAAAGAACAAGGCCGTGTTTTTAATTATGTCAGATAACTTAAGTAGCAGCAGAAAGAAGACTAAGCTGTTTTTCGCCTGATTTCTTTATTTTCGGTTGTCTGCTGGCTTCCAAGTCTTGATTTTTTGTATGTTTTTTAAACTATTTTTAGTTGACAGTCAGATTTTATTGCTATATAATTAATTAACTAAATTAACTTTCTTGTGAATAATGGAGGAATGAAATGACATCTACTGCACAGCTTTTTTCAAATATATATGACAAAGCGCTTATCCGCTACCAAAATAAGCAGGAGGGCCGAGAAAAATTTCCAGAATTAACAGCTAGGGAAGAGCATTATTTAGATATACTCTATGGCTTAGGAAAGACAAGTCCCAGTGATTTTTCTAAAAAAGCTAAGATTTCAAGACCTGCTGCAACAAAAATTATCCAATCTTTTTTGTCAAAAGATTATCTCATCAAGACCCCATCACCATCTGACGGACGTGTCTTTTATATTCAACTGACCCCTGAAATGGAAACTTATCGCCGTCAAAGTTTTGAATTGGCGGACCGCGTTTTTTTGGATATCCTACAGATCCTTACAAAAGAAGAACAGGACCAGCTTCACCAGCTCTTTGAGAAAGTGAATAAAAGTCTTGAGGGGGAGGAAGACGATGAACCTAAAAAAGATTGAACAAAAAAGTCTATGGGTGGGGATTTTGATCAATATTGCTATGGGAGCCATTGGCTTGGTCATTTATCGCATCACTCGGATTGAGGCTCTTTTTATAGACGCTTACTACACAATCATTGCAGTGGCATCTGGCTTGGTAGCCATTACCATTTCAAAAGTCAGTACTAAAAGAACACTCTTATTCCCCAACGGTTTTTTTATCTTTGAACCTCTATATGCTTTTCTTAAGTCCAGCTTATCCCTGATCCTACTTATGATATCCAGTATTACTGTTACAAAAAACGCTTATCTGTATTTTTTCCGAGGAGAAGGAAAGCTACTAGCTGCCGCACCTGTTGTCTTTTATGGTCTTATTATGGCTGCGATTTCACTTTTGCTTTCTTTTTACTATAGAAGACAGAATAAAAAAATCGGACAGGTCAGTACGATGTTGCTGTCTGAGACAAAAACGAGCCTAGTTGATAGTGCTATATCAGCCGGGATTGGTATAGGGGCCTTTCTCATTCTATGGATTGATGAGCAGTCTCCTCTTGGTTTTTTAAAGTATACAGGTGACTTTTTTATTACCATTGGGCTGGTTTTCTTTACCATCAAAGAACCGATTAGGCTTATAAAGAAGGCCCTCGTCGAGTTGACAGGGGGAAGATTGATAAAGGGAACTACCCTGCATCATATCGAAAGCCTTGTCCAGCCTCAGCTTTCAGAAAAGGATTTCATTCAAGACTGCATCGTCTATAAAGTAGGCATGTCTTTTCAGATCCACTTGAAACTAAATAGAGAGATGAAAACTGTCCATATGACGGAACTGGAAGATAAAAGACAGGCAATGCTGCAGACCTTGAAACCTTTCTACGCATTTGTTGATATTAACTATATTTATTAAGGAGGGCTAAAGTAATGATTCATATTTGCAACGAATACGACTCCCTGAAGAAGGTCATTATCGGTGATGCCAACTGGCTTTACTTCCCAGATAGCCATGCTATCGAAAATGAGGAGAATAAGCCCTGGTGGGAAAAACTGCGAAACAATATAATCTTTCCTTTGTTAAGAGATAAGAAAGTACCGCAGTTTATTACCAGACAGTTCCAAAAAGAGCTGGCTGCCTTTGAGGCCTTATTAAAGGAAAACCATATTGACGTTTTAAAGGTTGACCCTATTGACTACCCGTCTTCTCTGCCTCCTCAAGAAATGGGTATGGGGCAGATGTATGCCAGAGATAGTGCTATGGCTGTTGGAGATGTATTTATTGAGGGGAATCTTCAAATTGATATGCGCAAGAAAGAGAGGCTAGGCTACCAAAAAATTATTGACAAGATTAGGACAGACAGCAAGGTTGTAACCATGTCCCAATCTGATTCAGCCTATCTTGAGGGCGGAGACGTCTTAGTAGATTATCCCAATGTTTTTGTTGGAATTGGCAAATATGCCAGCAATATGTCTGGTATCAACTGGCTGCGAAAACAATTAGATGAGTCGTGGAATATTGTTCCGATTTACTTAAAAGATGACAGTATCCTCCATCTGGACTGCTGTATGACGATTATCGGACCGAAAACCGCTATCATTTGCCGTGAAGTTCTGGGAGAACTGCCTGAGGAACTATCTGATTTCACTTTTATTGACATAGATAAAAAAGTTAGGCAGGAGATGGCCGGTAATGTTCTGGTTCTGGGAGATAATAAAGTTGTCGTACAAAAGCGCCATAAAAAATTGCAGGAAGACTTGCGTGCTCATGGTTTTACCCCTCTGCCCCTGTCTTTTACCTGGCATGCCCTGCTAGAAGGTGCTTTCAGATGTGCTTCCTGTCCCTTGGAGAGAGGGAAGGACTAACTGACCTTCCATATTTTTAACATTATCGGCAATGGCTCAAACAAGATAAGCGCTTAGATAAAAAAGCTGACAGAAAGATTGATATGGTAATTTTCAAAAAAATTTTTCATATTTTTGGCATAATAGTGCTTGCCTATTCTCTCGCATTCATTCCACTGCTTTTCCTTGGTCTTGCCCAAATGTTTGCCAATAAGGGGCTGCTTGATTCCTACAGCTATGATCTGCTGGATTTATTTTCAACGGGAATGGCTATTCTTTTCGTTTATGTACTGTATCGTCGCGATTCTGAAATTCTTCTTTTGGAAAAAGACGGGCTGCTCAAGAAATACGGTCTTGGTTTCTTAGCAGGGGGAGGTGTTTTATTCTTCATTTGGATTATTGCTGTTTCCTTAGGAATTTATAGGACAGAATGGATTTTTAAATGGAGCTATTTACCGCTTTTGATACCTTTGTTAATCGGCTATATGATTCAAGGAATGAGTGAAGAAGTTATTTTTCGAGGCGTTATGCAAAGCAAATTGAATAAGCTGCTATCTTCAAAAGCCTCTATTATCCTGACCGCTCTGGCCTTTGCTGCCATGCATTTAGTCAATTCTGGTATGACGGTCATTGCTTTCCTTGACCTGATTGTTTTTTCGCTAATCATGGGGATGATTCGCCAACAGGCAGACAGCCTCTGGTTTGTCAGTGCTTATCATTCAGCATGGAATTTTTTCCAGGGCCCTGTTTTTGGTAGCAGTGTTTCTGGAAATACGGCCAATGCTCTAGTTTTTCATTCAACTAATCAAAGCTCTCAGGTCTGGCTCAGCGGCGGAGAGTTTGGCTTAGAGTCTTCGGCTATAACACTTACCGTTGATATTATTCTCTTAATCTGTCTTTACCGATATTACTACAGCACTAATGCTTGGCCAAAGAGCAAGTAATCAGGGGGAGAGTGGCTTTTGCCATTCCATCTGAATGGCAAAAGCAGGGAGACTCTCATTTCTTCAGTGCTTCAGTTTATCGGTTGAGACAGAGCATCAGCTGATACAGCTACATCGCAGACTCATCATCTTACCCATCGACCATTATTTATGGAGGAATGCCAATGGTTATTAATATTTATAACGAATACGCCCCTTTGAAAAAGGTCATTATCGGTGATGCCAGCCGCTTGTTTTTTCCGGATACCAGAGAGATAGATAAAGAACAAGGTATACCGCTTTGGAAACAACTGATGGCTCAGACCTTTTATCACCTGCTTAAAGGAAAGCAAGTTCCTAAATGGTTGACAAAACCTTTCCAGAAAGAATTGCTTCACTTTGAAAAACTTCTGAAAGACCACTAGGTTGAAGTGCACCGGGTAAGACCTATCCACCCGGAAGCCTCAGAAGAGCCTGGTATGGCGCAGATGTATGCTAGAGACAGCACTTTATGTATTGGAGACCTATTGATTGAAGGGAACCTGAAAATGAGTATGCGCAAGAAAGAACGCCGCGGCTATCAATCGTTAATAGCAGCTAGTCAAAAAGATGGTAAGGTTGCTACCATGTCGCAGACAAAGTCAGCCTATCTTGAAGGTGGAGATGTTTTGGTAGACTATCCTAATGTATTTGTCGGAATTGGTCGACATGCCAGCAATTTAGCAGGGGTTGAATGGCTCAGAAAATGCCTAGATGACTCTTGGATAGTGATTCCAGTCCGCTTAAAAGACGACTCAGTTTTGCATTTAGATTGTTGTATGACGATCATCGGGCCAAAGACAGCCATCATATGCCGTGAGGTGTTGGAGGAGCTGCCAGAGGAATTAGAGAATTATAGATTCATTGAAATTGATAAAAAAAGCCAGCTTGAGATGGCTGGTAATGTTTTGGTTTTGGGAAATAATAAAGTTGTCGTGCAAAAGCGGCATAAGCGATTGCAGGAAGACTTGCGTGACCATGGATTTATCCCTCTGCCACTTTCCTTTACGTGGCATACCCTGCTAGATGGCGCCTTTAGGTGCGCTTCTTGCCCTTTGGAGAGAGGAGAGTAAACGATGCCAAACTCTTTAAACAGTTTTCATTTAAAACTCATTGCCATTGTATCCATGTTTATCAATCATATCGGTTATATTTTTAAAGAGGAATATGCTTGGCCGATATGGACTTTTGCTTATTTAAGCATTGGACTTCTAACTTATCCAATTATGGCTTATTTGCTAGTCCAAGGTTTTCACTATACTCGTAATCGTTGGAAATATGCTGGACGGATGGCTCTTTTTTGGATACTATCAATTCTGCCTTTCCACTATGCATTTGGTTACAGCGGTGCGGTCAATCTTGTCAATAATGTCATGTTCACGCTGATGATGGGAATCTTTCTCATGATGGCTTGTGAGAAAGTCATCAATCAGCCCTACCAAATCCTGCTTGTCTGTCTCTTTTCACTGGTAACGCTCCAATCTGATTGGGCTATTATCGGTATTGTTATGATTTATGGCTTCTACATCTCGCAGAAAAAAGACTGGCATCCAGCTTGGGTAATCTGGCTCTCTGCTATTTTGCTGATGCTCATCTTCTCAACAGCTATCCCAGACCGTAGCCTTTTGACAGGGAATGTTACTATTGATAGCTTATCTCGTCTGGGTATTTTAGGAACTATTCCGCTTTTGAACTGTTATAATCGCCAGCGCGGGTATAATCCCCTTTGGGTGAAGTGGGGCTTCTATTGCTTTTATCCTCTCCATTTGAGTCTGTTAGCGCTTATACTTTAAGGAGAGCAGAAGTTGTTAGACAGTAAGAAACTCACTGGTTCAAATGCCAAAAACAGAAATTTTGGAAGGTGTTACCGATAAAATCGTAAGAGATTAATTAAGAGCTATTATAGCCAAAGGAAAATTGATTGTTTTTACGATTGGATTCTAACTTGTTGCCTTATTTTGCTTTAATTTCAAAAATTCTTGGTAAAAATAGGCTCTTATAAGTAACCCAGATAATCAAATTCTTCAAAGGTTCGTTTGCTGCCTACAGCATTGACAATCAGCTTTTCAGAAAAAACGTGATTGGGGTTGAAATTTGTTTCCAGTGGAGCTGTTTTGGAAGTGCGAAAGCCGATAATATTGAGGTCATATTTTTTGCGGACATTCAGCTGGGCCAAAGATTTTCCCAGCCATGATTCAGGCAGGGTGAATTCAATAAACGAAATATCGTCTTCGACATGGATAATATTGGCGATAGAATGGCGCAGCAGGCTTGAAGTCAGATCTTTTGCTGCGCTGCGTTCAGGGGAAATAATCTGATTGGCGCCTAGACCGTAAAGAACTTCTTCATAATTTTCACCCCGTGCTTTAGCGATAATATTGCCAACTCCAAGTTTCTTACAGTGGATAAGAGCTAATGCAGAGGCTTCCAAATTATTTCCGGTCGCGATAATGACAGTGTCACATTGGTCTATTCCTGCCGCTTTTAAGAATTCCAAATCGGTAATATCGCCTACCGCCCCTTTTGTCACATAATCCGCTACTTCCTGTACATGTTTTTCTCTATTGTCCAGAGCGATTACTTCTTGTTCAAAACTTGCTAATTCGTAAGCAAGCGTTTTGCCAAAAATGCCTAAGCCAAGAACGCCAAAAATTTTATGTGCCATAACTTTCCTTTCTG
Organism: Streptococcus huangxiaojuni; assembly: GCF_040930515.1. Classification (NCBI taxonomy): domain Bacteria; kingdom Bacillati; phylum Bacillota; class Bacilli; order Lactobacillales; family Streptococcaceae; genus Streptococcus; species Streptococcus huangxiaojuni. The sequence goes on from NZ_JBFQEG010000001.1 coordinate 252,629, forward strand.
TCAGCCAAGAGAAATATCGGTAGGGGTGTAGTGAACAGTTTTTTCTTTTTTCTGTAAGAGACTTAGCAGGACGGTAATCGGCCCAACACGACCGATAAACATAAGCAGCATAATGATTAAGCGTCCAATTGCAGACAGCTCCGGAGTGACATTCATTGAAACCCCGACTGTCGCTATTGCAGAGATAACTTCAAAAAGAAGAGCCATTGGATTTAAGTGTGAATCAGACAGCAGCAAAAGAAAATAGCCGCCCGCTCCTAAAGCAAAGAAAAAAATCAGGACGGTTAAGGTTTGCTTAATCGTTTTATTGTGAATAACCCGGTGTCTGAAGGTGACTTCTGACTGGCCGGCCAACTCAGATTTAAACAGTAAAAAAGTGACAGCAGCAGTCGTTACTTTAATACCGCCTGCTGTACCTCCGGGGGCACCGCCTACAGCCATCTGCAGCATATAAAGAAAATTTGTTGCGGTTTCTGTGTCCAAATAATTCAGGGTTGAAAAGCCAGCTGTCCGCATGGTAACAGTTTGAAAAAAACTCATCATAAACTGCTGTAAAACACTGTGGTGAGCCAGTGTACCGGCATTTCTTATTTCTGTCAGCCAGGAAAGTAAAGTTCCTGTTAGAAGAAAGACTCCTGTAGTATAGAGAATTAAGCGGCTCTGATTGCTTATAAAGCGGGCGGCACTTCTAGGACGGCGAGGTTTTCCCTCAAAATAGTGTTTCAGAACCTGAAAAAGTTCCATCCATACAGCAAAGCCTAGACCTCCGGCAACAATGGCAAACATCAAAGTAAAATTGACCAGCGGATTCAATAGAAAATCCTGAAGACTGTTTGTGCCAAAATTATCAAATCCAGCATTACAAAAGGCAGAGACCGCCAGAAAGATACTGTTAAAAACTCCTGAACGCAGCCCGAATCTGGGAATAAAATCAAACATGAGGATAAGCGCAGTTGCACTTTCAAATATCAGCGTTATTTTATAAACATTAAAAAGATAATGCCTTAACTCTGTACTGTCAGGGCGGCTGAGAGCCGACTGCAGAACACTTTGTGCTGAAATGCCAAGTTTCTGCCGCAGTGCAAACATGCTGACAGCAATTAAAGTGACAATGCCAAGGCCTCCGATTTGAATCAGCAGCATAGCGATAAACTGCCCCAGCCCATTGTAAACGTCACTGATTGGGAAGACAGACAGTCCGGTCACGCAGACCATGGAAACAGTGGTAAAAAGATGGTCATAATAGGATGTGGCAGGCGCATCGGCATAGTGAGCCAGAGGGAGGGAGAGCAAGAAACTACCGATCAAAATAAGCGCTAAAAAACTGATTGTTAATTTTTGAGTGACTGAGACAGTCCTTAATTTTCTGTAGGAAAACATTCCAGTTCTCTCCGTTTATAAAGGTTTTTTATTAGGAATTCCGGCTTTACGGGGATATTTTTTAGGAGTTTCTTTTTTCTTTTCCAGAATGATTAGGGTTCTGCCGTCCCCGTTAGGAAGCTTGTAGCTGTCACTTTGCAGGAGCTGTGTAAACAGCAAGTGCAGAGCGTTTTGAGACTGGGCCATCTCTTTTTCTGCTGCCGATGCCTTAAGAGCAAGAAGGTGGCCCTTAATTTTTAAAAAGGGCAGGGTCAGTTCTGCCAAGACCGGCAGAACTGCAACCGCTCTGGCGGTTACTATATCAAATTGTTCCCGAAACTCTTTGCGGCGGGCAAAATCCTCGGCTCTGCCATGGTAAAAATGGACGTTTTCCAGTTTCAAAGCTTCAGCCAGTAAATTTAAAAAGTGAATCCGTTTATTGAGGGAGTCAATAATGGTGACATCAATTTTCGGATAAATAATTTTTATAGGAAGACTGGGAAAACCCGCTCCGGATCCGACATCCAAGAGCCTGATTCTGTCATCCTTGATGGCTCCACGCAAAATAGGTGCCAGTGAATCGTAGAAATGTTTGAGATAGACCTCCCTTTCTTCTGTGATAGCAGTAAGATTGACCTTTTGATTCCATTGAGTAAGCAGTTTAAAATAGAGGTCAAACTGCTGTTTCTGCCAATCGGATAGTGTGATGCCGGCCTGTGACAGCTCTGCATAGAATTCTTCTGGTGTCATGTCTTCTCCCTTAGAGTGTTTTCTCTTATTCTACCATAAAACAGATAAGGAAATCATGAAAAAAATGGAAAGAAGGTATTTGCTTTCCTAAAATCAGGGAAATTGCTATAATAATAGGGCAAGGCAGATAAAAAGAAAAAGTTAGCAGTTTACTGTTTTGCTTATCTTTTTCTGCTTACTGTTTTTGTAAAGTCAGATTAATTATTTTTCAGGGCAGAGAGGATTGCTTGTTTTATAACTCTAAACAAACTGCCCCTTATTTTTAGATATCAGAGGAGATTGTGAGATGGTACTGGTTCTTGTTTTAATTGCTGTTCTAATTTTGCTTGTTGTTTGGGTAATAGCGGCTTACAATGGCTTAGTCAGAGGTCGTATGCATACCAAAGAGGCTTGGAGCCAGATTGATGTGCAGCTGAAACGCCGAAACGATTTAATTCCAAATTTGTTGGAAACGGTTAAGGGTTATGCTGCCTATGAAGAAAAGGTTTTTTCACAGGTAACAAAACTGCGCGCTCAAGTTGCAAAGGCTCCTACACCAAATGAAGCAATGCAGGCGTCCGACGCTCTGTCAAAGCAGCTTTCCAGCATTTTTGCTGTAGCGGAGAATTATCCTGATTTGCAGGCTAATAAGAGTTTCGTTAAACTGCAGGAAGAATTGGCTAATACGGAAAATAAAATTTCTTATTCCCGTCAGCTGTTCAATTCGACAACTGCTAATTATAATACCAAATTGGAAGTCTTTCCAACCAATCTTGTTGGGTCACTGTTTGGCTTTAAGCCAAGTCAGTTCTTAGAAGTTCCTGAGGAAGAAAAAGAGACGCCGCAAGTCAAGTTTGACTTTTAATTTTATCCGAATAAGAAAAAACGGATAAGTCCTAAAAGCTCGAAAAAGATGTCCTTACCTTGTGTTTTGCAGCACATCGGCTGGGCTCTGTTTTTCGGCCGCTCTTTTAACGGGCTTTGTATCTTGTTTGAATTGAACACGGGCTAAGCTCTGTGCAGTGAAATCATCTAGTGGATGATTTCAGCCCGAACCTAGAAACGGGAGAGTGAGGGGCTGGAAATTTGTGTCGTTACTTAGTTACCATCAGCCGTAAACGTCTGAAAGCTTTGTCGCCTTGACAGTCGACCGCACCTTTCTAGTCGTTCTGGCAGGGGTGCGTCTGCGAAATCAGAGATTTCGGACTTACCGCCATTTTCCTTTTGCGTTCTTAACGCCCTTTGTATCTTGTTTGAATTGAACACGCCCTAAAATCCTAGTGAAAAAGATGGCTGTCATCGTGATGCCAGCATCACTCGCCATCCCCTATTTTCATACGGATTTTTAAACGGGCTTTGTATCTTGTTGGAGGAGGGGTTATGCTTTATCAGCAAATTTCCAGTAATAAGAGACGGACAGTTGTTTTGCTGCTGGTCTTTTTTGTGCTCCTTGCTTCTATTGGGGGAGCTGCTGGCTTTTTATTATTGGACAGCTTGGAGTTAGGCGTCACTCTGGCTCTAATTATCGGTGCTATCTATGCTATCAGTATGATTTTTCAGTCAACTAATGTTGTTATGTCTATGAACAACGCGCGTGAAGTAACAGAGAAAGAGGCACCTGAATATTATCATATTGTTGAGGATATGGCGATGGTAGCGCAAGTTCCCATGCCGCGGGTCTTTATTATTGAAGATAAATCATTAAATGCCTTTGCGACAGGTTCCAGTCCGGAGAATGCGGCTGTAGCGGCTACAACAGGTCTTTTAGCGGTTATGAACCGGGAAGAGTTAGAAGGTGTTATCGGGCATGAAATCAGCCATATCAGAAATTATGATATTCGAATCTCTACAATAGCTGTTGCTTTGGCTAGTGCTGTTACACTGATTTCAAGCCTTGGCGGTCGGATGATGTGGTTTGGCGGCGGACGCCGGCGCAGCAACAGCCGAGACAGCGGCGGTTTGGGTATTTTGCTGCTTATTTTTTCCCTGATTGCATTGATTCTTGCTCCTTTGGCAGCCAGTTTAGTGCAATTGGCTATTTCCCGTCAGCGGGAGTACTTGGCCGATGCGAGCTCAGTGGAGCTGACCCGCAATCCGCAGGGAATGATTAACGCTCTGCAAAAGCTGGAACAGTCTCAGCCCATGGCTCACCATGTTGATGAGGCCAGCAGCGCTCTTTATATCAATGATCCGCAGAAAAGAGAAGGTGTTAAGTCTCTCTTTTATACCCATCCTTCTATTGCTGATAGGATTGAGCGCTTGCGTCAGATGTAAACTAGCAGAAAAGTGTCCTGTTTTTTAATAAAAAATAAGAAAAAGTTCTGAGGAACTTTTTAATTTTCTCCTTTTAGGACTAAAGGAAGAAGCAGGAGAAAAGCCGTAATAATAGCGTTTGTAATAAAGTTGACATCTATCTTCTAAAGAGATGACATTTTATTATTGTATAATATAGAAATTAAGAGTGATTTATTAGAAGGGTAAAAGCTGATGTTTTCCATAGCTGAGCTGAAGAAAAGACCGGAAGGAATCGATTTTGACCAGATTTTATCTGTTAGAGATGAGCTGATCGCGCGTAATCCTGACATTTTAGATGTCAAGGATGTTCGGGCAAAGGGGAATATCTCTTACGATGATGGGCTGTTTTTATTAAACTATGAACTGACTTATCTCTTGGAACTTCCTTCAAGCCGTTCGCTTCAGCCGGTTGTTTTGAAGCAAAAGCAGATGGTAGCTGAGGTTTTTGCGGAACAGTCGGAACTGACTTCTAAAAAAGAGCTTGCTGATCAGGACTTGCTGCTGCTTGTTGATGGACCGAATATTGATTTAGCAGAAAGTGTTATTGACAATATTCTGCTGTCAGTCCCTTTGCAGGTGCTGGCCGACGATGAGCAAACTGCTGCTGATTTACCGGCTGGGGAGAGCTGGGCAGTATTGACCGAAGAGCAGTATCAGTCCCTGAAAGCAGAAAAGAGAGAGGCGTCAAGTCCTTTTGCTGCTCTGGACGGTTTATTTGATGAATGAAGCCGTTTTCTTTAAAAAATATGAGAATCCCAGTTGTGAAAGCTGAAATTCTTTGCTATAATTTTTTTACAATTGCTCATACATGTATTAAATTATTGAGAAGTGAGGGTTTTGTTTACTCTTCTTTTCTGGCGGGTATAACATGAGAAAGATTTAAGTTTGTAGGGGTCTGTTTTTCAATTTGGACTTAGCACCTATTAACTCAAAATCACAAAGAAAAAGGGAAGGTGTAAAGTGATTAAGAAAGTTTTAATTATTGAAGATGAAAAGAATTTGGCGCGTTTTGTTTCCTTGGAACTGCAGCATGAAGGCTATGAAGTTCAGATTGAATCAAACGGGAGAAAAGGGCTGGATCTAGCTCTTGAAAAAGATTTTGATCTGGTTCTTTTGGATTTGATGCTGCCGGAGATGGATGGGTTTGAAATTACGCGCAGACTTCAGGCTGAGAAAAATACCTATATCATGATGATGACAGCCAGAGATTCTGTTTTAGACATTGTGGCGGGCTTGGACCGCGGTGCTGACGACTATATTGTTAAACCATTTGCTATTGAAGAATTGCTGGCACGGGTTCGTGCTATTTTCCGCCGGCAAAATATGGAATCCAGTAAAAAGGCACATGCAGCGCAAGGCTCTTATCGGGATTTGACAATGAATCCTCAGAACCGTTCTGTTCTCAGAGGGGATGATGAAATTTCACTGACCAAACGTGAATATGACCTGCTGAATATTTTGATGATAAATATGAATCGCGTTATGACACGGGAAGAGCTACTGGCAAATGTGTGGAAATATGAAGAAGCAGCCGAAACAAATGTTGTTGATGTTTATATTCGTTATTTGCGCGGGAAAATTGATGTTCCCGGCAAGGAGTCATATATTCAGACTGTCCGCGGTATGGGCTATATGATTCGTGAAAAGTAAGAATGCTCAAAAAAACAGCCAATGATTTTATGGCTGTTGTTTTTTCTCTATTAAATAAACGGCAGAAACAGTGAAACACTTTTTGAGATTTAGGGAATAATATTTCTGTTCTTTAGTAGATGAGCCCGGGCGCCCTCAGACTCTAAGCTTTAAAATATGAGGGCTTTTTCTATGCTGTCTGCTGGCTTTTGTTAATAAAGAAAATATGATAAAATAAGGGTTAAACAGTACTAATAGAAATGAGGTGTCTGTATGCGTTGTCCAAAATGTCATTATAATAAATCCAGTGTTGTTGACAGCCGTCAGGCTGAGGACGGCAATACCATCAGACGCCGGCGGGAATGCGAAAATTGCCGGACACGGTTTACAACTTTTGAGCGAGTTGAAGAGCTCCCGCTTTTGGTAGTCAAGAAAGATGGGACACGGGAACAGTTTTCCCGTGATAAAATTTTAAACGGTATTATTCAAAGTGCGCAAAAACGGCCGGTATCCAGCAGTGATATTGAAGCAGTCATTTCACGCATTGAACAAAAGGTTCGCAGTGAATACGAAAATGAAGTGTCCAGTGTCGTGATTGGCAATCTTGTTATGGATGAATTGGCAGAACTGGATGAAATTACCTACGTTCGCTTTGCCAGTGTTTATAAAAGTTTTAAAGATGTCGATGAGATAGAAAAACTTCTGCAGGAAATAACAAGCCGTGTGCCCAATAAAAAGAAAAGCAGTGAAAAAAATGAAACCAATTGATGATTTTTTCTATATCAAGGGGAATGCCGTTTCTTATGATTCACTAAATCTTATTCAGCTGTATTTTCCCATTATTGGGCAAGACGCCATGTCGCTCTATGACTATCTGGTCCATTTTTTTGATGAGGGCCATAAGCGGCATAAATTATCAGAAATTCTTAACCACCTGCAATTTGGGATGAAACGTCTGGAAGATGCGGTGTCAGTTCTGGGGGCTATGGAGCTGCTCGAGCTGTACGAAAGCAGCGGCGTCTATCATTTCAGGCTTAAGCAGCCTTTAACAAGGGATTTGTTCTTAGCTCATCCGGCTTACCGCCGTCTGCTGGCCAATAGAATCGGAGATGTTGCCGTGCAGGAATTAGCTTTGCAGCTTCCAAAAAACGCCCGTAATATCTCAAAAAAGTTCTCTGATGTTTTTGACAATCTGGAGACAGACAAAGCTTCTGTTCAGACCAGACCTGCTCCTCGTCTTGATTTGCATAATTTCCAGCGCCTGATGCAGCGGGACGGTCTGCAGTTTAAGGATGAAAAAAAGGACATTATTGCTCTCTACAGTTTGGCTGAAAAATATGACTTAAACTGGTTTGCGCTTTATAATTTAGCTAAAGAGACAGCTGTTAACCATTTTATTTCGCCCAAGCGTATGACGGTTAAAAAACAGCAAACGGCAAAAGCGCAGCGGCAGAAACAGCAAGATGAGATTTTCAGCAAAGAAGAGCAAGTGATTTTACGGGAGGCCAAATCGGCAGAAGCAGAGCTTTTTTTGGCTAAAATTAAGAAGGTTAGACGGGCGCGGGTCACTTCCGGTGAGAAAAAAATATTGGAAGATTTGGCTCAGATGCCCTTTCTGGATGAAGTGATTAATGTCATGGTGCTCTATACCTTCAATAAAACGAAATCGGCCAATCTGAACAAGGCCTATATTATGAAAATTGCCAATGATTTTTCCTATCAGCAGATTGTCAGTGCTGAAGAAGCAGTTCTAAAAATGCGCAGCTTTGCGGAACGTCAAACTGAGGTTAAATCAAAACAATCAAAAGCGGGCAAAACGAACATTCCTGAATGGAGCAATCCTGATTACAAAAATGAAACAACAGCAGAAGAACTGCAGGAACTAGCAGAGTTCAAGAAAAGAACTTTGGCACAATTGCGAAAGGATGGTGAGTAGATGGAAAAAGTTGCTCAGGCTATAAAGCACAGCAATAAAGCTCATTTATCACAAATCAACACCGATGAACTCAAGCAAGCTATTTTAGCTGATAAAGAAGTTGCAGACTTCATTGCGACTCACCGGCTGTCAAACCGGGAAATTGAACTCAGTCTCTCCAAATTTAATCAGTTTCGTATAGAACGTGATAAATTTTTAGCCGGCGATGCAACTTATCTCGCTAAAGGCTATGAACCGATTTTGGTGATGAATGAAGGTTATGCAGACGTTACTTACCGCGAAACAAAGGCCTTGAAGCTTGCTCAGGCCAAACAGGCTGTTGCCGAGCGTGTCAGCCTTGTCAATTTGCCTAAATCTTATAAAAATCTTACTTTTGATGATATCAGTCTGGATGATAAACGCAGACAGCCTCTGTTTATAGAGCTAACTAAGTTTGTCGCTGAGTATCCCAGCGCTGACCAAAAAGGTCTGTACCTGTATGGCGATATGGGGGTTGGAAAGTCCTTTATGTTGGCTGCTATGGCCCATGAGCTGTCTAAAGCAAAAGGGGCTTCGACCACACTGCTTCATTTTCCCAGTTTTGCTATAGATGTCAAAAATGCCATCAATACCGGAACCGTTAAAGATGAAATCGATGCTGTTAAAAAAGCTGAAATTTTGATTCTTGACGATATTGGTGCTGAGCAGGCTACCTCTTGGGTGCGCGACGAAGTGCTGCAGGTCATTCTGCAGTACCGTATGCTGGAGGATTTGCCGACTTTTTTCACCTCCAATTACAGTTTTAAAGATTTGGAGAAAAAGCTGGCCAATATTAAAGGAACAGATGAGACTTGGCAGGCCAAACGTGTCATGGAGCGTATCCGCTATCTTGCTAAAGAATTCTACTTGGCAGGAGATAACCGCAGGAACTGACTTTGGATAAAGAGATTGGTTGTGCAGTTTGAGTTTAATAGCCGGATTGCTTATGGCAGCTGGTGCAGACATAAGCTGTTTCAGTCAGGCTTCTCCCCTGATTTTTGAAATCTTTTTGTCTTGCTGGATGTTCAGTCTGATGATAGTGTTTTTTAAGGATAAACGAAAACTTTTTAATGAGGAGGAAAGATGGCCCTACCAACAGTTGCAATTGTCGGCCGGCCCAATGTTGGGAAATCTACATTGTTTAACCGTATTGCCGGAGAACGCATTTCTATTGTTGAAGATGTAGAAGGCGTGACACGTGATCGAATTTATGCTGTCGGAGAGTGGCTTAACCGCAGGTTCTCCCTGATAGACACCGGAGGCATTGATGACATTGAAGCGCCTTTTATGGAGCAAATCAAGCACCAAGCTGAGATTGCTATTGCTGAGGCTGATGTTATCGTCTTGGTTGTCTCCGGAAAAGAAGGGATAACGAATGCAGATGAATATGTTGCCAAGATACTCTACCGAGCGCAAAAACCAGTTGTTTTAGCTGTTAATAAAGTTGATAACCCGGAAATGCGCAGCACTGTCTATGACTTTTATGCTCTTGGTTTGGGGGAGCCTTATCCGGTGTCATCTGTTCATGGGCTTGGGACAGGAGATCTTCTGGATGCTATTACTTCTAAGCTTCCGTCTGAGACAGAAGAAGAAGAGGGAGATGTTATTAAATTCAGTCTTATCGGCCGCCCTAATGTGGGAAAGTCCAGCCTTATCAATGCTCTCCTTGGTGAAGAACGCGTCATTGCCAGTCCGGTATCCGGAACAACTCGTGATGCTGTCGATACCCCATTCACTGATTCAGCCGGTCAGCAGTATATTATGATTGACACGGCAGGTATACGTAAATCAGGCAAGGTCTATGAAAAAACCGAAAAATATTCGGTCATGCGGGCCATGCGGGCCATTGACCGTTCCGATATTGTTTTAATGGTTATCAACGCTGAAGAAGGCATCCGAGAGTACGATAAGAGAATTGCCGGTTTTGCACATGAAGCTGGGAAAGGATTGATTATAGTCGTCAACAAGTGGGATACGCTTGAAAAGGACAACCACACCATGCATCAGTGGGAAAGGGATATTCGTGATCATTTTCAGTATATTCCCTATGCTCCGATTGTTTTTGTATCGGCACTGACGAAGCAGCGTCTGCACAAGCTGCCGGAGATGATTAAAGAAATCAGTCAAAATCAGAGTAAGCGTATTGCTTCAGCGGTGCTTAATGACCTTATTATGGATGCAGTCGCTCTTAATCCGACACCGACCGATAAAGGAAAGCGCCTGAAAATCTTTTATGCTTCTCAGGTTGCCGTCAAACCGCCGACCTTTGTCATTTTTGTCAATGAGGAAGAACTGATGCATTTCTCTTACCTCCGTTTTCTGGAAAATCAGATTCGTGAAGCCTTTGCCTTCAAAGGTACGCCAATCAAACTGTTAACCCGGAAACGCAAGTAGAACACCCTATCATAAGTAAAAAAGAAATCCGCCCTGACAGTATTTTAGTCAGGGCGGTTTTTCATTAAGATACAAAGCCCGTTAAAAACGCAAAAGGAAAATAGGGGACTGACTGACGAATCGTCAGATTCTAAGTCAGGCCATCTTTTTCCCGCAGCGTTTAGGGCGTGTTCAATTAACAAGATACAAAGCCCGTTAAAAACGCAAAAGGAAAATAGGGGACTGACTGACGAATCGTCAGATTCTAAGTCAGGCCATCTTTTTCCCGCAGCGTTTAGGGCGTGTTCAATTTATTTTTTGTTGCAATATGTTAACAAAACAATGAAAATCCCCGTTTTTTCAGAAAAAAGCTGATTGTTTTGCTATAATAAGGAGATAAGGTAAAGGTGGTATAGTATGAGTAGAATGATTCCGGGCCGTGTCCGCAATCAAGGTATCGCGTTATATGAACAGGGGCTCCTTAAGATTATCAGCCATCGTGATCGGCTTTTGCAGGCTGATGTCGATGGCTATTCTGTCCAGTATGCTCTTGAGGATGAAGACATCTCCTGCCAGTGCAGTTTATTTGCCCAAAAACAGTATTGTGAGCACTTGGCTGCTTTAGAATACTATTTAAAAAATGATTCAGAAGGAAAGGAAGCCGCAGAGCTCCTGTCTTCCCGAAGCGATGATTATCAAAAAAAGCAAAAAAAGCTGTCTTTTGGCAGTATTTTTCTTGATGGTTTATCTGTTAATGAAGATAGGGCAACCCAGTACCGTTTGGCTGTTTCTGCCGCCCAAAATCCCTATTCATCTGACTTTTGGTGGACTCTGAAAATTAATCGTCTGCCGGATGCACGTGCTTATGTGATACGCGACATTAGAGCTTTCTTGCAAATTATCAAAAAAGAGGATTATTACCAGATTGGCAAGAATTACTATGAACCGCTTTCGTTTCTGCAGTTTGATACAGCCAGCCAAGAGCTTATTCGTTTTTTGTGGCGGATTATTCCCGACAAGCCCTCTGACGGCACCTACATTCTTCCAAACCATGGACGGCATCTCACCTTGCCCGGCGGATTTTTTGAAGAAGGGCTCAGCTTGTTCAAAAACCTTTACGATTTTTCCTTTACTGTAGATCAGCAGCATTATGCTGATATTGTTTTTAAAGATCTCGATGGCTCAGAAGGACTTTATCAGTTTGAAGTACTGGTACACCGCCAATTAATTGAACTGATTGTCAAAGAAAAAGATATCCAGTCTTTCTTTGATAATACTTATCTTTTTTACCAGGGGACCTTCTATCGGCTTAATCTTAAGCAAAGTAAAATTGTAGCAGCCCTGAAAACCCTGCCTTTAGAATCTGATTTGGCTAAGCATGTCCACTTTGATTTAGACGATCAGGCTAAGCTGGCTGCCAGCCTGCTGGATTTTCGCTGTTTAGGAACAGTTCAGGCCCCGAAGAGTTTCGAAATCAGGGATTTTTCTCCGCTTTTTTATTTTGATTTGGAAGAGAATAAGGCAATCCACCTATCCTTGGTTTTTGATTACGGAACAGTTAAGGTGAGGAGTAAAAAAGAACTGGGGGAGCTTTCCTTTGCCAGTCATTTTAAACATGAACAGCGTGTTTTTAAACTGCTGGAAACCGCCGGTTTTACTAAAACCTTTTCCAGTTATCATGAACCTCTGCAGGCAGAAGAACTGTATCCTTTCTTCAGCCAAACCCTGACTGAGTTTGCCAGTCTGGGGAAGGTCTTTCTATCTGAAGAAATGAAAGCTCTGCGCTTTACAGAGAAGCCGCAGCTTGCCATTAGTTCTTCCGGCAGTCTGCTGGATATTTCCTTTGATTTTTCTACAATACTCGAAAATGATATTGATGAAGCCTTGGCAGCGCTTTTTACTAATCAGCCTTACTTTGTCAGTCAGTCAGGCCAATTAGTTGTTTTTGATGAGCAAACGCAAAAGATAGGCAGTGAGCTTAAGAAATTTCAGCCTAAGCGCTTAGAAAATGGCCATTTACAGCTTTCAGCCCTGTCTGCCTTTCAGCTGTCAGATGTTTTACAGGATAAGGACAGTGTCCATCTGACGCGCTCTTTTGTAGAACTGGCGCAGGACCTCCGGCAGCCTGAGCGGTTTGAACTGCCTGAATTTAAGGTTAAAGCCGATTTGCGTGATTACCAGCTGACAGGAGTCCGCTGGCTGTCGATGCTTGATAAATACGGCTTTGGCGGTATTTTAGCAGATGATATGGGCTTAGGGAAAACCCTGCAGACAATTGCTTTTTTGAGCGGCAAACTCAAGCAGGAGAAGAGGGTTCTAGTTTTATCGCCGTCAAGCCTCATTTACAACTGGCAGGATGAATTTAAAAAATTTGCTCCGGAATTGGACTTTACTGTTGTTTACGGCTCCAAATCTGTAAGGGATGACCTGATTAAAGAGGATCATCAGATTGTCATTACCAGCTACAGCTCCTTTCGTCAGGATTTTGCCAGTTATAATCAGCTTCATTTTGATTACTTGATTTTGGATGAGGCTCAGGTTATGAAAAATACGCAGACAAAGATTGCACAGTACTTGCGGTCCTTTGAAGTCGATAATTGTTTTGCTTTGACTGGGACACCGATAGAGAACAGGCTGCTGGAAATCTGGTCTATTTTTCAGATTGTTCTGCCTGGCCTCCTGCCGGAAAAGAAAGTCTTTGTAAAAATGTCAGCAGAGCAGGTTGCCCGCTATATCAAGCCCTTCATTATGCGGCGCAAAAAAGAAGACGTTCTGCCGGAACTGCCGGAACTGCTGGAAATCAATTATCATAATGAGCTTGCCGACAGTCAAAAAGCAATCTACTTAGCACAGCTCCGACAAATGCAGGACAGTATCCGCGGTTCATCCGATGCGGTGATTAATCGTAAAAAAATTGAAATCCTCTCAGGCATTACCCGTCTGCGGCAGATTTGCGACAGCCCCAGTCTGTTTATGGATTATAAAGGCGGCAGCGGGAAGGTAGACAGTCTGCGGGACCTCCTTTATCAAATTAAAGAAAGCGGACACCGCGCCTTAGTTTTTTCCCAGTTTCGCGGGATGTTGGATATTGCGGAAGAAGAGCTGCATCATCTTGGACTGACGGCATATAAGATGACCGGCTCAACCCCAGCTGCAGAGCGGCAGGAAATGACACGTGCCTTTAACAGCGGAGCAAAGGATATTTTCCTGATTTCGCTGAAAGCAGGAGGAGTCGGTCTTAATTTAACCGGTGCCGATACTGTTGTTTTGATTGATTTATGGTGGAATCCGGCAGTAGAACTGCAGGCTATCAGCCGGGCGCACCGAATCGGTCAGGAGAAGAATGTTGATGTTTACCGTCTGATAACAAGGGGGACTATCGAAGAAAAGATTTTAGATTTGCAGGAAACCAAACGCCATTTAGTGACAACTGTTTTAGACGGCAACGAAACACGAGCCAGCATGTCAGTTGAAGAAATTAAAGAAATCTTGGGACTTGCAGACTGACAGCAGCCAAAAGTCATTTTTGTCCCCCCTGCACAGCTGATTAGGGAAGCCGCCATCCCTTGCTTGATAAGTGATGAGAGCTTCCAAACACTGCGTCAAGCGCATATGTCTGGAAAAGTGAAATGAGGCAAGGACTTTTGTTCAAGCCTCTTTTTCTTATGCCGATTCCGCTCTTTTCAGATTTAAATTAAGAACATTTTGAAAAAATAGTAGTTTTAGTTTATAATAGGAGTACTGTATAAAGGCTGACGGCCGTTTTTTGATATCAGCAAATCGGCTGCCGCTTTCACCGCAGGTAATAGTTATAGTTCAAGATTAAAAGGAAGCGAGTCTTGATATGATGAGAAAAAAATTCCCTCTGGTTGCAGATGGGGAGCAAATTATGCAAGAGCCGATAAACATGCGGCTTTACAATAATGAAGACCTGATTAATAATATTCACGGGCCCTATCAAGATAAAGATTTCAGCGATGTTACTCAAGACTTCAATTTTGTTGACCAAACACCTGATGTTAAAAATAAAGCACCCGAACGTCTTCAAACCCTAAATGAAGGGAAGTCTTATGCACAGAAAGCCAGAGAAGAGGCAAGACGGGATATCAGGGAAAAGCGTCAGGCTTTTCTGGCCAATGAAGTTAAAATGCAGGCAAAGCCGTCTTTTCAGCGCCAGTCTTCTCAGCCGGCCTCGGCTCAATCCAAATCGGTTAAGCGAGGCAATGAATTGAGCCGTTTTTCGGAAAAACTTCATCAGGAATCCTATATTTTGGCAGAAATACCGCAGGTTTATACGGAACCTAGAAATTCTGTGCGGCCCAAACCTAAAAAAAATAATTACGATTTTCTTAAACGCAGTCAGATATACAATAATCAGGAGTTTGAAACACAAAAAGAACACCGTCTTACTCAAGAGCTGAATCTGACCCGTTTTGCAGAAACTGATTAAAGAATTGAGAGTGGGACAAAAATCGGTAAATCGTCGTAAAATGACGATTTCGATTGTGTTGTCCCACCTCCGCTATCTAAAAAAGTGAGCTGAGGCAGGACTTTGCCCCAGCCTCAAAGCTCTAAAAAATCTTTGTATCATCTGGCAATAAAAGCCCTAAAAAAGAGAACTGCGGTTTTTCACGGGCTTTGTATCTTGTTTGAACTGAACACGCCCTAAAATCCTAGTGAAAAAGATGGCTGTCAGCGTGATGCTTAGGCATCACTTGCCATCCCCTATTTTCATACGGATTTTTTCACGGGCTTTGTATCTTGTTGTAAGGAGTGGATATGTCGAAAGTTTATCATTTTATCGGAATTAAGGGGTCAGGTATGAGTGCTCTTGCCCTTATGCTTCAGCAAATGGGGTATAAGGTTCAGGGGAGCGATGTGGAAAAGTATTATTTCACACAGCGGGGGCTCGAACAGGCTGGTATTGCTGTCCTTCCCTTCTCTGAAGCTAATATTACACCTGATTTGGAACTGATTGCCGGTAACGCTTTTCGCGAAGATAATAATATTGAAGTGGCTTATGCGCTTAAAAACGGTTTTAACTTTAAGCGTTACCACGAATTTCTCGGCGACTTTATGACACAGTTTACAAGTTTTGGGGTTGCTGGTGCCCACGGTAAAACATCTACTACCGGACTTTTGTCGCATGTTCTTAAAAATATTACGGATACATCCTATCTTATTGGCGACGGTACCGGGCGAGGGCTGGCTAACAGTAAGTATTTTGTTTTCGAATCAGATGAATACGAACGCCATTTTATGCCCTATCACCCTGAGTATTCTATCATTACCAATATTGATTTTGACCATCCGGATTATTTTACTAGTGTTGATGATGTTTTTCGTGCTTTCAGCGACTATGCTCAGCAGGTTCAAAAAGGTCTTTTTGTGTACGGGGAAGATCCCTACCTCAGACGTCTAAAAACAAAAGCCCCGATTTATTATTATGGGTTTGCTCAAGATGATGATTTTGTTGCTTATGATATTATTCGTACAACAAATGGTTCTGATTTCAAGGTCAGCTATAGGGGAGAAGTGCTTGGCGAATTTCATGTTCCGGCTTATGGGCGTCACAATATTCTCAATGCAACAGCTGTTATTGGCAACCTTTATATTGCCGGCTTTGATATGGCTTTGGTTGCTGAACATTTGAAGACTTTCAAGGGGGTTAAGCGCCGCTTTTCTGAGAAAGTCATTACTGATACTGTTATTATCGATGACTTTGCTCACCATCCGACTGAGATTATTGCGACTCTTGATGCAGCGAGGCAAAAATATCCCAGCAAGGAAATTGTCGCCATTTTTCAGCCGCACACCTTTACTAGGACAATTGCTCTGTTAGATGAGTTTGCAGAGGCTCTTAATGAAGCAGACAGTGTTTACTTGGCGCAGATTTACGGCTCAGCCCGTGAGGTGGACAAGGGAGACGTCAAAGTGGAAGACTTAGCTCAAAAAATCAGTAAACCTGCTGAAATTGTAACTGTTGAGAATGTGTCACCTCTGCTTGATCATGACAATGCTGTTTACGTCTTTATGGGAGCTGGGGATATCCAGCTCTATGAGCGCTCTTTTGAAGAACTTTTGGCCAATCTGACCAAGAATATACAATAGCAAGATTCTGGCAGGGATAGGCCTGCTGAGAAATGAATTTTGAAAAGGTTCAGAAACATATCTTCTGTACCTTTTTGTTTTCATTTATAAAATCTTTCTATTTTCTTGCATTCTTTGCTTGTCTGTGTTATACTGTCATTAAATATTAAAAGAGAAAGGGGGGCGAAGTCAGGACTTCGCCTCTTATCTGTGTCAGAAGAAGGACTGTTAATATAAAAGGAGGATGCCTTATCGCAAACCATATTGTTGAACGTGTTACCGAACGGATTGCCCCTGTATTTGAAGATCCATTTGTATTGGTTGATGTTGAATATGAAAAAAAGGGGGGCGATTATATATTAAGTATTTTAGTAGATAAACCTGGTGGTATTACTGTAGATGATACAGCAGAGCTGACAGATATCATCAGCCCCCTGCTGGATACCATCGAGCCTGATCCCTTTCCTCAACAGTATTTACTGGAAGTTTCCAGTCCGGGTCTGGAGCGCCCTTTAAAAACCGCTGCCAGTTTAGCCCAGGCTGTTGGAAGCTATATCAATGTCAGCCTGTATAAGCCCATCGATAAAGTGAAGCATTTTGAAGGTGATTTGCTGGCTTTTGATGGACAAGTGCTAACGCTTATGTTTATGGACAAAGGGCAAGAAAAAACAGTGGATATCCCTTATCAGACGGTTGCTAAAGCCCGCCTTGCAGTTAAATTTTAAGAAAGGATTTTGCTTTTTCCTGTTACGCTAGCTAAAAGAACAGAAAAAAAGAGTGATAGAATTATGAGCAAAGAGATGTTAGAAGCCTTCCGTATTTTGGAAGAAGAAAAACATATTGACAAAAAAGATATTATTGAAGCGGTTGAAGAATCTTTAAAATCAGCCTATAAGCGCCGCTATGGTCAGGCTGAGTCCTGTGTGGTCGAATTTAATGAAAAAACAGGTGATTTTCAGGTCTATACCGTCCGTGAAGTGGTTGAAGAAGTTTTTGACAGCCGGCTTGAAATCAGTCTTGAAGATGCTTTGGCCATCAGTTCTGCCTATGAAATAGGCGACAAGATTCGTTTTGCTGAATCAGTGGCAGAGTTTGGTCGTGTGGCAGCACAGTCGGCTAAACAGACCATTATGGAAAAAATGCGGCGTCAGATGCGGGAAGTAACCTTTAATGAATACAAAGAGCGTGAAGGTGAAATCATGACCGGGACGGTTGAGCGTTTCGATCAGCGCTTTATTTACGTGAATTTAGGAACTTTGGAGGCTCAGTTGTCCCATCAGGACCAGATTCCGGGAGAAACCTTTAAATCGCACGACCGCATTGAAGTTTATGTTTATAAAGTTGAAAACAATCCTAAAGGGGTCAATGTTTTTGTCAGCCGCAGCCATCCTCAGTTTATCAAACGGATCATGGAGCAGGAAATCCCCGAGGTGTTTGACGGAACAGTCGAGATAATGAGTGTTTCCCGGGAAGCCGGTGATCGGACAAAAATTGCGGTACGCAGCCACAATCCCAATGTTGATGCAATCGGAACCATCGTCGGCCGCGGCGGCAGCAATATTAAAAAAGTAACCAGCAAATTTCATCCTAAGCGGATTGATCCTAAAACAGGTGCAGCTTTGCCGATGGAAGAAAACATTGATGTCATCCAGTGGGTTGATGATCCGGCTGAGTTCATCTACAATGCTATTGCTCCTGCAGAAGTTGATATGGTGCTTTTTGATGATGAGGATCCTAAACGGGCAACCGTTGTTGTGCCGGACAGCAAATTGTCGCTGGCTATTGGCCGGCGCGGACAGAATGTCCGCTTAGCGGCTCATCTGACCGGCTATCGCATCGATATTAAGTCGGCAAGTGAGTACGATGAAATGGAAGCTCAGCGAGAAGAACTGCTGGCTGCTGAAGCTGAAAATGCTGAAAGTGAACCGTCAGAACCTGTTCTTGACGGAACGGAATAAAAACAGAAAAAAGAGTTTTTTAAATGCCTAAAACAAGAAAGATTCCTTTAAGAAAATCAGTCGTCTCAGGTGAAGTTATCGATAAGCGCGATCTTCTTAGAATCGTCAAAAATAAGGAAGGTGACATTTTTATTGATCCGACCGGCAAACAAAACGGCCGCGGCGCTTATATTAAACTGGATAACACCGAAGCGCTGACTGCCAAGAAAAAAAAGGTTTTTGACCGTACTTTCGCTATGACAGTACCGGAAAGTTTTTATGACGACTTGATTGCTTATGTTGAACATAAAGTGAAAAGAAAAGAGCTGGGCCTTGAATAATTCAGAAAAAATCTCACAGCTTATCGGTCTGGCTTATCGCGCAGGCCGTGTCATTTCGGGTGAGGAACTGACTGTAAAAGCGATTCAGACCGGACAAGCTAAACTTATCTTTCTGGCTAGTGATGCCAGTCCTAATCTAAGTAAAAAGATAAAAGATAAAAGCAACTATTACAATGTAGAAGTCTCCACAGCGTTTTCTACGCTGGAATTAAGTGCTGCACTAGGTAAGCCTCGAAAAGTGCTGGCTATTGCAGATGCTGGATTTTCAAAGAAAATGAGGACTCTTATGGGATAGATGAATAGGAGGACACAAATTGTCAAAGAAAAGATTGCACGAAATTGCAAAAGAAATCGGAAAAAGCAGTAAAGAAGTTGTCGAACGGGCACAGTCGCTTGGCTTTGCTGTAAAAAGCCATGCTTCTAGTGTTGAAGAGGAAGATGCAGGCCGCATTATTGCAAGCTTTACCGCTGCAGCAAAGGAAGGAGCCGTATCGAAACAAGAACCGGCGAATGCACAGCCGCAGCCTGCTCCTAAAGCAGCAGCTTCAGAGCCGCGTCCAAAAGAGCAGCCACAAAAAACGGCGCCTGTGCCTAAAGCTGTTCAGCACACTGAACCATCAGCTTCCAAACCGCCGCTCAACCGTCCGAAAAGCCGCAACTTTAAAGCAGAGCGTGAAGCAAGAGCCAAGGCCGAAGCCCAACGCCGTCAGGCAGAGCAGCAGCAAAGAAAAGACCGCAAAGGGTCTTATCAAAAAGACGGCCGTCGGTCTGATAATGACAGGCAAAATAGAAACCGTGATCAGCGCTATCATTCTAATAACCGCCGCAATAACGACCGCCGTTATGACCGCACAGCACAGCCCAATCAGCAGACAGCTCAGCCGGCTAAGGGGAAGGGGCGGATTGATTTTAAAGCGCGTGCAGCTGCTTTAAAAGCAGAGCAGAACGCCGAATATTCTCGTCAAAGCGAGACACGTTTCCGTGAAGCACAGGAGGCAAAAGCCAGAGCTGCGCGTGAACAGGAAGCTGCCAGACAAGCGCAAATAAAAGCTCAAGAAGCAGCCCAGCAGCAGCTTGAGGAGCAAGCAGCTCTCTCGGCAGCTCCGGAACTTCAAGCAGCTCCTCCTTTAGCAGACGCTGTTCCGAAGGCACAGGACAGCCGCCGTAAAAAGCAAGCCCGTCCTGAAAAAAGTCGTGACTTTACTCATGAAAATGAAGATGGTCCAAAACAAGCAAAAAATAAGAAAAACTGGAATAATCAAAACCGCGTGAGAAATCAAAGAAATAGCAACTGGAATAATACTAAAAAGAACAAAAAAGGTCGAAATAACCGCAATAATCAGGCACCTAAACCTGTTACTGAGCGTAAGTTTCATGAGCTGCCAAAAGAATTTGAATACACTGCAGGCATGACTGTCGCAGAAATTGCTAAGCGCATAAAGCGTGAACCGGCTGAAATCGTCAAAAAGCTGTTTATGATGGGAGTCATGGCAACACAAAATCAATCGCTTGATGCTGATACAATTGAGCTGCTGATGGTTGATTATGGTATTGAAGCCAAGGCCAAAGTACAGGTAGATACAGCTGATATTGACCGCTTCTTTGTCGATGAGGATTATCTTAATCCTGAAGAGATGGTTGAGCGTGCCCCTGTTGTCACTATCATGGGACATGTCGACCACGGGAAGACAACGCTGCTGGACACACTGCGCAACTCGCGTGTTGTCACAGGGGAAGCTGGCGGGATTACTCAGCATATTGGTGCTTATCAAATTGAGACAGCCGGTAAAAAAATTACTTTCCTTGATACACCAGGGCATGCTGCTTTTACCAGCATGAGGGCTCGAGGTGCTTCAGTAACAGATATCACTATTTTGATTGTAGCTGCTGATGACGGTGTGATGCCCCAAACAATTGAAGCCATCAACCATTCTAAAGCGGCTGATGTTCCAATCATCGTGGCTATAAATAAGATTGATAAACCAGATGCTAATCCTGAACGGGTCATCGGCGAGCTGGC
The DNA here is from genome assembly GCF_040930515.1 of Streptococcus huangxiaojuni. Taxonomy (NCBI): domain Bacteria; kingdom Bacillati; phylum Bacillota; class Bacilli; order Lactobacillales; family Streptococcaceae; genus Streptococcus; species Streptococcus huangxiaojuni. The sequence goes on from NZ_JBFQEG010000001.1 coordinate 273,356, forward strand.
AGAACATGGCGTTGTTTCTACAGCTTGGGGAGGAGACTCAGAGTTTGTTGAAATCTCTGCTAAATTTGGCAAAAATATCGACGAACTGCTGGAAACAGTCCTCTTAGTCGCTGAAATCCAAGAGCTTAAAGCTGATCCAACAGTTCGGGCTATCGGAACTGTTATTGAGGCCCGCCTTGATAAAGGGAAAGGGGCAATCGCCACACTTCTTGTTCAGCAGGGGACTTTAAATGTGCAGGATCCGATTGTTGTTGGAAACACTTTCGGCCGTGTCCGCGCGATGACTAATGACTTAGGCCGCCGTGTGAAAGCAGCACCTCCTTCCACACCGGTATCCATTACAGGACTGAATGAGGCACCTATGGCCGGAGATCATTTTGCCGTCTATGAAGATGAAAAAGCAGCCCGGGCTGCTGGTGAAGAACGTGCTAAGCGTGCTCTTCTTAAGCAGCGGCAGACCACTCATCGGGTCAGCCTTGAAAATCTGTTTGACACTCTTAAAGCCGGTGAAGTGAAGTCGGTTAATGTGATTATCAAAGCAGATGTTCAAGGCTCTGTCGAAGCATTGGCAGCTTCTTTGCTTAAGATAGATGTCGAAGGGGTCAAGGTCAATGTCGTGCACTCTGCTGTCGGTGCTATTAATGAGTCAGATGTTACCTTAGCTGAAGCCAGTAATGCAGTCATTATCGGTTTTAATGTCCGTCCGACACCGCAAGCCCGCCAGCAAGCCGAAGCAGATGAGGTTGAAATCCGCCTTCACTCGATTATTTATAAGGTGATTGAGGAAGTTGAAGATGCCATGAAAGGAATGCTTGATCCGGAATATGAAGAGAAAATTATCGGAGAAGCAGTTATTCGTGAGACCTTTAAAGTTTCTAAAATGGGAACAATCGGCGGCTTCATGGTTCTCAGCGGTAAGGTGACCCGTGATTCAAGTGTTCGTGTTATCCGTGACGGTGTTGTTGTTTTTGATGGGAAATTGGTCAGTCTGAAGCACTACAAAGATGATGTCAAGGAAGTTGGCAATGCACAGGAAGGCGGACTGATGATTGAGAATTACAACGATCTGAAAATTGATGACAATATTGAAGCCTATATCATGGAAGAAATTACCCGTTAAAGCATCTGCAAAGCTTCAGTGAATCAGCTATAGACAAATGAAAACAGCAGATTTATTATCTGTATGACTGAATTGAACATGCCCTAAGAGCTGTGCGGTGAAATCATCCAGTGGATGATTTCAGCCCGAACCTAGAAAAGGGAGAGTGAGGGGCTGGAAATCATAGATTTCGGACTTACTGTCAGCCGTAAATGTCTGAAAGCTTTGTCGTCCTAGTGGCCGACAAAGCTTTCTAGTCGTCTTGGCAGAGGTGCGTCTGCGGAATCATAGATTTCGGACTTACCGTCATTTTCATACGGATTTTTAAACGGGCTTTGTATCTTGTGGAATTGAACACGCCCTAAGCTCTTTGCAAAAAAGATAAAACTTCCTAGAAACTGAAGTTTCTTCGTCAGTTTTCCTATTTTTGCTGTGAGCTTTTAACGGGCTTTGTATCTTATTGGAACTGAACATGCCCTAAGAGCTGTGCAAAAAAGACAGCCCTCCCTTGAGTCTTTAGTGACTCATCGGTCAGGCTCCTATTTTTGCTTTGCTCTTTTAACGGGCTTTGTATCTTATGTAGAAGGGGAGTTATGGGAAATTCGTTTCGTGTTGATCGTGTAGGTATGGAGATTAAACGTGAGGTCAATGATATTTTACAAAAGAAGGTGCGTGATCCGCGTGTTAAAGGGGTAACGATAACTGATGTTCAGATGCTTGGCGATTTATCCCTTGCCAAGGTTTATTATACAGTTATGAGTGATCTGGCATCTGAGCAGCAAAAGGCTCAGATAGGACTGGAAAAAGCGACTGGAACAATTAAGCGTGAACTCGGTCATTATTTGACGATGTATAAGATACCTGACCTGCAGTTCATTAAAGATGAGTCAATTGCTTATGGCAATAAAATTGACCAAATGCTGCGTGATTTAGAAAATAAGCAATAAGGCCGGCTAACTCTGCTTCTTTGTGAAATTGATGCTGCTGCGATGCGGAGCGTCATTGTCTGCCTTTTATCTGTATGATTCTGACAGTTAAAATAAGAAAAAAAGGGGCACAGCCCTTTTTTTATATGCTCTTTCGATATGGTTGGGGACATGCTGCCAACTGTTTATCTTAGTGATAAGCGTTTTAGTTGACAACTGTCATCAAATACCTTATAATGATGACAAAAGTAGACGAATGAGGGTGATTTTTCTATGATAATTGCCAATGCAGAATGGGAAATTATGCGCGTGGTCTGGGCTAAAGGTCAGACAACAAGTGGTGAAATTTTAGAAATTTTAAAGCAGAAAATGCAGTGGAGCCCTTCGACTGTCAAAACCCTGCTCAAACGTCTTGTGGCTAAGGGATGCCTGCTGACAGAAAAAAAAGGAAATCGGTTTATTTACTCAGCACAGGTTGATGAAAAATCCAGCATGGATATGCAGGCTGATGCACTTTTGACTAAATTTTGCCAGCGTCAGCATCCGGCTTTACTCGAGCATCTTTTGCATGCAAGCTCTTTAACTTTGGAGGATATTGAGCATTTGCAGAATGTGCTGGCTCACAAAAAAAAGCATGCAGCCGCGGAGATTCACTGCAATTGTATACCTGGTCAATGCCGCTGTAAAGAAAATATGGAGGTTTTCTAATGCAAGAAGACATTTTTCTTATTGATGGTATGACTTGTGCAAGCTGTGCTTCAACTGTTGAAAATGCTGTTCAAAAAATGGCGGCAGTTGATACTGCAGTTGTTAATTTAGCTACGGAGAAGATGAGGGTAACTTACGACTCTCAAAAAACGTCTCCGGCAGATATTGCAAAGACAGTAGCTGCCAGCGGCTACACTGCCAGCTTATATAATCCGGCCGAGGCTAAAAGTCAGGCAGAACGGCAGGAAGAAACCAGCCAAAAAATGCGGCAGCAATTTTTGCTGTCAGCTGTTTTTAGTCTGCTGCTCTTTTATATTTCCATGGGAAGTATGATGGGCTTATGGCTCCCTGAAGTCATCAGACCGAACAGCCACCCCTTAGTTTTTGCTTTGCTGCAGCTTTTTCTGACACTGCCAGTCATGTATTTAGGCCGCCGTTTTTATCGCAATGGCTTTCGCGCTCTTTGGCAGAGACATCCTAATATGGATTCTTTAGTAGCTCTGGCAACAGCTGCCGCTTTTGCTTACAGCCTCTATGGCCTTTATCATATTTTCTGGGGGCACAGCCACTATGTGCATGACCTTTATTTTGAATCTGTAGCTGTTATTCTGACTTTGATTACCTTGGGGAAATATTTCGAGAACCGCTCAAAAGGCCGCACTTCAGAAGCAATCGAACGCTTACTGACTTTGTCTGCTAAAGAAGCCAGAGTAATCCGAGACGGACAAGAACTGATGCTGCCTGTTGAAGAAGTAGTTCTCTCTGATACCCTGCTTGTCAAGCCCGGAGAAAAAATTCCTGTAGACGGCCGAGTGGTTGCCGGCCACTCCTCTGTTGATGAATCGATGCTGACAGGTGAAAGTATTCCTGCCGAAAAACAGATGAATGACTTGGTTTATGGAGCCACCATTAATGGGCAGGGAGTTTTGACTATAGAAGCTGAAAAAATTGGCAGTGATACCCTTTTGGCACAGATTATCAGCTTAGTTGAAGATGCCCAGCAAACAAAAGCTCCGATCGCTAAGATAGCCGATCAGGTATCAGGAGTTTTTGTGCCGATAGTTATCGGTCTGGCTTTATTAACCGGCCTTTTCTGGTATTTTATAATGGGACAAAGTTTTGTCTTTGCTATGCAGACTGCTGTTGCCGTGCTTGTGATTGCCTGTCCCTGCGCCTTGGGTCTGGCTACGCCGACCGCTATTATGGTAGGAACAAGCCGGGCAGCTGAAAATGGGATTCTCTATAAACGAGGAGATATTCTTGAGAAATTCCATCAGGTAGACACAATTGTTTTTGATAAAACAGGGACAGTGACACAAGGGAAACCGGAAGTCGCTGGACTGACTGCTTATACAATCAGTGAACACGATTTACTGCAGTTAGCGGCTTCGGTTGAAAAATTATCCGAACACCCCTTAAGTCAGGCCATTGTTGCCAAAGCTGAAGCAGAAGACATAGCCCTGCTGCCTGTCACTGACTTCACTGCCCTAACCGGACTGGGGCTGCAGGCTGAGATTAATGAAGAGACTGTCTATGTCGGGAATCAGCGGCTCATGCAAGAGCAGGGCGTTGATATAACAGCGGCAGCACAGACGGCTGCTGCGGCTACTGAGAATGGGAAGACACCGATTTATCTGGCCCGCAGTAAAGCGCTAGTAGGTTTGATTACAGTTGCTGATTTGGTTAAAGCCGACAGCCGGCAGACAGTTGCCGATCTGCAAAAAGCTGGATTTTCTGTTATCATGCTGACAGGGGACAACCAAAGAACGACCCAGGCTATTGCTAAGCAGGTGGGAATCAAAGAGACAATCAGTGACGTTCTTCCTGACCAAAAAGCGCAGGCTATTGAAGACCTACAAAACCAAGGCCGGCTGGTTGCTATGGTCGGCGACGGGATTAACGATGCTCCGGCTCTTGCCAAGGCCGATATCGGCTTGGCTCTTGGTTCAGGAACAGATATTGCCATTGAATCAGCGGATATTATCTTAATGCGCCCCGAACTTTCAGACGTTTTTAAAAGCCTGACCATTAGCCGGCTGACAATAAAGGTTATTAAAGAAAACCTATTTTGGGCCTTCATCTACAATATCCTTGCTATTCCGGTCGCTATGGGAGTGCTTTATCTGTTCGGCGGTCCTCTGCTCAATCCGATGATTGCAGGACTGGCAATGGGCTTTAGTTCAGTTTCAGTTGTCTTAAATGCTCTGCGTTTGAAACGAATGGTTTAAACAGAGGATTGATCTATTAATTTATGCAGGAAAAGAGGTTTCTATGGAAAAAACTTATGAGATTACAGGTATGAAATGTCAGGGCTGTGCTCAGACAGTGACAGAAAAACTGAGTTCAGTCCGAGGCGTAACGGATGTTCATGTCGATTTAGAGAAAAACCAAGCCACTGTTACGGGCCATCCCTTTAAATTTTCTTTGAAAAAAGCACTTAAAGGCAGCCATTATGCCTTAGGTAAAGAAATCTAGAAGCTCTGGAAACAAAAAACAGGCTAGGAAACTTTGAACTGTGGATATAATGGTTTGGCTGAACTTATTTTAACACTTAAGTAATGAAAGCAATAAAAAAGTCAAGTCTTGTTGAGACTTGGCTCTTTTTATGCCTGTCTAACGGCCTTTGTATCTTGTTGAACTGAACACGCCCTAAACGCTGCGGGAAAAAGATATGGCTAAGTTTAGAGTTGATTTCAAGTTAGCTAGCCGTAGACGTCTGAAAGCTTTGTCGCCTTAACAGTCGACCGCACCTTTCTAGTCGTCCTGGCAGGGGGGCGTCTGCGAAATCAAAGATTTCGGACTTACCGCCATTTTCCTTTTGCGTTTTTGACGGCCTTTGTATCTTGTAAATTGAACATGCCCTAAAATCCTAGTGAAAAAGATGACCTCCGTCGCGATGCAAGTCATCGCTCGTCAGTCCCTATTTTCATACGGATTTCTTGACGGCCTTTGTATCTTGTTTAGTGTGTGAAGCCGTAGTTTTTGATTTCTTTTTTCTCATGAAAGAGGATATGGGCTTGGTCGAGATCTGCTATGGCTGCTTTCATATCTTCTATATAGTCATGCGCCATGCCCATACCAAAGTCAGCACGCACAACCAGACGCTGTACTTCAGTTTGGTCCAGATCAGCAGGCAAAGGGTAGGCCGGAACTTGCCATCCTTTCATAGCCAGACGGTCGGCCAAATCATAGAGCGTCCATTCCTGCTGTTTTGTCTCTTTTTGCTTGTAGCAGATAATAGGCAGGTGTGCCCCATCATTAACAATCTCAAAACGATCTAAGGCCTTTATTTCTTTTGCCAAGTAGAGAGCGACATCGTGGGTTCGTTGATGAATTGCGCGGTAGCCGTCATAGCCGTAACGAATAAAATTATAATACTGGCCGATGATTTGTGAGGCACTGCGGGAAAAATTAATGGCCATTGTCGGGATTTCTCCCCCCAAATAACTCACCCTAAAGATTAATTCTTCCGGCAGAAAAGCTTCATCACGCCAAAGAATCCAGCCGATTCCTGGATAAACAAGCCCGTATTTATGACCGGAAGTGTTAATAGAGATGACATTTTTTAGGCGAAAATCCCAAGCGATTTCCGGTTCCATAAAAGGTGCATAAAAACCGCCGGACGCAGCATCAACATGGATATAAACCTTGAAGTCAGTTTGGCTGTTATAGGCTTCCACAAGGTCATTGAGCTGCTTAATATTGTCATAACGGCCTGTATATGTGATACCCATAATGCCGACAATACCGATTGTGTAAGGGTCAACATAATCCATGACCGTTTCCATATTTAGTGACTGGTGTTCCTTATCCATAGGAACAGTCCGCAGTTCAATATCCCAGTAGGTACAGAATTTCTCCCAACAGACTTGATAGCCGGTTGAAATAACTAAGTTTGGCTTTTGAGCACCGGTGTCCAGACCGAGACTTTCGGCCCGTTTGCGCCAGGCAAATTTCATAGCCAATCCACCCAGCATACAAGCTTCAGAAGAACCGACGGTTGATGTGCCCAAAAATTCTTCTCCGGGCTGAGCGTGCCATAAATCAGCCATCATATTTACACAGCGGTTTTCAATTTCTGCTGTACGCGGATATTCTGATTTATCAATAGCATTTTTTTCCAGCGTCTCGCCCATCAGCTGTGTCGCTTCAGGTTCCATATAGGTCTGGCAAAAAGTGGCCAAATTCAGACGAGCATTCCCTTCGTCAAGCAGCTGATCCTTGATAACCTGATAAGCGATTCTCGGCTCAACAGGCGTTTGGTTGAGCTTATATTTTGGTAAATCGTGATCCTCACTGACAGATCCAAAGATAGGACTGAGGACATCATGTTTTTCTTGATTCTGTTTACCGTAGAGTGCCATTAGATATCCGCCTCCTTATATAAGATACAAAGCCCGTATAAAACGCAAAGTAAAAATAGGAGACTGACCGCTGAGTCATTAAAGACTCAAGGGAAGTCTATCTTTTTTACACAGCGTTTAGGGCATGTTCAGTTATTAAGATACAAAGCCCGTTAAAAATCTGTATGAAAATAGGGGATGGCAAGTGATGCTGGCATCACGCTGACAGCCATCTTTTTCACTAGGATTTTGGGCCGTGTTTCTTTTCATTAAATAAAAATGAAAAGGTTTACACTTTTATTATACTACAAAACGGATAAAAGGGATTAATAAAATGTCTCCAAAAAAATCACGGTTCCTATAATACAGGGAGCGTGATTTTTTTGAAGACAATAATAAGCTGGAAGAAAGGGTTATGCTTCCTTTGATTGCGGATTTGGCTTTAGAATATGCGTCAGCTGTCCGTATTTTGTCAAATCTTCTTTGCGCACCGATGAATCAGTGATCAGAGCCGTAATATCAGTCAGCTGATAAAAAACGCAGAAATCATAGGTGTTGAATTTTTGGCTGTCAATCAAAAGAAATTTTTCTATAGAATTATCAAAAGCCAGCTTTTGGATATTCCCCTCGGCTTCGCTGTAAGTTGCAATATCATTATTATAGATACCATTGCAGCTGATAAAAGCCTTAGCAAATTTCAGCGATGCCACATTGCTTCTGGCCAGTGAACCTGTGAAAGCCCCAGTAATAGACCGGTATTCGCCGCCAATCAGTAGCAGATCAACAGTTGTGCTTTTAGATAAGATATTAAAAACCGGGAGGCTGTTAGTGACAATTCGGATATTTCTGTTAATCAGTTCTTTAGCAAGAAATTCCAGAGTTGTCCCCGGGCCGATAAAAATAGTTTCGCCATCGTTGATAAGGCTTGCCGCAGAGCGGGCAATTTCCTGCTTTTCTTTAATCTGGACAGTCTGCTTTTCTCTGTTGGATTTTTCTTGCTTTTGCAGGAAAGAAATACTCTGAGCGCCTCCGTGTACTCGGCTGAGGAGTCCCTCCTTTTCCAGTTCATCCAGATCTCTTCTGACAGTCATATCAGAAACCTCGAGTTCTTGGATAATATCATTAACGGTGACAACGCCTTTTTGGTTGACCCTATCAACGATGCGCTGCAGCCTCTCTCTTTTTAACATCATCTTACCTAATTTCATTTCTGATTATCTATTCAATATAGCACATACTTACCCATTTTTCAAGGCATATAAGCAAAAACAAACAATAAAAGAACACTTTATCTGGATAAATATAAAGACTATTATGAAGAAAAAAGGTTAAAAAAGCAGTTAATTTAAAATAATATTATAAAAAACAAAAAAATAAACACGAGTATGTTGACACATGTTGTATTCTTTGCTATTATAAAAGGGTAAAACAAACAAAAACAAACATTTTCTACCTTTTAAAGGGTAGCAGTCAGCAAAAGGAGGCTTGAAATGATGATTGTTATCGGTGCAGATGCTCATGGGAAAAGGCTCAAGGATGTTTTAAAGGCCCATCTTCTGTCAGCAGGCTATGAAGTGTCAGATGTCAGTGACGACACAAAAGATTTTATCGATAATACACTGACCGTGGCAGCTAAGCTGAAGGACACAGACAATCTTGGGATCATGATTGACGCTTATGGTGCCGGCAGCTTTATGGCAGCAACAAAAATAAAAGGGATGATTGCTGCAGAGGTCTCAGATGAGCGTACAGCTTATATGACACGCAGTCATAACAATGCCCGAATGATCACAATAGGTGCAGAGATTGTCGGTGACCGACTCGCCAAAAATATTGCTTCAGCTTTTGCAGAAGGCAGCTATGATGGCGGACGTCACCAAATTCGTGTCGATATGCTAAATAAGATGTGCTAGAAATGAGGAGAAAAAATGAAAATCGCTCTTGGATGTGACCACATTGTAACAGATGAGAAAATTGCTGTCTCGGATTTCTTGAAAGCCAAAGGTTATGATGTACTTGACTGTGGGACTTACGACCATACGCGGACCCATTATCCGATTTTCGGCAAAAAAGTGGGAGAAGCGGTAGTCAAAGGAGAGGCCGATTTAGGTATCTGCATCTGCGGAACCGGTGTCGGTATCACTAATGCCGTTAATAAGGTTCCTGGTGTTCGGGCTGCCTTGGTTCGTGATATGACATCAGCTCTTTATGCCAAAGAAGAGCTGAATGCTAATGTTATTGGTTTTGGCGGAAAAATTACCGGCCATCTCTTGATGTGCGATATTATCACTGCTTTTATTGAAGCTGAGTATAAAGAAAATCCAGAAAATAAAAAATGGATTGAAAAAATCGCTCAGCTGGAAAGTCTGAATGCTGACCAGCAAGACCCTCATTTTTTTGACGAATTTTTAGAAAAATGGGACCGCGGCGACTATCACGATTGAAGAAGGAAGGAGAAAAATGGTTCTTACTGTAACGATGAATCCTGCTGTCGATATATCTTATTCCCTGCCCCGCTTGGCGCTTGATACTGTCAACAGAGCAGCTGAAGTTAGTAAAACACCGGGTGGGAAAGGCCTGAATGTTACCCGTGTGCTGGCCGAACTTGGTGAAGATGTTATGGCTACCGGATTAATCGGCGGGAAAACTGGCCTTTATCTGCAGGATAAATTATCAGAAGCGGCTATCCATCACCATTTTTTCCCTATCCGCGGGGAAACCAGAAACTGTATTGCTATCCTGCATGAAGGGCAGCAAACTGAAATTTTAGAGAAGGGACCAAAAATCACCCCTGCCGAGGCAGAAAGCTTCCTTTCGCATTTTGACCGCCTGTGTCGGCCTTTTGATGTGATTACTATTTCGGGAAGTCTGCCGGATGGGCTTGCTTCTGACTATTATGCAGAGCTGATCCGTCGGGCTGATGCCTATCAGAAGAAAATCGTTTTGGACTGTTCAGGCGCACCACTGCTGGAAGTGCTGAAACATTCAGCTAAGCCTTTTGTTATTAAACCCAATTTAGAAGAGTTGGGTCAGCTTACGGGGGAGCCTCTTGCAGCTGACAATCAGACTCTGAAAGACTTACTCTCTCAACCTATGTTTGACGGCATCAGCTGGGTGATTGTTTCTCTGGGAGCTGCAGGTGCTTTTGCCAAACATAATGAGACCTTTTATCGTGTCAGAATTCCTAAAATTAAGGTTGCCAATCCGGTAGGATCAGGAGATTCAACGGTGGCCGGCATTGCATCAAGTCTTTTGCACGGGCTTTCTGATGCTGATTTGTTAAAAAAAGCTAATGTCTTAGGGATGCTGAATGCTCAGGAAAAAATGACCGGTCATGTTAATCTGGCTGATTATGAAAAATTATTTAAACAAATCCATGTAGAAGAGGTATAAAAATGGGATTTACAGAACAAAAACGACAATCATTAGAAAAACTCAGCAGTAAGGGCGTTATTTCCGCCTTGGCCTTTGATCAGCGCGGCGCTTTGCGCAAAATGATGGCCCAGTTTCAAGAAGAAGTACCGCAAAGGCAGCAGATGGAAGAACTGAAATCTTTGGTTTCAGAAGAATTAACACCCTATGCCTCTTCGATTTTATTGGATCCTGAATACGGTCTTGAGGCAAGCCAGCTGCGCGATCGGCAGTCAGGCCTTCTCCTTGCTTATGAGAAGACCGGTTATGATGCAAGCACAACAAGCCGTTTGCCGGATTGTCTGCCTGAGTGGTCGGCTAAACGGCTAAAAGAAGCAGGGGCAGATGCAGTAAAATTCTTGCTTTACTATGATGTTGACGGCGATTCTGATGTCAACCAACAAAAGCAGGCTTATATTGAGCGAATCGGTTCAGAATGTTTAGCAGAGGATATTCCTTTCTTTTTGGAAATTTTGACTTATGACGAAAAAATTGCTGACAGCAGCAGTGCCGCATTTGCCAAAGTGAAACCGAGAAAGGTCATTGAAGCGATGAAAGTCTTTTCTAAAAACCGTTTCAATGTTGATGTACTCAAGGTTGAAGTGCCGGTCAATATGGCTTATGTTGAAGGTTTTTCAGATGGTGAGGTTGTTTACAATCAGGAGCAGGCAGCGGCTTATTTTGAGGAACAAGAGGCAGCGACACATTTGCCTTATATCTATCTAAGTGCCGGTGTCAGCAGTAAACTGTTCCAAGAAACACTGATTTTTGCACAAAAGGCCGGGGCCCAGTTTAACGGTGTTCTTTGTGGCAGGGCGACATGGGCAGGTTCGGTTCCTGTTTATATTGAAAAAGGAGCAGAAGCAGCCAGACAGTGGCTGCGCACTACAGGCTTCAACCAGATTGATGAATTAAACAGCGTTCTGGCACAAACAGCGACACCTTGGACTGAAAAACTTTAAGACAGCGAAGGAGAAACGATGAACAGAGAAGAAACAACATTACTAGGCTTTGAAATTGTGGCTTATGCCGGAGATGCCCGCTCCAAACTGTTAGAGGCACTGACAAAAGCAGAAAACAAGGAATTTGAGGCGGCTCAAGAACTGATTGAGCAGGCTAATCAGTGTATTGTCGATGCTCATAAGGCCCAGACGGAACTTTTAACCAAGGAAGCTCAAGGTTCGGATATTGAACTCAGTGTTACCTTAATGCATGGGCAGGACCATTTAATGACAGCGGTCTTATTGAAAGATTTGATGAAACATTTCATTGCATTATATAAAAGAGGGAGTTAATCATGAATGCTTTAATTGCTCAAATTGAAAAAGGAAAGCCGTTTTTCGAAAAAATTTCACGCAACATTTACTTGAGGGCTATTCGTGATGGCTTTATCTCTGCTATGCCAGTCATTTTATTTTCCAGTATTTTCCTTTTAATTGCCTATGTTCCTAACATTTTTGGCTTTACATGGTCAACAGGCATGGAAAGCCTTCTAATGACGCCTTATAATTACACGATGGGAATTATCGGTTTTTTAGTTGCCGGCACAACAGCAAAATCCCTGACCGATTCCGTCAATCGAACGATGGAATCGACCAATCAAATCAACTATTTATCGACGATGTTAGCCTCTATGGCTGGTTTCCTGCTTATGGCGGCTGATCCAGCCGAGGAAGGCGGCTTTTTGAGCTCATTTATGGGAACCAAGGGACTTTTGACAGCTTTTATCGCAGCTTTTATTACTGTCAATGTTTACCGTTTCTGTGTCAAAAATAATGTGACAATTCCTATGCCAAGTGAGGTGCCGCCTAATATCTCTCAGGTTTTTAAAGATATTTTTCCCTTTGCCTTTTCCATTATTATTCTCTATGGTATCCAGCTCATAGTTCAAAGGCTTGTTGGTGTTAATGTGGCTGAATCGATCGGAACCTTACTGGCTCCTTTATTCTCAGCAGCAGACGGTTACCTAGGGATTACGCTTATTTTTGGAGCCTATGCCCTGTTTTGGTTCGTCGGGATTCATGGACCGTCAATTGTTGAGCCGGCAATTGCTGCTATCACTTATTCCAATGTAGAGCTCAATATGCAGCTGGTACAGGCCGGTCAGCATGCCGATAAGGTCATCACATCAGGCACACAGATGTTTATTGTTACTATGGGAGGCACTGGGGCAACCCTAGTCGTTCCTTTTATGTTCATGTGGCTCTGTAAGTCCAAACGCAACAGGGCAATCGGCCGCGCTTCCGTTGTACCGACTTTCTTTGGGGTTAATGAACCGATTCTGTTTGGTGCACCGATTGTCCTGAATCCGGTCTTCTTCATTCCTTTTATTGCTGCACCGATCGTCAATGTCTGGATTTTTAAATTCTTTGTGGATACGCTGGGAATGAACAGCTTTTTTGCTAATCTCCCTTGGACCACGCCAGGGCCTTTAGGGATTGTCATGGGAACCGGTTTTGCGGCCTTATCGTTTGTTCTTGCTGCTTTACTGATTGTAGTGGACCTGATTATTTACTACCCTTTTGTTAAGGTCTATGATGAGGAAATTTTGGCAGAAGAAGCGGCGGGGACAGATGGATCCGCACAGCTTAAGGAAAAAGTTGCTGCTAATTTTGATACACAAAAGGCAGAAAACCTGCTGGAAAAAGCTGGTGTCAGTGAAGAAAAGACAGATTCAAGCAGCCAGATTACAAAGCAAACCAATGTCTTAGTATTATGTGCCGGCGGCGGCACCAGCGGTCTTTTAGCCAATGCTCTGAACAAGGCTGCAGCTGAACATGGTGTTCCCCTTAAGGCAGCCGCAGGAAGTTATGGCGCCCACCGGGAAATTCTGCCGGAATACCAGCTGGTGATTTTAGCACCGCAGGTTGCCTCTAACTATGAAGATATGAAACTTGAGACAGACAAACTCGGTATTAAATTGGCGAAAACACAAGGGGCTCAGTATATCAGCCTGACTCGTGACGGGCAGGGGGCACTGGCTTTTGTGGAAGAACAGTTCAAGAACTAGGCTATTAGAGTGAGGTCATTGCAAATGAAAAGATTACCGGAAGACTTTATTTTTGGCGGAGCAACAGCAGCTTATCAGGCAGAAGGGGCTACTCATGAAGATGGCAAAGGTCGTGTCGCCTGGGATACTTTCCTAGAAGAAAATTACTGGTATACGGCTGAACCTGCCAGCGATTTTTATCACAAGTATCCACTCGATCTGCAGCTGGCTCAGGAATTCGGTGTCAACGGCATTCGCATATCCATTGCCTGGTCGCGCATTTTTCCGACTGGCTTTGGTGAAGTGAATCAAAAAGGAGTAGACTTCTACCATAAGCTTTTTGCAGAATGCCATAAACATCATGTTGAACCCTTTGTTACTTTGCATCACTTTGATACACCGGAAAGTCTGCATTCCAAGGGAGATTTCCTAAATAGGGAAAATATTGATCATTTTGTCGATTATGCAGCCTTTTGTTTTAAGGAATTTCCCGAAGTTAATTATTGGACGACCTTCAATGAAATCGGACCGATTGGCGATGGGCAGTATCTTGTGGGGAAATTTCCGCCGGGGATTCAGTATGATTTTGCTAAACTCTTTCAGTCTCATCATAATATGATGGTCGCTCATGCCCGTGCGGTCAAATTGTTCAAAGACAGCGGTTATGCCGGAGAGATCGGTGTTGTCCATGCTCTGCCGACAAAATACCCTTACAATCCAGCTGATCCAGCTGATGTCAGGGCAGCTGAACTGGAAGATATTATCCACAATAAATTTATCTTAGATGCGACTTATCTGGGCGATTACTCTAAAAAAGCGATAGAAGGTGTTCTTCATATCCTGTCAGTTAATGGCGGCAAACTGGACTTACAGGACGAAGATTTTGCGGTACTTAAGGCTGCTAAGGACCTCAATGATTTCTTGGGCATCAACTACTATATGAGTGACTGGATGCGGGCCTTTGACGGCGAAACTGAGATTACGCACAATGCAACCGGGGACAAAGGCGGTTCAAAATATCAGATTAAAGGTGTCGGCCGGCGGGAGTTTGATGTTGACATTCCTCGGACCGACTGGGACTGGTTGATTTACCCGCAGGGCCTGTATGACCAGATTATGCGGATTAAGCAGGATTATCCAAATTATAAGAAAATTTACATTACAGAAAATGGGCTGGGCTATAAAGATGAGTTTGTCAATGGCACCGTCTATGATGATGCCCGCATCGATTATGTCAAACAGCATTTATCAGCTGTTAGCGATGCTATACATGACGGTGCCAATGTGAAGGGCTACTTTATTTGGTCGCTGATGGATGTTTTCTCATGGTCAAACGGTTATGAAAAACGTTACGGACTTTTCTATGTTGATTTTGAAACGCAAGAACGCTACCCCAAAAAAAGTGCCTACTGGTACAGGGATTTGGCACAGAGGCGCGTGATTGAATAGGCTTACTTTTCCAAAATACATGAAACTGCTCTCGGATTTTAAGCAAAATTATTTGAACTGAAGGAGATTGTCTCTTGGTCTAAGAACCCAAAAGCAAATTATTTAGCAGGGCATTTTCCAATGTATTCATAGCGATAAGATAAACAGTTTTGTTAAAACAAGGATACAGTGTAGCTTTTCGCAAAGAAAAATAGGCTATGGAGATTGTGCTTGATGACATATGGTAATTAGCTGTTTGCTAGATGGTTATCTGGATAAACAGTAATTATAAATAATATAAAAAAGAAAGGATTTTTTGCCTTATGAAAAATGGAAGAAAAGGTGCATTAAAGGCGAATGCAGAAAATAACTTTCGCTACTCGGTTCGAAAATTGCGTATCGGAGTTGTTTCTGTTGCTATTGCTGCTTTTTTCTTAGCGGGCAGAGGAACTATCTTAGCAGATGAAATTGTGCCTGACACCAGCTCACCACCTGAAGAATTGGTTTTTAGTCAAGGAATGAGCACAGATACTGAAACGGAGACAGACGATTTAAAACCAGTGGAAGGAATTGATCTGTCAACCGGTTTAGCAGATGGAAAACTTGATGTGGCAGCTAATACGGAAAACTTATCGGTAAGTGCATTGGAGTCAGATACGGCTGATGAAGCTGACACGACTATACCTGACACGAATGCGAAGAATACTGAAACTGATGGTGAATGGACTAATCTTACTGAGGTACCTATCAATAAAACAGAAGCAGAAACTCAAGCAACTATTAGTAATCCAACTGTTTCAGATACACTAAAACTATCCAATAATACAACAGTTGATATTACAAAATACAAAGTGAACCCAGATGAAAACCAGTATACTTTTGCAATAGTAGCACTAGATAATCTGGCTACAAATAGCAGGACTACATTTAATGGAAAATTTCAAAAGGATTGGTATCTAACCTTTTCGCTTTCAAGAGATAGGTCCTCTTTTAATGTTCAAGTCAACTTAGTTGATGCAGCTACTAATACTATTCTTGAAACAAAAGAGCTCTCTCCTAATACCGCAGATGATCTTATTTTTGATAAAATTAGAGAAATTGTGGGTAACGGAGATGCTGGCTATCTATACCCATTTTCTTATTCAGAAGCTACCAACAGCAATGGTGCTGTCACAAGAAATATCAGAAGCTCTGTCTTTAAATCGGAGGCTCAAGTGACCTATGTTCTGGTAGCAGAAGAGCCAACAATTCAAGGAATAATTGTGAATTCCATTAATCTTATAGTGCCTGACAGTGTTAAACAGAATAATTACTATAAAGTGGTGGATTATGACAGGTATCAAACTTATCTAGCTGGTAATGCTTCTTATTATTCTCAAAGAACAGATAAGGAAGATGACCTCAGTGTCTACGTCCAAGAGGGAATTGCAGGTCAGACATTTCATGTATCTGGTGTCGCTGAGTATGATAAGTATGAGTTGGTTGAAACACCTGAGCAAAACGGTATTTCTGAAGGAGTGCTTTTTCCTCGTTTGATACCTGATACTTTAGTGCGGACAGGGTCCGTTCGCTATGTGAAACGCCTAAAACGGACTGTTAACGAAAATGGCGATGCTAAAATTGAATTTTGGATTTTAGACCCTGCAAAAGTCAATGTTAAGGAATACGATGTCAACCAAGAAAAAGGTGATGAGCAGATACAAACAGATAAATACCTGAAAGTGTTTGAAACACCGGTTCTTAAGCCAGGAGAATGGAATTCAATCGACTATAATCAGAGCTGGAATGACTGGGCTCAGCAGGCAGGACTGACCTTTAGGGATAATGGGGCTGTTAGAGTCATATCAGCATTTGGCAGTAATAGTGTCACTAATGGAGCTTTGCTATTCCCCGCATTGTTCAATGGTAATACACAGTTTAGCCAGTCAAATTGGTTTCGTCTTCAAAATGATAATGCCCCGCACTTTATAGATGCTTACTATTACTATGTTGAAAAAGGTAGTGTCATCGTTCACTATGAAGATACAAAAGGTAATGTGATTAAGGCAGAGCGCATAAAGATTGATCATGGTGTGACAGCTTCACCTTTTAATACTGCTGAAGCTGATTTCAAACCCGAACAAATTATTTTTAATGGAGATGTTTATTATTTGACAACTCAAGAAGTTAAAACTGAAAACCTTCCAGGAGAAACAGTAGAAAATAATAAGTTGGTTAAATATATAAGCTCAGAGACTGGTGCAATTGAAGCTGCAACAGATCTCCATTTGACTTACGTCTATGAAAAAGCAGGTGCAGTTACTGTTGAGTATTTTGCAGTTGATTCACAAGGCACGGTCTTAGGGACTTTATCTGGTACAACTACAGGGATCAATAAAGCAAAAGTATTATCTAGTGAGGCTCTTTTGAGCGGTGCTCAGGCTGGTACAGGATATGACAGCACGATTTTAAAAGCAGAAACGATTCAAGATGAGCAAGGACGTATCTGGAGGCTCGTAACTAAATCTAATCCTCACCCAGTAACTGACGGGGACTTAGAAATTGGAGTTGTTGCTTCAGACCAAACAAAAACAATTAATTATTACTATGAGCTCGTTTATGGCAATGTCATTATTCATTATATCAACGAAGCCGGTGAAACCATTGCGGAAGATGTAGAAGATACTCCGGAAAGTCCGACAGGTACAGCATATGATACAACCGACCACAAGCCGGTGGTTATTGAAAAAAATGGTAAACGATATATCCTTGTGCCGGTTAAGACTATTGGCAATGAGACTGGACAGGTAGTTGAAGGGACAACGGAAATCACCTATGTTTATAAAGAAGTGACAGAACCGCTGCGGACACCCCAGCCAGATCCAGACCCACAGCCAAAACCAGAACCTAAGTCTCAGCCAAAACAAGAAGCGCTTTCTATTTCACCGCAGAGCACCAATCAGGATGAAAAAGTGTTGACACTCAGTAAATACAGTGGTACTGAAAAAGAACTGCCTCAAACAGGTGATTCTTCAGCAGTCGGTGCTTTTCTTCTAGGCAGTTCTTCTTTGTTTACGGCTGTTGGTTTGCTGCCAAGGAGGCGGAAAAAATAAAAGTTTTTGAAGCCTTTCCTTGATCAGTCACTCAGTTTCGCAGACATAACAGGGCATCGCACTCTGACACTTGAAAAATAAGGTCAGACCTCCTAAGTTTTTAGCCATGAATCTCCAATATTTATAGGTAGAGGTGCCTTAGATGACTAAAGAAATAAAAACCAGTTGGTTAATCTTTTCCATTTCTCCTATCTTTCACCAAAAAAACAGCTATGATTTTATTTTTACTGACAGGTTTTTAACTCTCTAAACAGGTGATACTGATACAGGAATAAGAGCAGCAGTACAGCTTGTTTTATTAAAAAGTATCTAAGATTGGCGGCTTAGATGCTTTTTTAGTAAAAGGGAGCTGCCAGATTTTAAGAATTTAGCCCTTTACCGGCAGCCTAGACGGAGAAGAAGAGGTTCCAGGCTGCTTTTATTTTACAGCGGAGTATGCTACAATACGAAAGGTAGAGAACCCTAAACCAAGCTGCCGGAAGGCTGTTTTTTAGAGAAATAACGTTTATGGTGGGAGAAAATGATTAAGCTAATTGCAATTGATATGGACGGCACCCTGCTGAATTCTAACAGAGAGCTGCCTGCTGAGAATATTTTGGCTCTTCAAAGAGCGGCTCAGGCGGGGGTTAAGATTGTTTTGTGTACCGGCCGGCCTAAATCAGGGGTTGAGCCCTATTTTAATAAACTGGGACTTTCGGATAATGAGTATGTTATCATGAACAATGGCTGTTCTGTCTATCAAACTAAAAATTGGGATTTGATCGATTACGCTGCTCTGTCCTATCAAGAGCTGAATACTTTGAGTCAGGCTGTCCAGGATTTTCCTGAAGTCTGCCTGACTTTGACCGGTCAGCAAAACTATTATGCTGTCGGAGAGACAGTACCTGAGCTTGTACAGTACGATGCCGGTTTGGTCTTTCTTACAGCACAGGCAGCCAGTTTAGATAAGATTAAAAAGAGCTCTGAAATCATTTTTCAGGCCATGTATATGGGAGAAAAAAGACAGCTGGATTTATTTCAAAGAGCAGAAGCTCAAAAACTGAGCCGCCTATTTAGTGCTGTGCGCAGTCAGGATTATATCTTTGAAGCCATGCCTATGGGCGTTACAAAAGGGAAAGCACTTCGGAAACTGAGCCAAAATTTGGGCTTCCGTCCTGAAGAAGTCATGGCGCTTGGCGATGCCCCTAACGATTTAGAAATGCTGCGCTTTGCCGGAGTCAGTGTCGCTATGGACAATGCCAGCAGGCTGGTTAAAGAGCACAGCCGCTATCTGACTGACAGCAATGATAAGGCTGGGGTGGCAAAAGCCATCTTTAAGCATGTTTTGTCGTAATTATTAAAAATCTCTTGCCTCTTTCCTGACAGGAAGAATACAAGAGATTTTTTAATGATAGGCCTTATGCCTCTTTAAGGAAGAAAAGGCAAGTTAACAGCTGCTAAATCTTCTTCAGAGACGGTCATATTGTCTGCAATCCAGTGTTTGAGAACAGAGATAATAGCACTGCTCCAAAAAGAAATCGTATAAGCTACAAAAGGACCGGTTCGTTTAAACCGTTGGTAGCCCTTAAGGCGTTTGGCTACAATTTTACTCAGAAGTTCTTCGCAGCCCTGTTTAAAAATAAGTCCCAGAATATGAGCCTCTTTTTTGGCTTCCTGAAGCAGAAAAAGCCAGACCTGATGCCCCTGCGTTTTAAGGTCAAATGCCTTAAGACCGCGCGCTGCCCTGCGGACTACCTGCACTAGGATGTCTTCAAGAATGTCTTCCTTAGACTTATAATTGCGGTAAAAGGCATTGCGGGAAACTCCTGCTTTTTTCACCAATTCTGAGACAGTAATTTGAGACAGTTCCTTGGTTTCCATAAAAAATAAAAGAGCAGTTTCGATGGCTTCGCGTGTAAGATGCCTGCTTTCCCGATTAAACTGACTGAGATTTTTTAAGGAATTGGCTGAGATTTTACGTTCAGTCATGACAAAACCTTTCTAACTGTTACAGCTGACAGTATTTTTAATCATTATGAACTAGTCGATGATATAATTTTATGTAAAGGAACTCTTTTTGTCAAATAAAAAGAGATAAAAATTAAAAAATCAGTAAAAGGAGCATGCTTATGTCTTGGAAAATTGTAGCTGACTCTGGCTGTGATTTTAAAACTATTGATCAACTGGCAGCGGATACTGAGTTTGAGTGCGTACCGCTGACTATTCAAATTGGCTCAGAGGTATTTAAAGACGATGAAGGACTGAATATTGATGAGATGATGGCAAAGATGTATGCTACTCCGAGTTCTGCTACTTCTTCCTGTCCCAGTCCCGATGCTTTCCTGCAGGCTTATTCCGGAGCAGACAATGTGATTGCGATTACGATTACGGGCTCTCTGTCCGGTAGTCAAAACAGTGCCCAGCTGGCTAAGGAACTTCTTTTAGAACAGAATCCTCAGGCCAATATCCATGTGATTGACTCGCTTTCAGCCGGAGGAGAGATGGATTTAATCATCTTAGAGCTGAACCGTCTGATTAATCAAGGGCTTTCTTTTGACGAAGTTGTTGAACAAATTACCGCTTATCAGGCCAGAACCCGTCTAATCTTTGTCTTAGCCAAAGTGGATAATTTGGTGAAAAACGGCCGTCTGAATAAGCTGGTCGGCAAAGTCATCGGCTTTCTCAATATTCGGATGGTTGGCAGGGCTAGCGAAGAGGGTAAACTTGAACTTCTGCAGAAGGCCAGAGGCCAGAAAAAATCAGCTGAGGCTGTTGTTGAAGAAATGCTGAAATCCGGCTATGATGGCGGGCGGGTTCTGATTGCCCATGCCCGTAATGAGAAAATCTGCCGTCAAATCAGTGAAAAAATCCACAGCCGCTTTCCCGAGGCTGAGCTGCAGAGCCAGCCGGCATCCGGCCTGTGCAGCTTCTATGCTGAAGAAGGAGGAATTCTGGTCGGCTACGAAACCGCTCCGTCATAAGGCTGTTCTGCTGACAATAAAACCAGACCCTGCCCGTAAGTAAAATGCTTACGGGCAGGGTCTGGTTTTTCTATTGATTCTTTGCAGCAGCCATCAATTCAGACCGATAGCCGCCAGAGCAGCAGAGACAGCTTCGATACGTTTTTGCAGGGCGGCTTTCCGCTCAGGATTGGAGACAATATTGACAGCATCCTGTGCAGCGTGCAGATTTTCCAGGGTCTGGTTGGCTTCAGCTGCCGCAACAGCCTTTTCAGCCCCTTCCTGAGCACTGAGTTCGGTCTCAACCGCCTCAATGCGTTTCTGCAGTGAGGCCTTTGTTTTTTCTTCCTCAACTTTGTCTACCGCTTTTTGAGCAGCTTCCAAATCTTCCTGAGTTTGTTTATCTTCGAGCCGGCTGACCAGTTTTTCCGCCTTTTTTTCTGCTGTCACTTTTGTATCTTGGCTGGTAAAATTCGCCTGATTGGTGCTGCTGTTATTGCCAAAAACAAGGTAAATCCCCCCTGCTAAAGCAATCGTAATGATACTCAGAATCAAATAAATCACTTCGCTTTTATTATTTTTCATGTGGCTTCCTTTAATCTTAAATGAAATAGCTAGTTTCATTATAACGTGAAAGGCGAAAAAATAAAACCATTTTAGGCCTAAAATGCGATAAAATCATGGGAAATTACAGAGATTCTAAAATAATGTTAACCAGTCACGATTATAAAAAGACACTTTAAAACAATAATGACGCTGTCTTTGTATATTAGAAAATTTTTAATGAATGCTGAAACTTTGGGGCTGTTTGTATTGCCCGCTTACAATTTACTATAGCCGGCTATACCAAGAGAATGGGTCCGGGACAGTAGATGCCGTGTTTTAAAACAAAACGGTTTATGCTATAATGTAAGGCAATAACAGATGTTGCCTTGCATTGCAGCATCAATCGAATACGGTCTAAAATCCTACTTTCCTGTTTCATACAGATTTTTAAACGGCCTTTGTATCTTTGTTAAAGGAGGCAGATAAATGCCTAGGAAAAAGAAAGTTAAGCGTATACTGTTCAGTATAGCTGTCCTTATCGGTATAGGGTTAGGAGGTTTTGCTGTGTATCAGCAGCAAGAAAAACAAAAAATGATTGAAATAGCAACCAGTGAGGAAGCCAGGAAGGTTTATGTGGATTTTATCAAAAAGAGAGAACCTCAGGCTTTTACAGAAAGTGGGATTATTCAGTCTTATGAAATTGACAGAGACAGTCTGGAATATAATCCGATGGGAGGATTAATGGTGAGAGTGGTATTAAACGGAAAAAGAAGTATATATATCAGTTTTAATTTGATAGAAAATGATGATGGTTCTTATCACTCAGCTTACTTTATAGGCTCACCAGATTTATTAAACTTTTTAGAAAGAGAAAAGTAATGGTAAAAAACATCAATGAAGAAAGACGTCAAACAGCTATGAAGGAGGCCAGCTTATGGCTAGGAGAGAGAAGCTAAAGCGGCTGCTGACTGGTATCGCTGTCCTTATCGGTATAGGCTTAGGAGGTTTTGCTGTGCACCAGCAGCAAGAAAAACAAAAAATGATTGAGATAGCGACCAGTGAGGAAGCCAGGAAGGTTTATGTGGATTATTTAAAAAATGAAGATCCGCAAGCATTTACTGCTAAAGGTTTTATATACTCGTATAAAGTGGATAAAGAGTCTTTAGATTATAATCCAATGGGAGGTTTAATGGTTACAGTAATTATCAATGGAGATGAAGAAATGGATGTGGGGTTTAATTTGATGGATAATGGAGATGGTACTTATAGTTCGGCATATTATACAAGTTCGCCAAAGTTTTGGCAGACGCAAGAAAAATATTACGGAAAGAGTGGTTAAAGTTGGCAACAAAGTATATAAATGAAGAAAAACTTCAAATAACTATGAAGGAGGCCGATTTATGCCCAGGAAAAAGAAAGTTAAGCGCCTACTGTTCAGTATCGCGGCTCTTATCGGTATAGGATTAGGAGTTTTTGCTGTGTATCAGCAGCAAGAAAAACAAAAAATGATTGAAATAGCAACCAGTGAGGAAGCTAGGAAGGTTTATGAGAAGCATATGAAAGCTAATGACCCCAATGCGCTGACTGAAGACGGCATTATTAAGTCTTATGAAATTGATACCAAAACACTCGAATACAATCCAATGGGCGGACTTATTGTTGATATCCTTGTAAATAATGATGCAGAGGCCTATTTGAGTTTTAATTTGGTAGATAACGGTGATGGAACTTACCACACGGCGTATTATATTGTGTCCGCCAAGTTAGATGATATGTTGGAAGAAAATAGGTGATTTATGGCTAAAAAATACGTTAATGAAGAGAATCTACAGACAGCAATGACGGAATATAATAAACGTATGGCTAAAGGGAATGCAGTTAAAGACCAATATAACAGAACTGTCGGCTATGTTTCCAAGGTCTATAACAAAAGAAATAGTTTTGGAAATCCGATACAGTGTTTTAAAACAGAACATTTTATGCTATAAT
This sequence comes from Streptococcus huangxiaojuni, assembly GCF_040930515.1. Classification (NCBI taxonomy): domain Bacteria; kingdom Bacillati; phylum Bacillota; class Bacilli; order Lactobacillales; family Streptococcaceae; genus Streptococcus; species Streptococcus huangxiaojuni. The sequence goes on from NZ_JBFQEG010000001.1 coordinate 296,826, forward strand.
GTAAGGGAATAACAAAAGTTGCTTTACTTGATAGCATAAAGTGAACACGGCCTAAACGCTGCGGGACAAAGATAAGCCGTCTAAGGTTTGGCAACCTAACGCCGGCTTCCTATTTTCTCTTTGCGTTTTTCACGGCCTTTGTATCTTTGTTAAAGGAGGCAGATAAATGCCTAGGAAAAAGAAAGTTAAGCGCATACTGTTCAGTATCGCTGCCCTTATTAGTATAGGATTAGGAGGTTTCGCTGTGCACCAGCAGCAAGAAAAACAAAAAATGATTGAGATAGCGACTAGCAAGGAAGCCAGGAAGGTTTATGAGGATTATTTAAAAAAAATAGAAGAATCGGCACTAACCTCTGCAGGAAAAATTCAAGAATATGAAATTGATAAAAGTGATCTAGACTATAATCCAATGGGTGGATTGATGGTGAGGTTGTATATCAACAATGACACACAGATGGATATACAAATAGGTATTGTTAGAAATCAAAAAGGGAAATTGGAAGTATTTGGGGCAACTGGCTCTCCTAAACTAGCTCAATTATTGGAAGAAGGAGAATAAATGAGTGAAAAATATATAAATGATGAAAAACTACAAATAGCAATGACAGAGTATGAAGATTTGAAAGAAGGTAGAATAGCTTGGAGACCAGATGGAAAGGCTCTGGGCTTTGTCTCTAAAATCTATGACAATGAAAATAGTGCTGGAAATCCGATACAGTGTTTTAAAACAAAGCTGTTTATGCTATAATGTAAGGTAATAACAGGGGTTGCTTTACTTGATAGCGTAAAACGAACGCGGTCTAAAATCCTACTTCCCTGTTTTATATGGATTTTTAACGGCCTTTGTATCTTTGTTAAAGGAGGCAGATAAATGCCTAGGAAAAAGAAAATTAAGCGCATACTGTTCAGTATCGCAGCTCTTATCGGTATAGGAATAGGAGGTTTCGCTGTGTACCAGCACCAAGAAAAGCAAAAAATGATTGAGATAGCGACTAGCAAGGAAGCTCGGAAGGTTTATGTGGATTTTATTAAAAAGAGGGAACCTCAGGCCTTTACAGAAAATGGGATTATTCAGTCTTATGAAATTGACAGAGACAGTCTGGAATACAATCCTATGGGTGGACTTATCATTGATATTTTTGTAAACAACAACAAAGATGCTTTTGTGAGCTTCAATTTAATGGATAATGGAGATGGAACTTATAGTTCAGCTTACCACATTATATCGGTTGAATTTAATGCTTTATTAAAAAAGGATAAATAATTTATGGTTAAAAAATACGTTAATGAAGAGAACCTGCAGACAGCAATGACGGAATATAATAAACGTATGACTAAAGGAAGCGAAGTAACAGATCAATACGACAGAACAGTCGGCTTTGTCTCCAAAGTTTATGACAATGAAAATGGTGCTGGAGAGCAGATTTATGCGGTGGTGCCGACTGAAGCTGAGGTGACCGGCAATCCGGAAGCGGTTGAAGAGGTGACGGTGCTCTTTCGCGGTTCTACTTCACCGGACAAGGTTTTCATGCAGGGGGCTGATGTCTGGAATGACTGGATTGAAAATGATGTTCTGATTGGTTTGCGTATCTGGGGCCAAAACCATCCCAACTATTCGGAAGACTATGATCATGCCACCGCCCAGCTTCAAACGGCAGCCAAGGATTTAAAGGAGCTGATGGCCCTCTATCCTAATGCCCAGTTCAAGCTATATGCGCATTCGCTGGGCTCTATGCAGGGCCAGTATGCGATAGCGGACCTGCCGGCAGCCTATCTCAGCCGGATTGAGGGAGCCTATCTCTACAATGCTCCCAATATTTACGGTCTGATGACCAATCAGCAGAAAAACAATGTGGATCAGATTAAGGGACGGATTCAGAATTATGTTGATCCCAGGGACTGGATCAGTATGGTGGGTCGCCGGATTGACAAGGGGAGTGCCGAGGCAGTCGGTCAGGTCTTTTATGTGGACAGTCGCAAGGCAGAGGGGATGGCAGCCCAGCACATGACTTACGGCTATGAGCTAACAGAAGATGGAACGATAAAAACTCTGAATGCCGAACAAGCCATGGTGCTTGTTCAGGTTGACCAGCTGATGACGGGTTATTATCAGCTGAAAGAGCGTCTGACAGCCAGCGGCGGCGGGCTGAACAGCCAGGAAACCTTCTTTTTGGACAGTGAGCAGTCCATGATTATCACCTCAGGAATCCATCAGGCTGCCAGCCTGGCGGCAGAAGATGTTAAAGCCTACCGTGATGAGGCGTCTTCTAAGGCTGAGGAGCTTTATCAAAAAGTCAAAGAAATCCCTTGGTTTGTGACCGAGCTGACAGCTGATGAGGTGCAGGCGGCCTATGAGGAGGCCGGGGTGAC
>NZ_JBFQEG010000020.1:0-37723 GCF_040930515.1 Streptococcus huangxiaojuni
ATCTGATTTGTAATCAGAGGGTCGCGTGTTCAAGTCATGTAGCCGGCATAGCGAACGTAGTTCAGAGGTAGAACATCACCTTGCCAAGGTGGGGGTCGCGGGTTCGAATCCCGTCGTTCGCTTCTTTAAGATGGCCGGGGTGGCGGAACTGGCAGACGCACAGGACTTAAAATCCTGGGATGTAAGGACATCGTACCGGTTCGATTCCGGTCCTCGGCATATTAAAGAGAAGGCACCCTTGGCTCAACTGGATAGAGTACCTGACTACGAATCAGGCGGTTGCAGGTTCGAATCCTGCAGGGTGCATACGGGAAGTAGCTCAGCTTGGTAGAGCACTTGGTTTGGGACCAAGGGGCCGCAGGTTCGAATCCTGTCTTCCCGATGTTTTTTTATTTTGAACTCCTGAAAGGGTTCTTTTTTTATTTTTTACCTTAGCAAAAACAGCCCACTGTTTGCTCGAATAAGCAACAATGGGCTGTTTTTTGACGACACGCTGGACTCAAAATCCGGTGCTCTCACGGACGTGCCGGTTCGACCCCGGCCGCCGGCATAGTTTAAGAAAATGGACTAGCTGTCTTCCCGAGGGAAAAATGCACGGTAGAGTGCGCGGACAGCCTTTTTCTCGTTTTCGGTTTTGATAACAAACATAACGGAGACTTCACTGGAGCCTTGGGATATCATTTCCAAATTGATATTGCTGTCTGATAAGGCTTTGGTTGCTGTTGCAGCGACACCGATATGACTCTTCATATTCTCGCCGACAAGCATAATGATAGAAAGGTCGCGTTCAATGTCAACATGATCCACTTCAAGTTTGCGTGTAAGCTGAGAAACAATTTCTTCTTCTTTGATCGGTGTCAGTTCACGTTCGCGCAGAACAATGGACATGTCGTCAATTCCGGTTGGTATGTGCTCCCAACGAATATTGAGTTCTTCCAAAATCTGCATAACCTTACGTCCAAAACCGACTTCTCGGTTCATCAAATATTTTGAAAGGTTGATGCTGACGAAGTCATCGTCGCCAGCAATGCCGACAACCGGCAGGCCATTGCTGCGGCGTTTTAGGACAATTTTAGTTCCGGGATGCTGTGGGTTATTTGTGTTTTTGATAACGAGAGGAATCTTTCCTCTATAGGCTGGGATTAGAGCTTCATCATGAAGGACAGTAAACCCAGCATAGGCAAGTTCCCGCATTTCTCTGTAGGTTAATTCTGTGATTGAATCCGGTTTTCTGACAACTCCTGGATGAGCAGCAAAGATGCCGTCTACATCAGTGAAATTTTCATAAAGGTCCGCCTTAACACCGGCAGCCAGAATTGATCCTGTGATGTCAGAGCCACCACGCGAAAAAGTACAGATTTGATTATTGGCTGTTACGCCAAAAAAGCCAGGGATAACAAGGATATCATCCTCATTTCTCAATTCTTCTAATTTATCATAGCTGGATGGTAAAATACGGGCGTTGCCTGGCTCACTGGAGACGATGATGCCCGCTTCTTTGGGATGAAGGTAACGCGCTGACAGACCGTTTTTTCGAAAGAAAGCTGCGACGAGTTTGGCATTATTATCCTCACCAGCAGCTAAGAAGGTGTCATACAGAAAATGATTGCTTTCTATGGGAAGTGTTGCCAATTTTGTGATGGATTCTGAAATTTTTTCCAAGATTGAATAATCTAAATTCAACTCATCAACAATTGTTTTATAGCGCTGGATAATCCAGTTTTGCCGCTCAGTGACATCTTGATCGGATGTATAGGCACGATAATATCTAATTAAGGCATCAGTAACTTTGATGTCGTCAGAGTGCCGTTTCCCAGGAGCGGAAACTATAACAAAACGACGCTCTCCATCTGATTTTATAATATCAAGCACTTTTTTCAGCTGTTCTGCAGAAGCCAGAGAGCTGCCACCGAATTTAACGACTTTCATATAATCTCCATTAACTGTTTTTTAAATAAATTATAGCAGAATTTAAGGCAGGTGTCAGTACTTTGTCAAAAAAGATGCGCTGTTTTCATTTGATCTGAATATTCAAATAAGGAAACAGCAAAAAAGCATGCCAATGAGAACCGGCTGTCTGCTCTGTCTTTTACAATTTACCATAATCGCTTAGTTGCGTCTAACCTGACTAAAATGGCCGGAACTTTTTATCTTGCGTTTAGATCTTTTTTTGTGTAAAATAAAAATAATTTGATTGTCAAACTTTTTAGCATATTTTGGAGGAAAAACATGCCTTATAATGGAATTCTTTACAATGTTGACGATGAAGTGGCTACACTGACCTTTAATCGGCCGGATGTTTCAAATGGCTTTAATATCCCAGTCTGTCAGGAAATTTTAGATGCTCTGGCTAAAGCAGAAGAAGACGATCAGGTAAAGCTGCTAATTATCAATGCTAATGGCAAGGTCTTTTCTGTCGGAGGAGATTTGGTGGAAATGCAGCGGGCGGTAGATGCTGATGATGTTCAGTCTTTGGTGCTGATTGCTGAATTGGTTAATAAGATTTCTTATGCCATAAAACGTTTGCCTAAACCGGTTGTCATGAGTATTGACGGTGCAGTTGCCGGAGCAGCTGCTAATATGGCGGTGGCTGCTGATTTTGTGATTGCAAGTACCCAAACAAAATTTATTCAGGCTTTTGTTAATGTCGGTTTGGCCCCTGATGCTGGCGGTTTGTTCCTGATGAGCCGTGCTATTGGGATAACACGCGCTACGCAGCTAGCTATGACCGGAGAAGGTCTGTCAGCAGAAAAAGCACTGGATTATGGTATTGTTTACCGTCTGTGTGAGAGCGAAAAACTGGAACGCACCACTAAGCAGTTGGTTAAACGGCTCCTGCGCGGCTCTGTGAATTCCTACCGCGCGATTAAAGAAATGGTCTGGGCCTCTTCATTTTCCGGCTGGGAAGACTATGCGCAAACAGAATTAAGCTTGCAGGAAGAGCTTGCCTTTAAAGAGGATTTTAAAGAAGGGGTAAGGGCTTACAGTGAAAGAAGGCGGCCTAAATTTACAGGTAAGTAAGTAAATAGTCCTTTATTTTCAGAAAAAAATATTGTAAAATGTTTTGAGTTTTGCTATACTTTGAATGTCAAACTTTATTTGCAAGGGGGTAAGGTCTTGGAATATGACAAAATAAACGAGTATCTTGTTGACATTTTCAATAGAGTTCAGGTCATTGAAGAAATCAGTTTGAAAACCAGCCGGTTTAACGACGTTTCTTTAAAAGAAATGCATACCATTGAAATTATTGGAAAACAAAACAATGTGACACCAAGTGATATTGCTCGTGAATTGATGTTAACTCTCGGGACTGTTACAACCAGCTTAAATAAATTGGAGACAAAAGGCTATATTGAAAGAATACGGTCGACAACAGACCGGCGTGTCGTTCATTTACGCCTGACTAAAAAGGGACGGCTCCTGAATCGGCTGCATAGTAAATTTCATAGATCGATGGTCACTCATATCGTGGAAGGTCTGGACAGCGATGAAATAGATACTTTGACCCGAGGGTTGAGCAATCTCCATAAATTTCTGGAGGAATTAGTGTAATGACATTTGCAAAAATCACACAGGCAGCCCATTTTGTCCCGGATCAGGTAGTCAGCAACTATGATCTTGCAAAAATTATGGATACCAGCGATGAGTGGATTGCTTCCCGGACCGGTATTCGCAGACGGCATATCAGTAAGACTGAAACAACAAGCGATCTGGCAACCCGTGTTGCTGAGCAATTGCTGCAGCAGGCTGATATAGAGGCTGCAGAGCTTGATTTTATTGTCATAGCTACAATTACGCCGGATTCTCTGATGCCGTCAACTGCTGCTCGAGTTCAGGCTAATATCGGGGCTGAAAATGCCTTTGCTTTTGATGTAGCTGCTGCCTGCAGCGGTTTTGTATTTGCTCTCTCAGCCGCTCAAAAATTATTGGAGGGCGGTTCTTATCAAAAAGGGCTGGTTATCGGTGCTGAGACGCTCTCGAAAACCTTGGATTGGTCTGACAGAAGGACAGCTGTTCTGTTTGGCGACGGCGCAGGCGGTGTTCTTTTGGAGAGGAGTGTGGAAAAGTCTTTTCTTGCTGAGTCGCTTCATTCTGATGGGAAACGCGGTAAGAGTCTTTCTTCTGGAGTTGCGGCGCTCGACTCACCTTTTTCTGAAAAAGGTGAGGATGATAAATTTTTAAAAATGGACGGACGGGCCATTTTCGATTTTGCCATCAGAGATGTGGCGCAAAGTATTGTCAGTCTGCTTGCAGAGTCGGATATGCCGGCTGAATCGATTGACTATTTTCTTTTGCATCAGGCTAATAACCGTATTCTAGATAAGATGGCTAAGAAAATGGGGATTGAGCGGGAGAAATTTCCGGCCAATATGATGGAATACGGCAACACCAGTGCGGCCAGTATCCCTATCTTACTGTCCGAATGCATTCAGGACAATCTTATTAAATTAGACGGTTCTCAGACAATTTTACTCGCTGGTTTTGGCGGGGGTTTGACATGGGGCTCACTAATTGTTAAAATCTAGTTATATCTTGTGCAACCGCACATTATAAAAATATTTATTTTAAGGAGAAATAATCATGGCAGTATTTGAAAAAGTACAAGAAATCATCGTAGAGGAACTCGGTAAAGAAACTGAAGAAGTGAAAGCAGAAACAACTTTTGATGAGCTTGATGCTGACTCACTTGATGTTTTTCAAGTTATTTCGGAAATTGAAGATGAATTCGATATCCAAATTGAAACTGAAGATGGTCTCAATACAGTAGGTGATTTAGTCGCTTACGTTGAAGAAAAAACAAAATAATAAGAAGATTTGAGAGTATTCGTAGTCGAATATTCTCTCTTCTTATTTTGATAGTTTGATTGTCAAATTATTAAAAGCTACACTTAGAAGGTTGAGTAAATGAAAACAAGAATTACAGAATTATTAAATATTAAATATCCTATCTTTCAAGGAGGTATGGCCTGGGTTGCTGATGGGGACTTGGCCGGTGCGGTATCGAATGCCGGCGGCCTTGGTATCATTGGCGGCGGGAATGCACCCAAAGAAGTTGTAAAAGCTAATATTGATAAAGTAAAATCAATTACTGATAAACCTTTTGGTGTAAATATAATGCTGTTATCCCCATTTGCTGAAGATATTGTTGACCTAGTTATTGAAGAAGGTGTTAAAGTTGTCACAACAGGAGCCGGCAATCCGGGGAAATATATCGAACGTTTTCATGAGGCAGGAATCACAGTCATTCCTGTTGTTCCCAGCGTTGCTCTGGCAAAACGGATGGAAAAGCTGGGAGCTGATGCTATCATTGCTGAAGGTATGGAAGCCGGCGGCCATATCGGAAAACTGACCACAATGACTTTGGTGCGGCAGGTTGCTGCAGCCGTTGACATTCCAGTAATCGGTGCCGGCGGAGTTGCTGACGGCCGCGGTATGGCTGCAGTATTCATGCTTGGAGCCGAAGCTGTTCAAGTCGGTACGCGTTTTGTGGTCGCTAAGGAATCCAATGCGCATCAAAACTTTAAAAATAAAATTTTGAAAGCAAAAGACATTGATACTGTCATTTCTGCACAAGTGGTTGGTCACCCGGTAAGAGCCATAAAAAATAAGCTGTCGACAGCTTATGCTAATGCGGAAAAAGATTATTTACGCGGGGTCAAAGATGAACAGGAAATTGAAGAGCTCGGTGCCGGAGCTTTGCGCAATGCTGTTGTTGACGGTGATGTTGAAAATGGTTCAGTAATGGCCGGTCAAATTGCAGGTTTTGTTAACAAAGAAGAAAGCTGCAAGGAAATTTTAGAGGACTTGTACTATGGTGCTGCTGAGATTATAAAAGCAGAGGCATCACGCTGGGTTGATATGGAGAATTAAATGACGAAAACAGCATTTTTGTTTGCCGGACAGGGAGCGCAGAAACGCGGCATGGCAGCTGATTTGTATGAAGCTTATCCTCTTGTTCAGGATACTTTTACAAAAGCTGCCCGCATCTTGGGCTACGACCTTCGGGACTTGATAGATCATGATGAAACTAAGCTGAATCAAACCAGATATACACAGCCTGCTATCTTGACGACTTCTGTAGCTATCTACAGACTGCTGCAGGAAAACGGCTTTTCTGCAGATATGGTTGCGGGTTTATCCTTAGGTGAGTACTCTGCTTTAGTGGCTGCCGGCAGTTTAAGTTTTGAGGAAGCATTGGTTTTAGTCGCTAAACGCGGTCAATTTATGGAAACTGCTGCACCGGCAGGAACAGGAAAGATGGTAGCAGTTATGAATACAGAACCTTCAGTCATTGAAGAGATTTGCCGGAAAGCTGCTGTCAAGGGGATTGTCAGTCCGGCTAATTACAACACGCCCAGCCAGATTGTCATTGGCGGAGAGACTGAAGCTGTAGATTATGCTGTAGAATTGTTCAAAGAGGCCGGTGTCAAGCGGCTGATACCGCTTAAGGTTTCCGGTCCTTTCCATACAGCTCTTTTAAAGCCTGCCAGCGAACAGTTGGCGGCAGAATTAGAGCATGTTTCCTTTAAGCCTTTCCAGATTCCCTTGGTTGGCAATACTGAAGCTGCTGTTATGGAAACATCAGACATCAAAAGGCTTTTAGCCCGGCAAGTTATGGAACCGGTGCGTTTTTATGAATCAATTGCTGTTATGAGAGCTTCAGGGGTCGAAAACTTTATTGAAATCGGTCCGGGTAAAGTCTTAAGCGGCTTTGTCAGGAAGATTGATAAGAATTTACCGGTTGCACATGTCGAAGATCTTGAAAGTTTTCAGTCATTGGTCAGTAAAAATAAATAGAGAGGACATCTATGGAAATTCAAAATAAAAATGCTTTTATCACAGGTTCAACACGAGGTATTGGTCTGGCTGTTGCTCATAAGTTTGCTGCCTTGGGTGCTAATATTGTTTTGAACGGTCGTTCTGCCATTGGGGAGGAATTGTTGGCTGAATTTGCATCTTATGATGTCAAAGTCATTGCTGTTTCAGGAGATGTTTCCGATTATGCTGATGCCAAACGTATGGTTCAGCAGGCCCAAGGGGAGCTGGGGAATATTGATATCTTAGTTAATAATGCCGGTATTACCAATGATAAGCTAATGTTAAAAATGACTGAAGCAGATTTTGAGACTGTCTTAAAAATTAACCTTACCGGAGCTTTTAATATGACACAGTCAGTCTTAAAGCCGATGACAAAAGCCCGTCAGGGTGCTATTATTAATATGTCCAGTGTTGTCGGTCTGACTGGAAATGTCGGGCAGGCAAATTATGCGGCTTCAAAGGCAGGACTTCTTGGTTTTACTAAATCAGTCGCTCGTGAAGTTGCTGCGCGGGGAGTGCGTGTAAATGCCATTGCGCCAGGCTTTATTGAGTCGGATATGACTGATGCTATTCCTGATAAGATGAAAGACAGTATGTTGGCCCAGATACCGATGAAGCGTATCGGGAAGGCTGAAGAAGTTGCTGAAGTGGCAGCTTTCTTGGCTCAGCAGGATTATCTTACAGGTCAGGTTATTGCTATTGATGGCGGTATGACGATGTAGAAGACTTTTTCACTGAAGTCTTTGCCTGTCGGCCGCAGCTGCTTTTGGGAGAATAATCTCCCACTATAACAAACAAAGAAGGGTTTAGAAATATGACATTTAACAGAGTTGTTGTTACAGGTTACGGAGTAACATCGCCAATCGGCAATACGCCAGAAAAGTTTTGGAACAGTTTGGAAAACGGTCAAATTGGGATTGGTCCAATCACAAAATTTGATACATCAGATATTCCTGTCCATAATGCCGGTGAAATCAAGGATTTCCCTTTTGATAAATATTTTGTGCGAAAAGACAAGAATCGGATGGACATGTACTCGATTTATGCCATCTATGCTACATTGGAAGCTCTGTCTAAGGCTGATTTAGATATGGAGACAGTAAATCGAGATCGCACCGGTGTCATTGTTTCCAGCGGTATCGGCGGTCTGCAGGAAATGCAGGAGCAAATCATCCGTATGCACGAAAAAGGAATTAAACGTATCCAGCCCATGTTTGTTCCAAAAGCTCTTTCAAATATGGCAGCCGGCAATATTGCCTTGCGTATCGGTGCTCGGGGGGTCTGCAAGTCTATTACTACAGCCTGCGCTTCAGCTAATGATGCGATTGGCGAAGCTTTCCGCGAAATCAAATTTGGCTTTCAGGATGTTGTTTTGGCAGGCGGTGCAGAATGCACAATCAATGAAATTGGTATCGGCGGTTTCAATGCTTTAACTGCTTTGTCAACGACTGAAGATCCTACTCGCTCGGCTATTCCTTTTGATAAGGACCGCAATGGTTTTGTTATGGGAGAAGGAGCCGGTGTCTTGGTTCTTGAAAGCCTTGAGCATGCTCAAAAACGGGGAGCAACTATTCTGGCAGAAATTGTCGGATACGGCAATACCTGCGATGCTTACCACCAAACCAGTCCGGCTCCTGATGGCTCCGGCGCAGCTAAAGCTATGAAACTGGCTATTGAAGAGGCAGGCATTACAGCTGCAGACGTTGATTATGTCAATGCGCACGGAACATCAACACAAGCTAATGAAAAAGGAGAAAGCCAAGCGATTGTTGCTGTTCTCGGCAAGGAAGTTCCTGTTTCTTCCACCAAATCATTTACCGGTCACCTCTTGGGGGCTGCCGGAGGTGTTGAGGCTATCGCTACAATCGAGGCAATCCGGCATCATTTTGTACCTATGACCGCAGGGACTAAAGAATTATCAGATGATATTGAAGCGAATGTTGTCTATGGTCAAGGCCAGTCAGCTGATATTAAGTACGCCCTGTCCAATACTTTCGGTTTTGGCGGGCACAATGCAGTCACAGCCTTCAAGCGTTGGGAGGATTAATCTTGAATATTGAAGAAATTAAAGATTTGATGGCGCAGTTCGACCAATCAAGTCTTAAAGAATTTTCTTATCGCAACGCAAGCGATGAATTAACGTTTAGCAAAAACACGCCTGTAACTGCAGTTCCGTTGGGGACTGCTCCCGCTCCAGTGCTTTCTCCTTCTGAAGAAGGGGCTGCAGAAGAAAAGACAGCTCTGCCCTTGGCTTCTGAAACAAGCGATACAGCAGCTGAGCTGCAGCCACAGGCGGCAGCAGATGCCGAAGGCGAACTGATTGAGAGCCCGCTTGTCGGTGTGGCCTATATGGCTCCTGCGCCGGATAAACCGCCTTTTATATCTGTCGGGGACAGAGTTAAAAAGGGACAGACCCTGCTGATTATTGAAGCGATGAAAGTCATGAATGAAATTCCGGCACCGCGTGACGGAGTGGTTACAGAAATTCTGGCTGTGAATGAAAAGGTTATTGAGTTTGGTGAAGGGTTGGTACGTATAAAATGATTGATATCAATGCTATTCGTGAAGCGCTGCCTCACCGTTATCCTATGCTGTTGGTTGACCGAGTCATCAAAGCAGAAGACGATGAGATTGTTGCTTTGAAAAATGTGACAATCAATGAACCGTTCTTTGATGGACATTTTCCTCAATATCCGGTTATGCCGGGGGTCTTGATTATGGAAGCATTAGCACAGACAGCTGGTGTTTTGGAGCTGTCTAAAGAGGAAAATAAGGGGAAACTGGTTTTTTATGCCGGAATGGATAAGGTGAAATTTAAAAAGCAGGTCGTTCCCGGAGATCAGCTGGTTATGACAGCGAAGTTTATCAAACGCCGCGGACGGATTGCTGTTGTTGAAGCAAAGGCAGAAGTGGATGGTCAGTTAGCCGCCAGCGGGACTTTAACTTTTGCAATCGGCAGCTGATCAAAACTGCGGATAAAAGGAGAAATGCAGCCACTATGTTTAAGAAAATGTTAATTGCCAATCGTGGCGAAATTGCGGTACGTATTATTCGTGCGGCGCGTGAGCTTGGGATTACAACTGTTGCCGTCTATTCAGAGGCAGACAAGGAGGCTCTCCATACTAACTTGGCTGACGAAGCAATTTGCATCGGTCCGGCTAAATCAACTGACTCTTATCTCAATATGAACTCTGTTTTATCAGCAGCCATTGTTTCTGGGGCAGAGGCTATCCATCCGGGATTTGGTTTTTTAAGCGAGAATGCCAAATTTGCAACCATGTGCGAAGAAATGAACATTAAATTTATCGGTCCTGCAGGCTCCATAATGGAGAAAATGGGAGATAAAATTAATGCGCGTGCCGAGATGATTAAGGCTGATGTTCCTGTTATTCCCGGTTCTTCCGGTGAAGTAGTCACCGCAGAGGAAGCTCTAGAAATTGCTGATAGTGTTGGCTATCCGGTGATGCTGAAAGCTTCGGCAGGCGGAGGCGGCAAGGGTATTCGCAAAGTGAACAAAAAAGAAGACCTTGTTCCTGCCTTTGAAGCGGCCTCTCAGGAAGCTTTGGCTGCTTTCGGAAACGGTGCTATGTATATCGAAAAAGTAATTTATCCGGCCCGTCATATTGAAGTACAGATTTTAGGGGACAGTTTTGGCCATATTGTGCATTTGGGGGAGAGAGACTGCTCTTTGCAGCGGAATAATCAAAAAGTGCTGGAAGAAAGTCCCTCGGTCGCTATAGGACCTACGCTTCGGCAGAAAATGGGAGATGCTGCTGTCCGTGCAGCGCAGGCTGTTGCCTATGAAAGTGCCGGGACAATCGAATTTCTGTTAGATGAAAAATCCGGCCAATTCTTTTTTATGGAGATGAATACCCGTGTTCAGGTTGAACACCCTGTGACTGAGTTTGTTACAGGAATTGATATTATTAAAGAGCAAATTAAAATTGCTTCCGGGGAAGCTCTGTCCTACAAACAGGAGGAGATTACCATTGAGGGGCATGCTATCGAGTGCCGAATCAATGCTGAAAATCCTGATTTTAATTTTGCTCCCAGTCCCGGTAAAATTACAGACCTTTACCTGCCTGGCGGCGGTGTCGGTGTGCGCGTTGATTCTGCTGTTTACCCCGGCTACACCATTCCTCCCTACTATGACAGTATGATTGCTAAAGTCATTGTTCACGGAGAAAACCGCTTTGATGCTCTTATGAAGATGCAGCGTGCCCTGTATGAATTGGAGATTGAAGGCGTTGTGACGAATACGGACTTTCAATTGGATTTGATTTCTGACAGCCATGTTATTGCAGGAGATTATGATACGTCTTTCCTGATGGAAACATTCCTGCCAAATTATCATAAAAAGGATTAATAGGAGGGCAGTTTCATGGCTTTATTTAGTAAAAAAGATAAATATATTAGGATAAATCCTAATCATTCTGTAAAGGGAGAGACGCCAAGGGACGCTCCGGAAGTTCCTGATGAGCTCTTTGCTAAATGCCCGTCCTGTAAGCATATGATTTACCAAAAGGATTTGGGGCCTGCTAAAATTTGTCCGTCTTGTTCCTACAATTTTCGGATTTCAGCCCAGGAACGGCTGGCTATCACAGTAGATGATGGGGCTTTTGAGGAAATGTTTACAGGAATCCAGACAAAAAATCCCTTAAAATTTCCTGATTATGAGGAGAAATTAGCACAAGCCAGAGAAAAAACCGGCCTAGACGAAGCCGTTTTGACAGGTCGGGCTGTGATTAAAGGCCAGCCAGCCGCACTAGCTGTTATGGATTCAAATTTTATCATGGCCAGCATGGGGACGGTAGTAGGTGAAAAAATAACCCGACTTTTTGAATGGGCGCTCGATGAGAAACTGCCGGTTGTGATTTTTACAGCTTCCGGCGGTGCCCGTATGCAGGAAGGTATTATGAGTCTTATGCAGATGGCTAAAGTTTCTGCAGCCGTTCAGCGCCATGCCAATGCTGGTTTGTTTTATCTGACCGTTCTGACAGATCCAACTACCGGCGGTGTGACCGCAAGCTTTGCAATGGAAGGTGATATTATTCTGGCTGAGCCTCAAGCGTTAGTAGGATTTGCCGGACGGCGCGTGATCGAGACCACTGTCAGGGAAAGTCTGCCCGATGATTTTCAAAAAGCAGAGTTTTTATTGGAACATGGTTTTGTCGATGCTATTGTGAAACGGACAGAGCTGCCAGAAACAATTGCAAAATTGCTGGAATTCCATGGAGGTAGCAGATGAGCGATGTCGCTAGAATTTTAAAAGAGGCGCGCGATCAAGGGCGGCTGACAGCCCTTGATTATGCAAAAAGCATTTTTGATGATTTCATGGAATTGCATGGGGATCGGCATTTTGCGGATGATGGTGCTGTCGTTGGCGGACTTGCCCGCTTGGATGGCCGTCCAGTAACGGTTATAGGCATTCAAAAAGGAAAAAATCTGCAGGATAATTTGAAGCGGAATTTTGGCCAGCCTAACCCGGAAGGTTACCGAAAGGCTTTGCGGCTGATGAAGCAGGCAGAAAAGTTCGGCCGGCCGGTCATTACCTTTATCAATACAGCCGGTGCTTATCCCGGTGTAGGTGCTGAAGAGCGAGGCCAGGGTGAAGCGATTGCTAAAAACCTTCTGGAAATGAGTGATTTGCAGATCCCGATTATTGCTATCATTATTGGAGAAGGCGGTTCCGGCGGGGCTCTGGCCCTTGCGGTGGCTGATCAAGTCTGGATGCTGGAGCATACGATTTATGCAGTACTCAGTCCGGAAGGTTTTGCGTCGATCCTTTGGAAAGACGGAAGCCGAGCTACTGAGGCAGCTGAATTGATGAAAATTACAGCAGGAGAGCTGCTGAAGATGGGGGTGGTTGACCAAATTATCCCCGAACACGGTTATTTTTCCAGTGAAATTATTGAGCGCATTAAAGCCGACCTTATCACAGAATTGGAAAAGCTTTGTCAGCTGCCGACTGCAGACTTACTTGAAAAACGCTATCAGCGTTTCAGAAAGTATTAGTTTGCTTTACAATAGGAAAATAGGGCATGTCTGCCCTATTTTTTTAAAATACTAATTTTTTAGTCAACAGTGTTCTAAAAGCGATATTTGCTTTTACTGCCGGCTTGGTTTTATTATGAGGAACTTTTTAAAGGGGAGAAGACAATGTATCAGGAAATCAACCGCTACCTTGCTTTTCAAGGTGCAAAATATATCAAACCGGAAAAGGCCGGATCACTAGCCGAAGAGATGCTGTCCTTAAAAGAAGCCGGGCAGTCTGCCAGAAAAAGTTTTTCTGAAATCGCTGAGGCATTGAGTTTTAAATTGATTCCCTGGGAAATGGGGCGGGTCAGCAATTGGGCCAGTCAGGCACAAATAGCCCGTCCTCATTTTTGGTGCTATTACAAGGCTCCGGAGGATAAGCCAGATGATGTTGGCTTTGCAATTCGTCTGTATGGGCAAAAAGATGACTTTGGGCTGTCAGCTGAGGTAAGTTTTATCGAGCGGCTAAAATCTGAACAAACACTGTCTAAACAGCATCGCGTTTTAGAGCTTCCCATCACTCCCCCGCTTTATTATTTGGTCCAAGAGAAAAATAAAACTTACCGCTTGGCTGGAACTGAAGCAAACCGCAAATATTTGAAAAAACAAATTAAAGAAGGGAGCATTCGCAAAGCTTTGGTTAAATATGATCTTCCGATTACCAAAGAGACGACTTTAGCCGATCTGACTGAGCAACTAAATCAGGCTTTCAAAGTTTTACTGCCTTATTATGAGAGAAGCAAGCCTAGGACTGCTTTTGAAGAATAGATTTGTTTTTTTGCTAAGAGGGTTTTTCTTTGTCTCTTATTAGACGCTTGAATCTTTGCTTAGCCTGAGTTTTTAAGATTATTATTTTTTCACGCTGTTCAATGCCATTTTGTGGCTTAAATATCGCCATTGTTTTAGCAGCCAAATTGTTGATAAGATGATTGCTGTTAATAAGGGAAGGGGTTTTGAGCTTTGGTCGAAATAAGTACAGAATATTTGCATCAATCCAATAGCCAGTCCGCTGTATTTCCAAAAGGAACGGGGTAATAATCCGGACCAGGAAATCATAAAGAGTCCTAGTAAAATGTCGCATAAATGCCAACCTGCATAAATTTCAGACAAAACCATTTGGAGGCTGTCTCCTGTGACAACAGCTAAGCCATTGACTGGATAGATAAGCCTGCCGGTTTTTAATACGATTAGGAGCCATGCTGTTAACATCAGTGCAAAACTTGTCACCAGAAGTCCAGTCAGATTTTTTTTATTTTGAAAATATAGTCTGCGGGCACTGTAAAAAGAGCTTCCCAAAAGAATAGTCGATAGCATGAGTGATTCGTCTATGACCATCAGTAAACTGCTATGTTGTTCAATCGTTCGGTACAAGGAGTCTGTCAGTTCCAGCTGGAGACTGAAATACAAAAATCCAATCCGAACCACCATATATATCAGAATACCGGCAAGAAAGGCTCCTAAGAATAGGAAATAGTCTTCTGTTTTGCTAAATGCCTGCCTTTTCATATTTTTCTCCCTTTCTCTGTTTTGCTGAAAGTAGACCTTGATTACAGATAAAACAAAAAGGCCTTTTCAGGCCTGAAGGAATCTGAGACTTACTGTCTCAGATCCTTTTTTTGATAAAGCGGCCATCAGATTAGGGCTTTTCACAAATCTTTTCCCTTCCTCCCATATAGGGCCTGAGGACTTCTGGGATGGTTACCGAACCATCTTCATTTTGGTAATTTTCCAAAATGGCTGCAACAGTCCGGCCAACGGCAAGTCCCGAGCCATTGAGGGTATGCAGCAGTTTCACTTTGCCGTCAGCTTCATCACGGTAACGAATCTGAGCTCTGCGGGCTTGGAAATCTTCCGTATTTGAACAGCTGGAAATTTCCCGGTAAGTATTCTGAGCAGGCAGCCAAACTTCCAAATCGTAAGTTTTGGCTGCCGAAAATCCCATATCTCCAGTGCATAGTACGATAACTCTGTAAGGGAGTTCTAGTTTTTTGAGAATATTTTCTGCATTGGAAGTCATTTTTTCCAGTTCATCATAGGAATTCTCCGGTTTAGAAAATTTGACCATTTCAACTTTATGAAATTGATGCAGCCGAATCAGTCCGCGGGTATCACGGCCGGCCGAACCAGCTTCCGAACGAAAAGAAGGACTCATAGCTGTAAAATAAATGGGCAGTTCTTTGCCATCAAGAATCTCGTTTCGGTAGTAATTGGTCAGGGGAACTTCAGCAGTAGGAATCAGGACATAATCAGTATCAGTCAGCTCGAAAGTATCTTCCTTAAATTTCGGATACTGTCCGGTGCCAAACATAGATTCATGGTTAACCATATAAGGCGGAATCACTTCTGTATAGCCTTCCTTGGCATGTTCATCAAGCATGAAATTGTAAACAGCTCTCTCCAGCTGAGCGCCCAGCCCTTTGTAAAAAAGAAAGCGTGAACCTGTAACTTTGCTACCTCTTTCCCAGTCAAGAATATCCAGTTTCTCGCCAATATCCCAGTGGGCTTTAATATCAAATGTGAAATCTTTTGGCTGTCCCCAGCGGCGAATTTCGACATTTTCGCTTTCGTCAGTTCCGACTGGAACATCTTTTGCCGGGATATTAGGCAGTCCTGAAAGGATAGATTGCAGTTTTTCTTCAATTTCAGCTAACCGATGATCCAGTTTTTTAATATCTCCTGCTAATTTCTGCATATCTGCAATAGCCTGTGCAGGGTCTTCTTTTTGACGCTTAGCTTGAGCAATAGCAGCAGAGGCTGTATTACGCTTAGCTTTAGCTGTTTCTGTCTGAACAAGCAGACTGCGCCTCTGTTCATCAAGGGCTTTGAGGTCCTGCAGAATTTCTGCCTCAACACCGCGATTGGCTAAATCAGCAGCAAGAACTTCAAAATGTGTGCGAATACGTTTAAGATCTAACATGATTTCCTCCTGAAATAAACTGTTGAGGCTGACATTATTCGGATAATACAGCCCCAGACACCGATCGAATGCTGTGCTTTATTGTAAAAAGGATAGCATAAGTATCCGAAAAATGTCTGTTCTGCTTTCCTAAACTTTGGCAGAGCCCAGTTTTCAAAAAACTAATAAAAAAGCGCACAGAAAGGGGAATCGCTGGAGCGCTTCTGCGCGGTTCCATCCAGCTTCACAACTTTTGTGCACTTACTTACTCTTTTTAAATTGTTAACACGGTAGAATTTCATATTTTTTTCCTGCCTGCTCACAGCAAACGCAGACTTTCTGAAAAAGAAAAAAATCTTACTTATCCGTTGCTGCTATTATATAAAAAAAATGCTGAAAAGTAAACTTAAAATTTGTAAGCAGATTGATATACCGAGAGAGAACAGATTATGATAAAATGAGATATTATGAAGGTAAAAAAATTGAAATCTTCCTCTTATAATGCAGGAATTGATTTTTTGCGCATTTTTGCCATGTTAATGATTATTATCACCCATATTTTAGGGAAAGGCGGGATACGCGATGAAGTACAGGGAGATATCGATATTTATTATTGGGTGACCTGGCTGATTCAAGTCACTGCCTACGGGGCAGTAAACTGCTATGCTTTAATCAGCGGCTATGTCGGCTTAAGGTCTCCCTACCGCTACTCAAAAGGTTTGTCCTTGTGGGTTCAGGTGTTCTTTTACACCTTTGGTCTGACTTTAATTTTTGCTGCAGCCGGACAGAAGCTGAGTGCTGCTGACTGGCTGGGCGCTTTTTTTCCGGTAATTACCGGTCAGTATTGGTATATCACTGCCTACTTTGGGCTCCTTGTTTTTATGCCCTTGCTCAATATGTCCCTTTTAAAATTGAGCGATAAAGATTTACGCCACCTTGTTTTTGTAGCTGTTTTTTTCTTTTCAGTTATGCCGGCTCTGTTCAATACTAAAGTTGATGAATTTTCCTTTGCTAAAGGCTTTAGCATGAATTGGCTGATTGTTCTCTATATTATCGGCGCATATCTCAGCCGTCTTGATCTCAAAAAACTGTTTAAAGCACGCCGTTTAATATTGGCTTATACCCTCTCAATTTTAGTCACTTTTACAATGAAATTTTTAATTGGCGATATTTGGTACTGGTATACTTCTCCGAGCTTACTGGCTGGTTCTGTCGCTCTGTTTATTCTCTGTGCCAATCTGGAGATTAAAGACAAAGGCCGCTTCTTTTCTTTTATCAGACGATTTGCTCCAACGACCTTAGGTGTTTATCTTTTTCATTTGAATCCCTTAATGGTTCGTTTTTGGATGCGTGATGTCTTTATCTCTTTTGTTGATGCACCTATCCTTCTTTTCCCCTTCCTTATTTTGGCAACTGCTGTTCTTATTTTTGCGGTATCGGCCTTAGTTGAGCTTTTCCGTTTAAAAGTATTTAAGCTGTTAAAAATTCAAAAATTAGCTGCCCGCTTGGATCAAATCTTTCCTTTTGGTTAAAAAACTGCCGGCAAGTCTGGTCTGTCCCCAAGAAAATGACCAAAACAAGGTCAAATGCAGGGTGGACATAACAGATTCCGGCAGATTTTTTTATAAGACTGTAAACAGGAACAGTAAAGCGTATACTCTAAGAATTCTTTTTGAGATGAAGCTTTTCTTTAAAAAATTGTCCAATGGTTTGCATCAAAGTCGGCAGTTTAACAACTTTGTTATTGCCGATGTGATCTCTGGCGATTTTAAGAATTTTCCCTGAATCTTTAGAAGCAAAAAGGAATTTTCCCCTATCGGTAAAGATTTCAAAATGGCGGCTAATGGTATTTTTGCGGCCTGTAACATTAGCGCCGATGGATAAAATATTAGCCCAAGGAATCTGAATATAATCCTCAACATTCTTATCACTGTAGAATTCAATCCCTCTGTCTCCTAATAAGAACTTGCCGACTTTGCCTCCTATACTAAGATAAGACACACCAGTAGTGGTTAGTTCGACTTTTGTATTTATTGATTGTGCCATGCTGTCTCCTTAATCGTTTTATTTATTATATCAAAAAAAGAGAGTGGGACAAAAATCGGTAAATCGTCATAAAATGCCGATTTCGATTTTCTTGTCCCACCTCCGCACAGTTGATTAGGGAGATCGCTATCCCTTTTCTCGACAAGGGATAAGAACTTCCAATCAACCACTGCGTCAAACGCATCCATCTAAAAAAGTTAAAGAGGCAGGAACTTTTGTCCCAGCCTCTTTAATTTTAAGATTACATGATTCCGAAGAAACGAGCTGCAATACCAACAACGAACAAGGCGAGGATAATAGTGATTGGCGAAACTTTTTTCTTAAGTAACCACATGCAAAGGAATGTAAGGAGAAGTCCCATCAATCCCGGAATCAAGGCATCTAATTGTCCTTGAAGTGATTGGGCCTGCATTTGATCAAGACCAAGACCTTCATTCACTTGTCCAAGGATATCGTGCAATTGCTGACCGGTGACATTTCCTTTAGGGAATACAATATAGGCGCCCTCAGACAGTGTTCTTGAAGGAAGATTAATAGTAAAGGCGATGTTTACCCATCGTTGAACAAGCACAGCGATAATGAACATACCAAGGATTGAAGCACCTTTAGTGATATCTTGCAGGATACCGCCTGACATGTCTTTTGTAATTTCAGAACCGGCTTTATAACCAAACTCTTGAGCATACCACAAGAAGGCCATACGGATTAGGTTCCAAAGAACAAAGAATAAGATTGGTCCGAAAACGTTACCAGCTATAGCCAGTGATGCTCCAAGGGCTCCAAGAATCGGACGAACAGTAAACCAGAAAACCGGATCACCGATACCAGCTAAAGGTCCCATCATACCGATTTTAACCCCTTGAATAGCAGCATCGTCAATCTCAGCACCGTTGGCACGTTCTTCTTCCAGTGCCAAAGTTACCCCGAGAATTGGCGCTGCAACGTATGGATGAGTATTGAAGAACTCTAAGTGACGTTCAAGTGCAGCAGCGCGATCTTCTTTTTTAGTGTAAAGTCTCTTGATAGCCGGGATAAGTGAGTAAGCCCAACCCAGGTTTTGCATCCGTTCATAGTTCCAAGAACCTTGTAGGAAGGTAGAACGCCACCAAACTTTTTGGCGATCAGATTTTGAAAGTTGTAATTTTTCTGCCATGATGATTTTCTCCCTTCTCTTAGTAATCTTCTAGGATGTC
Organism: Streptococcus huangxiaojuni; assembly: GCF_040930515.1. Taxonomy (NCBI): domain Bacteria; kingdom Bacillati; phylum Bacillota; class Bacilli; order Lactobacillales; family Streptococcaceae; genus Streptococcus; species Streptococcus huangxiaojuni. Next base: position 18,991 of record NZ_JBFQEG010000020.1, read on the forward strand.
ACCGATTGGGTCGCCGGACCCACCAGTATTTCCGCCGCTATTACCACCTTGTTTAGAAAGGTTGATATAGATAAAGGCGAGAGCGACACCGATTGTACCCATGGCGATAAGGGTCAGGTCGGTCAATGCAGCAAGGGCAAAACCAATGGCGAAGAATGGCCATACTTCACGAGTAGCCATCATGTTGATAACCATAGCGTAACCTACGGCAACAACCATACCGCCACCGACAGCCATACCGCCTGATAACCATTCCGGCATAGCTTCCAAGATACCTTGTACAACTGATGTTGGTACAGCAAGAAGAAGTGCAGCAGGAACAGCGATACGAAGACCTTGAAGGAGGAGAGCAATCAAGTGAGTGCGTTCTACAATAGCAAAGTTTCCGTCTTTAGCGGCCGCATCAGCACCGTGAACCAAACCAACTGAGATTGTACGAACAATCATAGTAAGGAACAGGCCTGCAACGGCAAGAGGAATAGCTGTTGTATAAGCAAAACTGATACCTTTGCTGGTGAAGTCACCACCTTGAACCATGATAATAGCGGAGGCTACAGAAGCAAGTGCAGCATCGGGAGCAACAGCAGCCCCGATATTAGCCCAGCCAAGGGCGATCATTTGCAAAGTACCACCAAGGATAACACCTGCTTCAAGATGACCTGTTACAAGACCGATGAGGGTACATGCAACAAGCGGTTGGTGGAATTGGAATTGGTCGAGGATACCTTCAAGACCTGCTAAGAAGGCAACAGCAACGACTAAAATCATAGAAATAACTGACATTATTCTAGTTCCTTTCGTTTGATAGAAAAGTTTTCAATGGACAAGACCAGTTTTTTATTAAGACCAGTCTCTTATTGGACATTTGCTTTGCTGATTAGGTCAAACAAATCTTTTGGTGAGTCGTTTGGCACTTTACGAACATCAAAGCTGACCCCTAGGTCGCGCAATTTTTCAAATGTGGCCACATCATCTTTATCCATGGATAAGACATTGTTCACCATAGTTTTTCCGGTTGAATGAGCCATTGAACCGATATTCAGTTCCGTTATTGGCACTCCGCCTTCAATCGCTTCTAGGGCTTCCTGCGGTGTTTCAAATAAGATAAGCGCATGCGTATTGCCGAAGCGCGGATCCTTAGCCGCTTCAATTAATTTCTTAATTGGGACAACATTGGCTTTTACTCCGCCGGGAGCTGCTTGCTTAATCAAGCCTTTGCGCAGTTCATCCTGTGCTACAGTATCTGAAGCCACAATGATTCTGTTTGCCTTTGAAGCCGGTGTCCAGTTGGTCGCAACCTGTCCGTGCAGAAGACGTGTATCGACACGGGCAAGATTGATTTTAAGCTTGCCGTCACCGATAACGGTTCCTTCAGGAATAGCGCCTTGAACAGTTTCCTGCGCAGCAGGAGCTGCTTCAGGAGCCTCTGCCGGATTAAGTGCTTCTGGGAGAGCCTTGACCCCATCCTTAGCCTCTTTTATGATATTGGCAGCAACTTGTTCAACCCCGGCATTGGCGTCCATCATCCGCTCTGTGTAGGCTTGAATAAGCATTGGCAAACTGAGGCCGGTGATGATAGCCATTTTGCGTTCTGGATTTTCCTCCATCACGCGGCTGGCTTGATTAAACGGTGAGCCGCTCCAAAGATCAGCCAGTACGAGGATTTCATCATCAGCGTCAAATTGTGCCACAGCATCCTTGAAATGTGCATACAAGTCATCCGGCCCTTCACTTGGCATGAAAGTGACTGTCTGGACCTTGTCCTGATCACCAAAGATCATTGAACCGGACTGATGGATGCCTTCGGCAAATTTACCGTGGCTGGCAATGATAATACCGATACCCATTCTTGTTCTTCCTCCTTAAATAGTTTTTTTTCCTTAAAATGAAAAAGAATAATCTCCTTCCAAAATAAAGGGCCTCCCTTGGATATAATCCAGTTCTTAAAGGGGAGCAGTTTATTCTGGCCATTCTTTTTTAGTTTAGGGAAATTTAAGAACATATTAATTGTAAAACGTTTTCAATGAAAAAGCAATAGAATTTTGATAAAAATTTTCAAAAAGCAAGAAAAGCCTTCATTTTCAAGCATTTTAGCTGATTTTATGTGAAAGTTTTTGAAAGTTCTCAAAAATAAAAAAGTACCGCTTCTTGAAATTCTGCTGCGATACTTTTTAATACTTTATTTATAGGAATAATTTTTCCAATTCTTTTGCCACACCATCTTCTTCGTTGGTAAGAGTCAGCTGTTCATCAGCATAAGGCAGAAGAATAGGATTAGCATTTTTCATAGCATAGCCGGTTCGGGCAAGAGCCAGCATTTCTGTATCATTGTGTTCGTCTCCAAAAGCAATCAGTTCTTCTCTAGTCAGTGTATAGATGGAAAGAAGGTGTTTCAGAGCAAAAGCCTTATTGACACCTCTAGCAGAAAACTCTAAGATATTCAGCGGTCCGCCCCAAGAATCAATTTCCAATTCATTATTAAAATATCGCCGCATATCATTTGCCAGCGCATACTTGTCTTCATGCCTGGTCTGCATGAGCAGTCCTTTCGGATTTTGTGTAATCTTCAGAGGATCCAGCCGCATCTGATCGGTAATTTTTTCCACACCGAACAATTCCGGTCTGATAGCTCCCGGATTATCCATTGTGATATAAAATTTTTTTCGGTACTCACTGGCGATAAAATCAGCCGCAAAGGCCTGTTTTTGCTCTAATACGTCAAATAAATAGCGCTTATCAATAGTAACACTGAGCTCTTGAGACCATCTCTGATCGGGAATATGTGTCAGAGCGCCGTTAAAACTGATCATAGGTGTTGTCAGACCTAGGCGGTAATAGTGGGCTGCGGCCATTGAAAAGGGCCGGCCTGTAGCAATGATAACCAGATGTCCTCTGGCTGTGACCTTTCTGATTGTTTCTGCAGTGTAAGCCGATATAGTGTTGTCGCTGTGCAGGAGCGTCCCGTCTAAATCAATTGCAATCATTTTTCTAGTCATACTGATGATTATACCATATCATCAAGAAGAAGGATAATGAAAAAACAGCCTGTTTTCTATGGTATAATAAACGATAGAGATTGGAGTATTTGTATGTCTAAAATGATTTTAACCCATGTCTTTGCCGCCTTTGTCTTTATTGCCCTTGTCGTTTACCAGCCCGCAGCAGAAGGGCTGATGGCCAGTCTGATCTTTGCTGCGGTCAGCTTAGAAATGGGTTTTGTGGCTCAGCATACTAAGAAAGCCCTTTTTCGTCTGCCTGCTTTTCTGATTTGGTGTTTCGCCTATCCCCATATTTTTAATGTCTTACTGGGGATTGCGGATTTATCCTGGGACAGCGGTGTGCTGTGGACTGCAGAAGGCTCAGGCCCCTTTGCTGCCTATTTAGCGGCTCTTGTTTTTGCTTTACTTGCTGCGGTTCTGAGTTTCCGCCTGTTTTTAAAAAGTGTAAAGCTTAACCGCTATTTATACTATTTTCTGCTGCCTTGTTTTACGTTAATAACCAGCTTTTTTATCGTATCGGGCAGACAGAATCTCTTTGCCTGGTCAACCTTTTTCAACAGTCCTGCCGAGGCTTTCAGTCAGCTTCTCAGTCAGTTTGCTGCTCTTAATCTGCCTTTGCTTTTAGGCTTAACATTTATTCAGCTGATGCTGATCATCCTGTTAGGTGACGATTAGCAAACTCTATACTGGAAAAAATGAACTGTGAGTCTTCAGGCAGAATTTTCGTTTACTCTGTTGAAAAATGAACGATTGTATAGTAAAATATTATTATCGTTCGTAAATAAAGGAGAAATTACTAAAAAATGGACAAGTTTTTTAAGCTTAAAGAGCACGGAACAGATGTTCGGACTGAAATTACGGCTGGGTTAACAACCTTTTTTGCCATGTCCTATATCCTTTTTGTGAATCCGTCAATGCTGTCACAGACTGGTATGCCTGCTCAAGGAGTTTTTCTGGCAACAATCATTGGTGCTGTTGCCGGCACTTTGATGATGGCTTTTTATGCCAATATGCCCTATGCACAGGCACCCGGTATGGGACTCAATGCTTTCTTTACTTATACCGTCGTATTTTCGCTGGGCTACAGCTGGCAGGAAGCCTTGGCAATGGTTTTCTTATGCGGTCTTATTTCTATTGTCATTACGGTCACTAAAGTTCGAAAAATGATTATTGAATCCATTCCGGCAGCTCTGAAATCTGCCATTTCAGCTGGGATTGGTATTTTTCTGGCCTATGTTGGGATTAAAAATGCTGGGCTGCTGAAATTCTCCATTGATCCCGGGACATACAGTGTCAGCGGTGAAGGTGCAGAAGAAGGTCTGGCGTCTATTACCGCTAATTCATCAGCAACTCCGGGGCTTGTCGAGTTTACTAATCCGGCTGTTATACTTGCCATAGTCGGTTTAATCATCACCGCCTTCTTTGTTGTTAAAAATATCAAAGGAGGCGTGATTATCTCCATTGCCTTAACGACAGTCATTGCTATCTTAATAGGTGTTGTTGATCTCTCAGCTGTTGATTTTGCTTCCAACAGTATCGGAACCGCTTTTAAAGAATTAGGGTCTGTTTTTGGAGTGGCTCTAGGCAGTCAGGGCTTGGGCTCTTTATTTGGTAATACTGCCCGTATTCCGGAAGTTTTAATGGCCATTCTTGCTTTTTCTCTGACAGATATATTTGATACTATCGGGACCTTGATAGGGACTGGTGAAAAGGTAGGTATTATCAGGGCAGAAGACGACGGAAAAGGGACTAATGGTCTGGATCGGGCCCTCTTTTCAGATTTAGTGGGGACAACAGTCGGTGCCATTGCCGGAACGTCAAATGTCACTACTTATGTTGAATCAGCAGCCGGTATCGGTGCCGGCGGACGGACTGGCTTAACTGCTTTGGTTGTTGCTGTTCTTTTCGCTATTTCCAGCCTCTTTAGTCCTTTGCTGGCCATTGTTCCTAATGCAGCGACAGCTCCTATTCTCATTATTGTGGGGATTATGATGCTCTCAAACCTTAAAAATATTGACTGGCACGATATCAGTGAAGCCATTCCAGCTTTCTTCACTTCTGTTTTTATGGGCTTTGCCTATAGCATTACGCACGGTATTGCCGCTGGTTTTATTTTCTATACACTTGTTAAAATTTTTAAAGGCCAAGCCGGCAGCGTTTCTGCTGTAATCTGGGTTTTAGATATCCTCTTTATTCTTAATTTTATCAGTTTGGCTATTTTGTAACAGCCCTAAACAAGGCTTCCATGTTGATAAAAAGCAGCTTATCTAAAGCCGGCATTTGCTTGTTTTTACTGTTCGATTAATTTACCAACTATTTAAAAAAACTCTTTTTTGTGGACTGACCAAGAGTTGGACAAGACTCCGACTTTAACACGGGCGCAGTTCATCAGGGAGAGTTTTTTATTGCTTAGATCCTTATAGGAAGCAATCCCATTTATTATGCTGCTGATCCAGCAAAGAAAGATTTGCTGTTACGAGTTGGAAGAAGGTCTTTTTTTTGGTATAATAAGGCTATGTTTTACAGCCATAGTGAAGAACAAATGATTGCCATCGGTGAGCAGATTGGCCGAAAATTACAAAAAGGCCAAGTGCTGGTTTTGACTGGTGACCTTGGATCAGGTAAGACGACTTTGACGAAGGGTTTGGCTCTTGGCCTGGGTATTGGCCAGATGATTAAAAGTCCGACCTACACCATTGTTCGTGAGTATGAGGGCCGCCTTCCTCTTTATCATCTAGATGTTTATCGAATCGGTGACGATCCTGATTCAATTGATTTGGATGATTTTCTTTACGGTGACGGTGTGACGGTTATTGAATGGGGAGAGCTTTTAGCTGATACGGTACTGGAGGATTACTTGGAAATACTAATCAGCAAAAATGAAAGGGGCCGGCAGCTCGATTTTATCAGCCATGGAGAGGCCTCTGACCGCCTGCTTAAGGAGATTGAGAATGACTCAAAAAGAATTACTGGTTGAAGAAGCCCGCCCTGATGATGCAGGTGCTGTTATTGCCCTCTTAGAACAAGTTCTGTCGGAAACAGATTTTTTGACTAAATTTTCTGAAGAGAATGTGCTGACAGAAACTGAAGTAGCGGCCTATCTTTCTCAAAAGGCAGAGAGCTTAAACGAAATTTGCTTGACCGCCAAGCTGGGCAGCGACTTAGCCGGAATTCTGATTATCTCCGGTGATTCTCACCCTCTGACAGCTCATATTGGCTATTTGTTTGTTGCTGTTTTGAAAAAGTATTGGGGGTACGGTGTCGGTCAGCTGCTGATGGAGGCGGCTCTTGACTGGGCTGAACACAGTCCCTTCATCCGACGGCTGGAACTGACAGTACAGAGGCGAAATAAAGCCGCTGTCCATATTTATAAAAAGTTTGGCTTTGCGGTAGAAGGTATTAAAAAACGCGGTATAAAAACAGAAAATGGAGAATTTCTTGATGTTTACCTGATGGGTAAACTCATAGATTAAAAAGACGACTATGAAACTTGGAAAAAAAATTCTGCTCATGCTGACAGCTATTATTTTGACAACGCTTGTTGCTGCGGGGATTTATGTCACCGATGCCCTGAGTTTCTCTAACAGTGAGCTGGCAAAGACTTTTAAAAATTATAACACCGGGTCAGGAAGCGAAGCGATTCAGCAAACCAAACCTTTTTCGATTTTGCTGATGGGAGTAGATACCGGCAGTGCTGACAGAGACTCTCAATGGGAAGGCAACAGTGATTCGATGATTTTAGTGACTGTTAATCCGCAGACAAAATCAACAACAATGACCAGTTTGGAACGGGATATTCTCATTACCCTGTCCGGTCCTGACGATAATGATATGACTGGAGCGGAGGCCAAATTAAACGCAGCTTACGCCTCAGGCGGTGCTCAGATGGCCATTATGACTGTTCAGGATCTGCTGGATATTGATATTGATTACTATATGCAGATTAACATGCAGGGCCTTGTAGACTTAGTTGATGCTGTCGGCGGTATTACGGTGACCAATGAATTTGATTTCCCTATTTCCATTTCAGAAAATGAACCGGCCTATACTGCGACTGTTGAGCCTGGGACACATAAGATCAACGGTGAGCAGGCTTTGGTCTACGCTCGGATGCGCTATGATGATCCTGACGGCGATTACGGCCGTCAAAAACGGCAGCGTGAAGTTATTCAAAAAGTGATGGATAAACTGCTGGCTCTTAACAGTGTCGGTTCCTATAAGAAAATTCTTTCAGCTGTCAGCAGCAATATGCAGACCAATATTGAGCTTTCAACCAGTACACTGCCCCAGCTGATGAATTATTCAGATGCGCTAAGCAATGTATCTTCTCAGCAGCTTAAAGGAGAGGACGTTATGCTGGAGGGTGCTTCATATCAAGTGGTTACAAGTGAGCATCTGCTGGAAATTCAAAATCGCATCAAATCAGAATTAGGCCTGTCCGAAAATAAGGAAGTGAAAACAACAGCAACTGTTTACGAAAATCTTTACGGTTCTGCTTCTGATTATGACAGCGGCTTAGATTACAGTTCATCGGATGATACGGTCTACAGCGACAGCTATTCAGCTGAGAGTGACTATGGCTATAGTCAGGAGCAAGGCAATGGTGCTGTTGATTCCGGCTATTACGGCTATGGCTATTAAGCAGCAGGCAGTTTTAAAAGAGAGAGTAGGACAAAAATCGAAATTGTCATAAAATGACGATTTCGATTTTGTTGTCTCAACCTCCGCACAGTTGATTAGGGAGGACCTTATCCCTTGTGATAAGGGACAAGAATTTCCAATCAACCACTGCGTCAAACGCCTAGGTCTAAAAAAGTGAAACAAGGCGGACTTTGTCCCAGCCTTGTTTTTAGCTGCAGAAGCTATAAAACTAGTCACAGTGGGTAATTTTGTCTTTTTAGAAAGCAAATTAAAAATTTTCAAAAGAACAGGGAATTTTCACGCATCCTGTGTTTCTTTTTTCAATAGCAAAGGTGAGGCGATAAATAGGCTTATTGCCTCACCTTTTCCTGATTTTAAACAATAAGAAAGAGAAAACAGTTTGCCTTCTCTTTCTTATTACATAGGGTAAGCCGCTGCCGGTCTTGCTACAGAGCTTACGTTCTTTGCTTAAGGCCGTTTATCTTGGTATTTTTCAAGGATAGAAGACATTTGTTTTAGATAGGCCTGAACTTCTTGATTGAAAACACGTCCTTTGTAGCTTAAATCTTGATTGATGGCCTGCAGTTTTTCTTTTTGCTGAGCAATTCTCTCTAAGCTCTCACCTATATCAAGAAGACTTTCCTGAGCAGCTTGGAAAGATTCCTTGGCAGAATGGAGCTGGGATCGGATAGCTTTGCGGTTTTTGTAGACACGGTAGCTTGTGTAGGCCAAAAGGCCTACGGTGATATAACCTTTCATCTTCATTGGTCTACCTCACTGCGGATGTCATCAGCCAGGGAGCTGAGTGCTGAGCTGTCTGGTTCATGAGCAGTGAAATGGATTTCCAGGCCGTCATCTGTACTGTAACGCGGAATAAGGTGGATATGCGCGTGGAAGACGGTCTGTCCGGCTATTTCCTCATTATTATTGATGATGTTCATTCCGCCGGCTTTGGTCGCTTTTTGCAGTGCACGTGCCAGTTTAGGGAGTCTGGCAAAAACAGTCTGTGCCAGCTCTTCATCCATTTCAAGGGTATTGCGTACATGTTTTTTAGGGATTAAAAGCATATGCCCTTTGGTCGTTTGGGAAATATCCAAAAAGGCCAATGTATGCTCATCTTCATAAACTTTGGCAGACGGAATTTGACCCGCTGCAATTTTACAAAAAAGACAGTTTTCCATTTTATTTTCCCTTCTCTATATGAATTTGATATAATGTTTAGTATAAGTATATCAAAGTTAGTGGGAAATAGCATGTTAAAAATTGAGAACCTTACAGGCGGTTACAACCGTCTTCCTGTTTTAAAAGATGTTTCTTTTTCGGTGAAATCCGGTGAATTGTTGGGGTTAATCGGTTTAAACGGCGCAGGAAAATCCACAACAATTAATGAGATTATCGGGCTTTTGACCCCTTTTCAAGGGACAATCAGCATTGACGGGATGACTTTGGAGCAAAATCAGGCTGCCTACCGAAGAAAAATTGGTTTTATTCCCGAAACACCGGTTCTCTATGATGAGTTAACTTTGAAAGAGCATTTTGAAACAATGGCCATGGCTTATGATATTGAAATAAGTACAGCATTAAAGCGGGTCCAGCCTTATTTGGAACTTTTTCGGTTAGATGATAAGCTGGATTGGTTTCCTGCCTATTTTTCCAAGGGTATGAAGCAGAAAGTCATGATTATTTGTGCTTTTTTGGTTGATCCTGAATTATTTATTTTCGATGAACCTTTTTTGGGACTGGATCCTTTAGCAATAGCTGACTTAAGCGATCTGCTGGCCGATGAAAAAGCAAAAGGGAAATCGATTTTAATGAGTACACATGTTCTGGATTCTGCTGAAAAAATGTGCGATCGCTTTGTCATTTTACATAAGGGAGAGGTACGCGCTTCTGGGAGCCTATCTGAGCTCCGCAGACAGTTTGGGGATGAAAAAGCAAGCTTGAATGCTATTTATATGGCTTTGACAAAAGAGGTGTGAGATGTTTCGGGTTTTTAAAGACCGCCGCCGGCGTTTTCTTTTACAGCTGCTGCGCTATTCAAGGTACGTTTTTAACGATCATTTTGTCTTAGTTTTATTGGTTTTGCTCGGTTTTCTTTTAGTTCAGTACAGAAACCTGCTGGAAAATTTTCCCCAACAGCCAGTTTTTCTGTTTGCTGCTTTGGGAGCTGTTTTGCTTGCTCTCTTAAATTCTGGGTCAATTGCTACTTATTTAGAACCTGCCGACAGACAATTTTGGCTGCCTAAGGAAAGTGAGCTGAAGATGTGGATTCTTCAGGCCCAGAAGCGCTCTTTTCTTTTTGGGACTTTGCTGCAGACTCTTTTTTTACTGCTTGTAACACCCGTTTTTTTAAGGCAGGGTTTCTTTCTGTGGCATGTCGCCTTGCTGGCAGTGCTGCTGGCTGTTTTGAAGTGGTTTTTAATTGGTCGTAAAGTCCATCTGTTTTGGAATTCTGCCGGCCGTTTGGACTGGGACGCAGCAATTGATTATGAGAAGAAGCGTCAGCAATCGCTTTTAAAGTTTTTTGCGCTCTTTACAAGAGTTAAGGGTCTTTCAGGGAGTGTTAAGCGCCGCCGCTATTTAGACGGCTTATTGAAATTTCTAAAAAAAGAACCGGCATTTTTATGGGAAAATCTTTATTGGCGTGCTTTTCTGCGCAGTTCCGATTATGCCAGTTTATCGCTTCGTCTGCTGCTTTTGAGCGTTTTAGGCTTGATTTTTGTTGATCATCCGCTTGTAGCCGCAAGCTTGGCTCTGCTTTTTAACTATTTGCTGCTTTTTCAGCTGCTGGCTTTATATTACCATTTTGACTATCACTATTTTACTGGTCTTTTCCCAATAGACAGACAGCTAAAAGGTCAAAATTTAAAGCGCTTTTTAAGCTGCATCGCTTATTTGCTGCTGGTTATCGAAATGCCTTTCACCTTGTCCTGGCAGGGGGCAGGTTTACTGGCTGTAGTGACTGTTGTCACTGTAGAAATTTACCTGCCGTATAAAATAAGGCAGATGATTGACTAAGTGCTGTAAAACAAGTAAAATAAACACTGACTATCTATATGTAGAAAATGAAAAGGAGGGGACGAAGTGACTTCATCAGATAAAGATTTAACTTTAACACCCTTGAGAGGAGAAAGCGGGAAAGCTTACGTTGGGACCTACCCAGATGGCGAGCGGGTTTTTGTCAAAATCAATACAACCCCAATTCTCCCTGCTCTCTCCAAGGAACAGATTGCACCGCAACTGCTGTGGGCCAAGCGAATGGGCAATGGTGACACAATGAGTGCACAGGAGTGGCTTGACGGCCGTATCCTGACGCGTGAAGATATGGGCAGTAAGCAGATTATACATGTTTTGAATCGGCTCCACCGTTCACGAGCCTTGGTTAATCAGCTTTTACAATTAAGCTATAGGATCGAAAATCCCTATGACCTGCTCATTGATTGGGAAAATAATGCTCCTCTTCAAATTCAGGAGAATACTTATTTGCAGTCCATTGTCAAAGAACTGAAACGCAATTTGCCTGAGTTTCGTTCGGAGGTTGCAACAATTGTCCACGGAGATATTAAACGCAGCAATTGGATTATCACTACCAGCGGTATGATTTATTTGGTGGATTGGGACTCGGTGCGTTTGACAGACCGGATGTATGATGTTGCCTATCTATTGAGCCATTATATTCCTCAGACACATTGGCATGAGTGGCTGTCTTATTACGGCTATAAGGACAATGAAAAAGTGATGCAAAAAGTCTTTTGGTATGGGCAGCTTTCTTATCTGACTCAGATCTTACGATCCTTTGATAAGAGGAATATGGAGCAGGTAAATCAGGAAATTTACGGCCTGCGTCAATTTAGAGAATTATTTAGGAAAAACTGATGCGAGTAAGAAAACGTAAGGGAGCAGAAGTGCATTTGAAAAATCATCCTCAGTTGGTGGTTTTCCAGCCTGAAAAGTTTAAGGGCCGCTGGCGGGAACTTTTTGGCAATGATCATCCCATTCACATTGAAATTGGAACCGGAAAGGGAGCCTTTATTTCTGGCATGGCTCTTAAAAATCCAGAGATTAATTATATTGGTATTGACATGCAGGTATCTGTTCTCAGCTACGCTTTAGATAAAGTGTTGGCCAGTCAGGCTGAGAATGTCAGGTTGCTTTTGGCTGACGGGTCTGATCTAAGACATTTTTTTGCAGCAGAAGAAGTTGATTTGCTCTATCTTAATTTTTCAGATCCTTGGCCAAAAACAAAACACGAGAAGCGTCGGCTGACCTACAAAACTTTCTTGGGAGCATATCAGCATATTCTGCCTGAAAAAGGAGAAATTCATTTTAAGACCGACAATCGGTCTTTGTTCGAATACAGTTTAGTCAGTTTTTCACAGTATGGCATGCTTTTAAATAAGGTTTGGCTGGATTTGCATGCCAGTGATTTCACTGGCAATGTTATGACAGAGTATGAAGAAAAATTTGCTGAAAAAGGGCAAGTTATTTATCGTGTCGAGGCTCAGTTTAGATAAAAGCCTTTGCCTGTGGTTGACAGCACTCCTTTAGTATGTATATACCAGCCGACCATCTTTTGGTCTTTAGTCAAACAGCACTGCAGATTGTTTAGATAAATTAGGACTTCCCATTTTTGGGAAATATGTTATAATAGAAAAAGTTGGTCTTCCAACTTCTTGATGGAGAGGTCGCATAGCGGCTGAGTGCGCACGCTTGGAAAGCGTGTAGTCCTTCACGGGGCTCGGGGGTTCGAATCCCCTCCTCTCCTTGATTTGTTACAGTTCAGATAAAATAACAGCCAAACGCCTATCTCAAATTGCTGTTTTTAGCTTGTTTTGCTAACTTTTTACAGAATTGTTTGTCCTACTCCCTTTCTGTCGGAGTCTTTCAGGCAATCTGAGGTGCTTATTAGAGAGATGTGCAGGATATCTGCAGTCTTTTGCTAAAAACAGTTTGACATCAGCTCTTGCTTTTATTATAATAAGGTGGAACAAATAATTCCCCCGAAAAGCCCCTCAAGGGCTTTTTATGATGAAAAAAGTTTGCCCGTCCAGAAAGTCAAGTTTATGCTTCCTGCAGGGATGGTCCTGTTGCTCGGCTGCTTTTTTCAGAATAATAGAAAGGAAAGAATAATGTTAGATTCATTTGATAAAGGCTGGTTTGTCTTACAGACTTATTCAGGCTATGAAAACAAGGTTAAGGAAAACTTGCTGCAGCGGGCTAAAACCTACAATATGCTGGAGAATATCCTGCGTGTAGAGATTCCGACTCAAACAGTTAATATTGAGAAAAACGGCAAGACAAAGGAAGTGGAAGAAAACCGCTTTCCGGGTTATGTTCTGGTGGAGATGGTCATGACAGATGAAGCTTGGTTTGTCGTTCGGAATACTCCTAATGTGACCGGTTTTGTCGGCTCACATGGGAATCGTTCCAAACCCACTCCGCTTTTGGAAGAAGAAATTCGCTCTATCCTGATTTCTATGGGACAGACTGTAGATGTGATCGATACCAATATCAAGCCGGGTGATGTCGTGCAAATTATCGACGGTGCCTTCATGGGGCAGGAAGGCCGTGTAGTTGAAATTGAAAACAACAAGGTCAAAATTATGATTAACATGTTTGGTTCTGAGACAGCTGCTGAGCTGGAACTTTATCAAGTTGCAGAATTGTAACAAAGTGATATTGATAAGCCATTAGGGAAGTATTTTCTGTCAGCAAGGAGATTTCTAAACATATCAAAGATGGCAGTCTTTTTGCCCAATCAACTGAAGGCATTCAGCGTTCGGCCTAGGTTTTTTTCATAGCCAAAAGTCAAGTAAATCTGTCTCTCTTTAATGGCATAAAAATCTAATGAGTAAGCTGTTTGGTCAAATCAAACAGCTTTTTAATTTAGAGAAAGTCTTCAGTGGAAGTTAAGTCTGACTGGTATTTTTAGCAGCTGTTTGTCTAGGTCTGATAGGGAGCTGTCGGACCATTTGCCTTTCTTACAAAGGTTGGATCCGGCAAAATTATTCGAATTGTTGTCATTATAAAAGGCCTTGTTTGTCTTTTCTTGGAGACATGATAAGTTTTCTTTATGATTTGATAGAAAATTCCTATTAGACAAAGGTTAAAAAGCGCGGTAGACTGGGAATGACAGAAAATAATGCTCTAAGAGCTGGAGCACCATACGGCAGCCCAAATTTGGAAATTGGAGAGTGTGGGATCACCTAGTCTGAGGTTGGTTGTATTGACCGCTCCGCCCCCTTCTAGCTGTCCTAGCAGGGGTGCGTCTGCGAAATCAGAGATTTCGGACTTACCGCCATTTTTGCTTTGCTCTTTTGACGGGCTTTGTATCTTAATAAAAGGAGATTGATATGAAAAAATGGATAAAACGAGTTCTGCTGGGGGTGATTTTAGCTGGTTTAGTTTTAGTACCGCATAAGGCTGATGCAGCCGGTAAGACAACGATTACGGTGGCGACCGATTCGGATACGGCTCCATTCACTTATAAAAGTGATGATAAATTTAAGGGCTATGATATTGATGTCGTTAAAGCTATTTTTAAAGATTCTAAACAGTACAAGCTTAAATTTCAGACAATTCCCTTTGACAGTATCCTGACTGGGCTTGATGCCGGCAAATACCAAATGGCAGCCAATGATTTTAATTACAACGAGGAACGGGCGGAGAAATATCTGTTTTCAGATCCTATTTCTAAGTCAAATTATGCTGTAACCAGCGCTAAAGGGAAAAGTTTTAAACGTTTGGAAGACTTGTCTGGCAAGTCAACTGAAGTTTTATCCGGTTCTAATTATGCTCAAGTGCTTGAAAACTGGAATAGTGCTAATCCGGACAAGAAAGCAATTGACATCAATTATGTATCTGGGACGACAGGTATCACCACCCGCCTGCAGCATATTGAAAATGGGAAGATTGATTTTATTCTTTATGATGCTATTTCATCAGCTTATATCGTAGATGATCAGGGGCTGGATTTAAAAGTCAGTCAGATTGAGGAAGAAATAGGCGGTGAAACGGACGGCTTAGAGTACTTGCTTTTCCCTAAAGATGAGGAAGGCGAAAAGTTGCAGCAGTATGTCAATAAACGTCTGGCTGAGCTCAAAAAAGACGGAACGCTTACCAAGCTCAGCAAAAAGTACTTTGGCGGAGACTATGTCTCAGACCTTTAAGATAGTATCTCTTTATAATTGCCCGCTAAAAAGAGAAAATAGCATTGGCACTTCAAAAGTCTGACAGTATTTCAAGCAAAGGATTAAGTTTTGTATTGTATAAAACTTAATCCTTTGCTTAGTTTTGTTTTGAGCAGCTTACTGATGACATAGCTTTCTAAATTTCTATCCATATGCAGTTGATAGATTTTTCTTATCAATTTGATAGAATTTAATTATTTTACATGAGGCACTGGGCGTGCTAAAATAATAGGGATAAACTAGAAATAAAAGGAACCTTTAGATGAATTTTTTGATTTTAGCATCCGGATGGGCATGGTATGACAATCTAGTTGAGCATATTCCCCAAGGCCGGCTTTTTAGTTGGCGGGCTGTTTTTGACGCTATTCCCGATATTTTAGAACGACTCCCTGTGACATTGGGTTTGACTGTGGCTGGGGCTGTTTTTGGTTTGATTTTGGCTTTGATTTTCGCCATAGTGAAGTTGAACCGCGTTAAAATTCTTTATCCTATTCAGGCGCTTTTTGTCAGCTTTTTACGGGGGACGCCGATTTTGGTGCAGCTTATGCTGAGTTTTTATGGTTTCCCGCTCTTTTTGAAATTTCTCAACCAAAAGTATGGTTTCAATTGGAACATTAATGATATCCCAGCTTCTGTTTTTGCTATTACGGCCTTTGCTTTTAATGAAGCGGCTTATACGAGTGAGACGATTCGTGCGGCAATTCAGTCTGTCAATACAGGCGAGATTGAAGCTGCCAGAAGTTTAGGGATGACAGCGTCTCAGGTTTACCGCCGTGTTATCATTCCCAATGCCGCAGTGGTCGCAACACCTACTCTAATCAATACGCTGATTGGCTTGACAAAAGGAACTTCGCTGGCATTTAACGCTGGGATTGTGGAAATGTTTGCGCAGGCACAGATTTTAGGTGGCTCAGATTATCGCTATTTTGAACGCTATATTTCGGTTGCTCTGATTTATTGGATAATCAGTATCTTGATTGAACAAGCCGGACGTTTACTGGAAAAACGGATGGAAATTCATTCACCGGACAATATCACGAATGAAGTGGCAGGAGGTGTGCGTTAATGATAAAAATCACTAATCTGACAAAAACATTTTCTGGACAGAAAGTGTTGGACAACCTCAGTCTTGATATCCAAAGAGGTGAAGTAATTGCACTTGTGGGGGCTTCCGGAGCGGGGAAATCAACCTTTCTGCGCAGCATGAATTATCTGGAGCAGCCTGATTCAGGCAGTATTGTCATTGACGATTTTAAGGTTGATTTTACAACAATCAGCAAGGAAGAAATCTTAACACTGCGCCGTAAGCTGGCTATGGTTTTCCAACAGTTTAATTTGTTTGAGCGGCGGACCGCTCTTGACAATGTCAAAGAGGGTTTGAAAATTGTAAAAAAGATGTCTGACGAAGAAGCCACTAAACTGGCTAAGGAAGAGTTGGCTAAAGTGGGTCTGTCAGATCGGCAGCAGCATTATCCCAGACATTTATCAGGTGGACAGAAACAGAGGGTGGCACTGGCCAGAGCTCTGGCGATGAAGCCGGATGTTCTCTTGCTTGATGAACCGACTTCAGCACTTGATCCGGAACTGGTAGGTGAGGTTGAAAAGTCAATTGCCGATGCTGCTAAGTCTGGACAAACAATGGTTTTGGTCAGCCATGATATGAACTTTGTCTATCAAGTAGCTGATAAGGTTCTGTTCCTTGAACAGGGGCATATCCTTGAGCAAGGAACACCTGATGAACTCTTTAATCATCCAAAAGAGGAACGGACCAAGGAATTTTTTGCCAGCTATACCAAAACATATATCTGATCCCTGCTGAACAAAGAGTAGAAAATTTTGACTCTTTGTTCAGTTTTTTATTAAAGCCTGTTAATTAGAACTTTCAGCGCTACCGGACCCCATCTGACTAGAACTGAGATTCTTTTATTTTTACCTTTTCAGGCATCGCTACGGGTGTATTTAATTTCAGGATTTGCTATAATAAGAGGGGCTGTACTTGCCCATTCCTTTTTATATGTGGTAAAATAATCGTTACATATAGTCTGGCAAGAAGGTAGGTTAAAGTTAAGATATGTTATTAGAAATTTTCAGTCTTTATATACAGGGCTTATTTATGGCAATGATTTTGGTTGTGCTTGCCAGCTGCTGTTGGATTAGCTGGCGTGCTTGGCGGAAATTAGATCAAACTGCTAAAGAGAGACAGGCTTTTTTGTATGAAGTGCTGATGATGTCAGTAATGACAGCCCCAATTCTTTCTTTTGCCTTCATGGCGGTGCTTTTGATCTTAAAATCATAATAATTGCAAAAGCTGCTGTCAGCTGATACAATAAAGAAATGGACAATGAAGGAAAAACGTAAATGAGCCATGTGAGCGAACAATGAAAAAGATGATATTATCAGGACTGAACTGAAAATTGCGGAGACTAGAAGTGGGACAGAATACTTTTACCTTGACCTTTCTGTCTCGCTTTTCTTGACTTACCGCCATTTTTGTTGTGGCTTTGTATCTTGGTGAATTGAACACGGCCTAAACGCTGCGGGAAAAAGATGTCCTGACTTAGAATCTGGTGATTCGTCAGTCAGTCCCCTATTTTCCTTTTGCGTTCTTAACGGGCTTTGTATCTTGGTGAATTGAACACGGCCTAAGCTCTTCGCAAAAAAGAAACGCAGTCGCATGAAGTATGAGCGAATTACGAGTGTGACTGCTCTGTGAGAGCAAAACTTCCTAGGAACTGGGATTTCTTCGTCAGTTTTCCTATTTTTGCTTGAGCTTTAACCGGCCTTTGTATCTTGGTAAAGGAGAACTTATGTACGATACGTTAGTTATTGGTTCGGGACCTGCGGGTATGGCTGCCGCACTTTATGCTGCCCGAAGCAATTTAAAAGTTGGGATTCTTGAACAAGGGGCTCCCGGCGGGCAGATGAACAACACATCTGATATTGAGAACTACCCTGGTTTTGACCTGATTTCCGGACCGGAATTATCCATGAAAATGTTCGAACCGCTCGAGAAATTGGGAGTCGACAATCTTTATGGAATTGTTACTGCAATTGAGGATCAGGGGAAGTATAAAACTGTAAAAACGGCTGATGAGAGCTATCAAACTAAGACAGTCGTCCTTGCAACCGGCGCTAAACACCGCCATGTTGGTGTTGCAGGTGAAGAGGAGTATAGCAGCCGAGGCGTCTCTTACTGTGCTGTTTGCGATGGCGCTTTTTTCCGCGGTCAAAAACTTTTAGTCATTGGCGGCGGAGATTCAGCGGTTGAAGAAGGGCTGTTTTTAACTCGATTTGCAGAGAGCGTTACCATTATTCATCGGCGAGATGAACTGCGTGCTCAAAAAGTTTTGCAGGAACGGGCTTTTGCTGATGACAAAATTAACTTTATCTGGGATTCTGTTGTTACAGAAATTAAAGGTGATACTAATAAGGTAACTTCTGTTGATGTTAAAAATGTCAAAACCGGTCAGATCAGCAATCATGACTTTGGTGGCGTTTTTGTATACGTTGGGCTTGACCCGGTATCTGATTATGTCAGTGATCTCGGCATTACAGATGAAGCGGGCTGGATTATTACTGATGAGCAAATGCAGACAGCCCGTCCGGGTATTTTCGCAGTCGGTGATGTTCGTCAAAAAGATTTGCGCCAGATTACGACTGCCGTCGGAGATGGTGCTACAGCAGGGATTCAGGCTTATCAATACATTGCTTCTCATTCTTGATAGCGATGTGAATCCTCTATTCGTTAATGTAAAATAAAGCAATTGAAGGGACTGTGATATACTCCCCCTATAGTGGACAGTGAAAAAACAAAAATTCACTAGAAATTATAGGAGGAGTTTTCGTATGTCTACAAGAAGCCCAAAATCAGTAGAGGAAAAACTAGAGATTATTCAATTAGCT
>NZ_JBFQEG010000021.1:0-33788 GCF_040930515.1 Streptococcus huangxiaojuni
CAGGTTAATTCCTTAACCCGCACGTCTTGGTCTTATTCAGTTCTCAAAGGTCACCATTGCCTCCTTTGAGACAACTCCTTTATTCTAGCAAATCATACGAGAGCTGTCAAGGACTTTTTCCTTTTTTCCCCTCAGACTCTCTCTGACAGCTCAATTAGTATAGCATCTCTTCTCATCTATTGTCAAGGGGGTAAAGCCAATTTTTTCTGTCAGTGAACTAAGAGGAGGTGAGAAGAGAGTGGGAAAAGCTATTCACAAAAAATAGCGTTGTGATCCTTAAAAAGCGGGCTAAAGTAATCTCAAAGCCCGCTTTTTCCTTCCTCTTCTCTTCTTTATTTTGCTTCAATAAGGCCTAGCCCGCCGTCTTCTCTGCGATAAAGTACATTCGTTTGTCCATCATCGGCATCAGTGTAGATAAAGAAATCATGCCCCAGCAAATCCATTTGCAGTAAAGCTTCTTCAATATCCATAGGTTTAAGGCTGACATTTTTAGTCCGCACTATTTTGGCTGAAGTACCGTTTTCTTCAGCTGGCTCTGCTTCAAATTCACTTGTAAATACCTGACCTGCTGGAACTTTTTCCCGATGTTTTTTAGCAATTTTTGTTTTATTTTTGCGGATTTGCCGCTCAATTTTATCAACTACCAGATCAATCGAGCCATACATGTCCTGTGACACATCTTCTGCTCTGAGAGTGATGGAGCCGATTGGGATAGTTACTTCAACTTTTGACATTTTGCCTCGATAAACTTTAAGATTCACACGCGCGTCTAGTTCTTGATTAACATGGAAGTATTTTTCAATTTTTCCAAGTTTAGATTCCACATAGCTACGGATAGCATCTGTTACTTCGATGTTCTCACCACGAATACTATATTTAATCATAAGATACCTCTTTCTCGCGCTTAAGCGCTTTCTTTAATCTAATTATACCGCTTTCATGAAAATTTGCAAGTTTTTATCGGGCCAGGGAAAAGGTTTTTACATTTTTAATTCCATTTTCATAAAGAAGTTTTTTTAAGCTCTGCAGAGTCGCGCCTGTTGTATAAATGTCATCTACAATTAAGACATTGTCAGGATATTTCTTACGTTTTTTTAGTTTAAAGCCTAAATTTTTATGAAGCCTTTCCTCTTTAGATCTGCTGGACTGTTGTACTGAGCCGGAACGGCTGAGAAGGCTGATGTAATCGATATTAGCCGCCTCCAAAAGCCCCTCAACCTGATTAAATTTTCTTTTCTCATATCTCTCTTTGCTCAAAGGAACCGGCACAATACTGTAATGTTTGTACCGGTTCAGACATGCCTTTAATTCTGAAGCAAAAACCTTTCTTAAAAGATAGTCGCCTTGAAATTTATAACGGCTAAAATAATCTTTCATTGCTTGATTGTAAATGAAAAGGGCCTTATGGCAAACTGCGATACCGTTTCTTTCCCAATACAGACAGTCACTGCACTTTTCTTCACATTGATTTTTAAAACAAGACGGACAATGCACAAGGCCTATTTTTTCAAAAGACTGCCAGCAGGAGGGACAAATAAGATGACCGCTGTTTTTTAAAAAAATGATATCCAAAAATGTCTCTTTTTGTTCAATAGTACCTTGACATAACAGACAGCACATCAGAAACCTCCTTTTTGATTCATTTCCTTAATCTCTGAAATCGCTTTTTGCATAGCTTTAGTTACACCACTATGAAAAAAGATTAGTTCTCCGGAAGATCTGACTTTCGAACGGCCAACACGTCCGGCCAGCTGGACTAAACTGCTTTTAGTGTATAGACGGTGATGAGCTAGCAGTACATAAACATCAATCTTTGGAAATGTAACACCGCGTTCCAGAATAGTTGTTGAGACAAGAATGTGAATCTTTCCGCTGCGAAAATTCTCCACACATTTCAAACGATCTTCTGATTGGCTGGAAACATGAGCTATCGCTTCATTAGGAAAGTATTGCCGCAAAATAGCTGTTAATTCTTGTCCCAGTTCTATAATCGGAAAAAACAGCAGCAAAGGAAATCCGCTTTGTCTTTGTCGTTTTATTGTTGCGATTAATTTTCGGGGCAGTCTGCCTCTAGACATCTTTGCCAACAGGTCCCCCAGCCACTGTGTTTTGGGAACAACCAGCGGACTGCCATGAAAACGACGAGCAAGATACAGCTTTTTTATCTCTCCTTCTCTTACCTTTCTTTCCAGTGCTGCGGTCGGAGTTGCTGTTAGAAAAATTTTCAATCCCTTTTTGTGTATGCATCTGTTCACCGCATAGTAAAGCATAGAATTCCCTATAAAAGGAAAGGCATCGACTTCATCAACAATTAATAAGTCAAATGCTTGATAAAATTTTAGCAGCTGGTGGGTTGTCGCAATGAGCAAGGGAGAACGTCTGTAAGGCTCAGAACTGCCATGTAAGAGTGTCACTGAACATGAAAATGCAGAAGTAAAGCGCTTATATAGTTCAATGCAGACATCAATCCTAGGACTGGCAATACAGACAGCCCCTCCTTGATCAATTATATAGGCGACTGCTTTATATATCATTTCCGTTTTGCCTGCTCCTGTCACCGCATGGATTAAAACACTTTCTCTTTTTTTCAGACTGGCTAGCAAAGCGTCAGATACTTGCTTTTGATAGGAAGTCAGCCTGCCCGACCAAATCAGAGAATGAGCAGGAGGGAAGCTTTTCTGGGGGAAAAAATACAGCTGCATGTCGGTCGAAATTCTGCCAAAAACTAAGCAGTCCCTGCAGTAGTAAGCACCATTTGGTAAAATCGTTTCAAAGGGAATTCGAGCAGAACAGCGCACACAAAACCAATGATTTCCTTTTTTAACAGCTGCAGGATAAGTCTGAGCCTGCTTTTGAATTTCTGCAGGCAGCTGACCCTCAGTAAATTGACGGCCATAGAAATTATCTAAATCATCCATATACTTTCTTATTCGCAAAATTTTGCTAAATGACAATTTTTTTTGTAAAATTTTCTTATGACTTATAAGACAATCAAAGCAGATGGAAAAAGTGAAGAAGAGATTAAGAAATCGCGTTTTATCTGCTATCTTAAACGGATTACAGATGAACAAGAAGCCAGAGATTTTATCGCACAAATAAAAAAAGAGCACTATAAAGCCAACCATTCTTGTTCAGCAATGATTATTGGCAATCAATCACAAATTAAACGTTCCAGTGATGATGGCGAACCGAGCGGCACAGCAGGACTTCCTATGTTGTCAGTTCTGGAAAAACAAGAGCTGACTAACCTTGTCGCTGTTGTGACCCGCTATTTTGGCGGCACCAAGCTAGGAACCGGCGGATTGATCCGAGCTTATTCCGGTGCTGTTGCTAAAGCACTTTCAGCTGTTGGTTTAGTAGAAGTAAAGGAGCTGGAAGGACTTGAAATCTCGCTGACCTATTCCCAGTATCAAATCTGGGCTAATTTTTTACAGCAAGAAGGTTTGCAGGAGGCTGAAACCGAATTTCTTGACAGTGTCAAAACACATATTTATCTTGAGTCAGAAAATCTTAACCGGGTCTTATCCCGTCTAACAGATTTTTACAGTGGGCAGTTTTCTTATCAAAAAATCGGCAGAAGATTGTTAGAGCTTCCGTTTAATTCCGGCTTAAGCGAATGATGCCTCACAGTCCTAATGAGAAAAGAGATTTTCGTATCAGAGCTTTGTCCGGCATGCTGACAGAAGAACAGCTAAAAGTTACCTATGCCCCTAAATTACCTTGCTGTACTGTTTAGCGATATGGTTTCCCTATCGCAGTGATAAGAAAAATGTATTTTACAAAGTCCTCAAATCCTATTATACTGTTAGCACCATACAATAATTTTGAGGTAAAATAATGACTGAAATTTATAATTCTATTACCGACTTAGTCGGAAAAACGCCTATTGTTAAATTAAACAGGTCTGTTCCTGAGGAAGCAGCAGCTGTCTATGTAAAATTAGAAGCTTTTAACCCTGGTTCTTCATTAAAAGACCGTATCGCTCTTGCAATGATTGAAGATGCAGAAAACCGCGGCCTTATTAAGCCGGGAGACACTATTATTGAACCGACCAGCGGTAATACAGGAATCGGTTTGGCCTGGGTTGGCAGTGCCAAGGGATATAAGGTTGTCATTGTCATGCCTGAAACAATGAGTCTTGAGCGCCGAAAACTCATTCAGGCTTACGGTGCTGAATTAGTTTTAACAGCAGGCAGTGAAGGGATGAAAGGGGCTATTCAAAAAGCTAAAGATCTTGTTGAAGAAAGAAATGGCTGGCTGCCGATGCAGTTCAGTAATCCGGCTAATCCCAAAATTCATGAAAAGACAACGGGGCAGGAGATTCTTGATGCCTTTGGTGATACCGGACTCGATGCCTTTATCGCCGGAGTTGGAACAGGCGGTACCATAACAGGGGTTTCTCACGTTTTAAAAAAAGCTAACCCAAAGATACAAATTTTTGCTGTTGAAGCAGATGAATCCGCAATTCTTTCGGGTGAGAAACCTGGACCGCATAAAATTCAAGGAATTTCTGCCGGGTTTATTCCTGATACTTTGGATACTGCAGCATATGACGGTATTATTCGTGTCACATCTGATGATGCCATTGCAACAGGGCGGGCTATTGGCGGACAGGAAGGATTCTTAGCAGGAATTTCATCTGGAGCTGCTCTTTATGCAGCAATTGAAAAAGCCAAAGAGCTGGGCAAAGGAAAAAGCGTATTGGCACTGCTGCCGGATAACGGTGAACGCTATCTTTCAACTGCTTTGTATGATTTTGATGCTTAAACTGGAATTGTTTAAGTAGATGATTAACTTAAAACAAAAAGGCTTCAGTCCTGTATAGGAACTGAAGCTTTTTTGTTTGAATTCCGATAATCGATTCCTGGACTCGCTCATCTTATGAAGTGTCTGCAGTCAGCTGAAATTATTTGATTAGAGAGACTTTCCCCAAATATAAGCAACAAAACCAGCAGACTTTGTATCTTTCTTTACGCTTTACTTACTATGCTCATCAAAAAACGTCGCTTAGTAACTGTCTTGTTTTAGATAATGAACCGCTTCTTCAATCCAGACCGGCAGAGCTTCTGCCAAAGGTTTAAAACCAATCTTATACCGGCTGTTAGAAAAGCGATGGCGGTGGGAAAAGCGATGCCTGTCTTCCTCTAAGGTCCGAAGAGACAGACTGACTTTGTGACTGTATTCATCATAATCAACAACTTGAGTCAGCACTTCTTGTCCGACGGTCAGTATATGGTAAATATTATCAATGTAGCCTGTCTTGATTTCAGATATATGAATGAGCCCGACTGTGCCATTATCAAGTTCCACAAAAGCACCGTAGGGCTTAATGTTTGTAATCTTTCCTCTATGCTTTTCACCAATTTTCATCAGTCTTTGACCTCAATCGTTTTAATGATAACATCTGCAAACGGTTTATCCATGGCATCTGTCTCAACAGCTGCGATAGCATCTAGGACTTGATAGGACTCGTAATCCGCCAGCTGACCAAAAACCGTATGACGCCGGTCAAGATGAGGCGCTCCCCCCTTGTCAGCATAGGTCTTTGCAATAGTCTGCGGCCAGCCTCCCTGTGAAAGTTCCTGTGCACTGTAAGGAAGTTCGCTATTTTGAACAATGAAGAATTGGCTGCCGTTTGTATTCGGACCGGCATTTGCCATGGACAGGGCCCCGCGCAGATTATAGAGTTTTTCTGAAAATTCATCTGCAAAACTTTCTCCGTAGATGGACTGTCCGCCTCTGCCGGTACCGGTCGGATCCCCTCCCTGAATCATAAAATCCGGGATAATGCGGTGAAAAATGACATCATCATAATAACCTTCTTTAGCTAGACCCAAAAAGTTAGCGACAGCCTTTGGTGCCTCATCAGGAAAAAGTTTAACTGTCATATCTCCCATACTGGTTTTAATAGTTGCTTCAGAGCCAGAAAAGGCTGTTAGGTTCAACTGAGGAAAGAGAGGTGTTTTATCAACCAAATTTAATTCCTCCAAGGCATGTAAAATCCCATCTTCCTCCACTGTTGCGGTGACGAAGTCTGCTTTTTCCTTGAGTTCCGGGACACTGTTGCCCATAGCCACTTTTAGGCCGGCGTAATCGAACATTTCCATGTCGTTTGGACCATCTCCAAAGTAGAGCAGATTTTCCGGCAGCAAATTTTCTTTTTCAAGGACATGAGCAACTCCGGAAGCTTTAGATACACCATTTTTGATGACATCTGATGAATTGGGATGCCAACGAACAAAGCGTACGTCCTTAGCCAATTCTTTAGGAGGCTGAAGACTGTCCCCTACGTCTTCGAAAGTCCACATATGATAAACGTCATGCTTTAAGTGAAAATCCGGATCGACATCACATTCACCATAAACTGGCACTAGCGCATCGTCTACCAGCTTAGCTCGTTCTGATACAGCCGGCTTATCTTTACCAGCAAAACCATAAGCTATTCCAATCTCTTTAGCCCAGTCTACATATTTTTTGGCAACATCAGGAGCAATAGGGTCATTCACAATTTCCTGTCCGTTCTTGTCACTGACATAAGTTCCGTTGATGGTGACAAAATAATCAGGATTAAGATCGCGAATTTCAGGAACAACCCCATAACTGGCTCTGCCTGAAGCAATCCCAGTCAAAATCCCCTGCTGCTTCAAACTTTTAAAAACAGTTTTAATGGAATCGGGCATATATCCTGTGTCTTTGACACGCAGCGTATCATCAATATCAAAAAATACAATCTTAATTTTTTCAGCCTTATCCTTGGTTCTTATATCCATAACCTACCCCTTCTAAGCAAAGTCTTACTCTATTATAACACTTATTCCTCATCTTGGGGGACCAAGTGATGCTTGAAAGCGTAAACAACTGCTTGGGTACGATCATCAACCTCTAACTTAGCCAGAATATTAGAAACATGAGTTTTAACTGTCTTCAAAGAAATAAAAAGTTCATTGGCAATCGTTTGATTATCATAGCCTTTAGCAAGTAATTTTAGAATATCATGTTCTCTGGCAGTCAAATCTTCATGCAAATCAGGGTTTTGATTATGCGCCTTGATTTTTTTATCGACTTCTGTTTCGATAGCCAACTGCCCCTGAGCAACTTTTTTAATAGCATTTAAAATTTCAGCTGCACTGGACGTTTTCAGCATATAACCTTTTGCTCCGGCTTCGATGACCGGGTAAATTTTCTCATTATCCAAATAAGAAGTTAAAACCAAAATTTTAGCTTCTTCCCATTCTTTTAGTAAGGCTAAAGTTGCTGTTACACCATCCATTTCCGGCATAACCAAATCCATAACCACAACATCAGGCTTAAGTTCTAAAGCCATATCAATCCCATCACGGCCATTAGAAGCCTCACCGACGACTTCTACGTCCGCCTGCAAATTTAAAAAACTCTTTAAACCTAAACGCACCATCTCATGATCATCTACCAAAATGACCCGGATTGTTTTCATATACAACTCCTTTAAACAAGATACAAAGGGCGTATAAAACGCAAAAGGAAAATAGGGGACTGACTGACGAATCGCCAGATTCTAAGTCAGGACATCTTTTTCCCGCAGCGTTTAGCCCGTGTTCAATTCACAAGATACAAAGGGCCGTTTAAAAATCCGTATGAAAATGGCGGTAAGTCCGAAATCTGTGATTTCGCAGACGCACCCCTGCCAGAACGACTAGAAAGGTGCGGTCGACTGTTAAGGCGACAAAGCTTTCAGTCGTTTACGGCTGGCGGTAAGCCAGAAACCTATGATTTCGTTTGCGCATCTCTTTTTCACTAGGATTTTAGGCCGTGTTCAGTTCCAACAAGATACAAAGGCCGTTTAAAAATCCGTATGAAAATAGGGGATGGCAAGTGATGCTGGCATCACGACGACAGCCATCTTTTTCACTAGGATTTTAGGCCGTGTTCAGTTCCAACAAGATACAAAGGGCCGTTCAAGCTCACAGCAAAAATAGGAGCCTGACTGCCGAGTTACCAAAGACTCAAGGGAGGGCTGCACTTACAGAGTAGCCACATTCGTACGTCAGCATACACTTCCTACGACTGCGTCTCTTTTTTGCACAGAGCTTAGCCCGTGTTCAATTCACCAAGATACAAAGGGCGTGAAAAGAACACCGCAAAAAGGCGGTAAGCCAGAAATCTTCGATTTCGTCTGCGCACCCCTGCCAAGACGACTAGAAGGGTGCAGTCGACTGTTAAGGCGACAAAGCTTTCAGACAGTTTTAGCAGAGATAGTACCGATAGCAGCTAGCTTGGCTGGTTCGCTTCCTGCGGTGTTTAGCCATTAACTGCTGCCTAGAACGATGTTAAGGGAGAAACTTCTTATCACCATCTAGCACTGCCCCCCTTATTTTATTAGGGGTAAGCGGATATCCATTGAGACTCCCTTATTTTTTTCACTAAGCGTTTTAATGGTTCCTGCCAGATCATCAACCCGGTCTTCAATATTCTTTAATCCATAGCTCAAATCTCTAGCTTCATCTGTATCAAACCCAATACCGTCATCAACCATTTTCAGCTGCAGCTCAGCGTCTGTCTGAAACAGGTAAATTTCCAGACGGCTGGCCTGAGCATGCTTTAGAGTGTTGCTGATAAATTCCTGAACAATTCTAAAAATATGCTCTTCCATTGTCTTAGGAAGCTTTCCAATGTTTTTATGATAAAACACCTCAATGTCACTCTTATCTGTCAGCTCTTTCAGAATCATATCCAACCCTTCAGACAAAGACTTATTTTCTAATTCCGTCGGCCGCAGATGCAATAATAAAATCCGCAAATCATTTTGAGCATTCTGCAGCATTTCTTCGACAGCTTCCAGCTGGAGATGCAGCTGATCCGGAGCCAGCTGTTCTGTATTTTGAGACAGGCCGGATAAAATCATAGACGATGCAAACAGTTCCTGACTGACCGTATCATGTAAATCACGGGCAATCCGCTTTCTTTCTTGTTTAATAATTTCCTGACTATTTAAAATACGGGCATTTTCCGTATTTTGCAGACTTGTTGTTAAGTGCTCCATCTTTTTGGACAGGCGCAGCAAGTTGCTGTTGATTTCTGTGCTGCCATCTACCTTGACTGCCTTGTTATTTAATATATGACGTAAATTTTGGTTAATACTTCTTTTGCTGTTTTCGTCTAGAACAAGCCATAGGAACAAAAGGAGAATGGTAACAGATAAAATGAGGAAAACTACTGAGAAGAGAAATTGCTCAATAACCCAGATATCTGTCAACAGAGAACTTAGCTGCAAATTTAAGCTGCGAAGCAGAACAAAAATAATAGAAATAATGATAACACTGGAATACAGTAGAACAAGAAAATAATAATATTTTTTCATTGTCTCACCACCTCAACATCGCCTGCTAAGCTGGAGACAATAATTTTGACTGTTTTTAAGCTCCTCTGCTCCTCAGGCTGACAGAGTTTAATCGTCTCATTGCGCAAATCGTATTCTGCAAAATCAAAGAGACGCACACTGCCGTAAATAGAGCTGACATCCAGCCTGACTGAAACATCAATCGGGACAAGAATTTTAGTCGGTCCAAATACTTTACGGATAACAATAACATTATCTTTCCCTGTCACAATGACATCTGTCAAATCGATTAAATCACTCCCGCTGACACGGATAATATTCAAATCATCAAAAGCATAAGTATCCGGACTGGTATGTTCGGCCGCCCCTATCCATTGATTTCTGCTGGGTTTTGCAGTCAGCGTTTCTTTTTGAAACTGTATCAAAGCGTAACGATTTTTCTTTTTTACTTGTGAAAAATGGTTAATAATCACATAAACAACCCCAAATACAATAGCTAAAATAATATAGGGGTTCAGCATGAATATTAAAAACAAGAGCAAAAGGCTGACCGTCAGTAAAAAATTATTGCGGCTGTCCTGATTATAGAAACGCAGTGCCATTAAAACGATAGCTAAAATTAAAATAAAACTGGACCAATTGTCTGCCAGAATAGTCACTAAGCCCATGGCCAGCAAGACCGCTTCGACAAGCAGAAAAAACTGAAACTTTCTCATCCTCTCTCCTTACTCCTGCCATTTTACCAAATTATAGCTAAATTTTCACCTGTTATTATCAAGAAAAAGCTCCGTTTATTTAGAATAAACGGAACTTTTCTTGTCTTTTACTAATCAGATGATTCAGATGAAGAATCATCTGAACTTGAAGACGAACCATCTGAACTTTCTTCCGGTCCTTCTTCGGATGAATCACTGCTTGAAGACGAACCATCTGAAGATGAAGAGGATCTTTCTGAATAATCCCCGCTTTGAGAAGAATATAGATAGAGGATAATGTCATCATTTCCGGAGAGGACAATTTCATAGCCGGCCTCCGGACTCTGGCTGCTGATGACAGCTGTAAGTGATGGAGAGGTAATTTCGGTATAATCATTAGTATATGTCTTAATGCGTGAAGTCGAAATACCCAAACCTGTCAGCATATCAAGAGCATCGCCATAGGTATAGTCAGTTAAATCAGGCATCGTTACAGTATTGCTGCTGGCCACTTCAAACCTAATCTTATCATCACCGGCAGTATTGAAGGTCTCACCGGCCGCTGGGGTCTGGCTGACTATCGTATCATCATCATAATAGTCGCCTGCCGCAACCTCCTTGATTTCAATCTGCGATGACGATACGCCATAGTTCTCTGTCAGACTGGCCATAGCCTCCTTATAATTCTGGCCGGTATAATCTTCCATTGTAAAGGCCGAATTGCCGGTCGACACATAAATATCAACACGCGTTCCTTCCTTCTTTGATGAACCGGCAGCTGGATCTGTCCGAACAACCTTGCCGCTGTCCACAGTTGTACTTTCTATCTTATGAACATCGCCTACCTCCAGGCCTGAATTTTCAATTGTCTTCTTGGCAGCAGCCAATGTTGAACCGGTCACATCAGGAACACTTACTGTAGACGGATTGCGCAGAATAACAAAGGCCAGCCAGGCCAAAGCAACAGCAAAAACAGCAAAGGCAATTTTTGCCACTGTTCCAAGAAGTCGTTTCTGCTTTTTCGCTTTCTTCTTTTTTTTAGGACTGCTCCCTTTAGTATCTGCTGCTGTACTCGCATTTTGAACAGCGCTGCTTTCTTTTTCATCTGCTTCTGCAGTTACAGCAGAAGGTTCCGGAACCACTTTAGGTAAGGTCTTCGTATTTTCGTGGTCGTTAAAAACTAACTTGGGTTCACGGCTGCGATTATAACTGAGAGCTGTCATTAGGTCCCGGCTCATCTCAAAAGTTGAAGAATAACGATCACTCAACCGTTTAGCAGTAGCCTTAATAACGACATTTTCAAGAGCCTGGGGAACATTTTTATTCAGTCCTATAATTGACGGAAGCGGTTTTTGGAAATGCTGCAGTGCAATGGTAACAGCGCTGTCCCCATCATAAGGAATATGGCCTGTTAACATTTCAAAGAGCATAATTCCCATAGCATAGATGTCACTTTGAACCGTGGCTTTAGAACCGCGGGCTTGTTCAGGCGACAAGTAATGCACACTCCCAAGCATTGAGTTGGTCTGCGTCAAACTCGTTTCAGCAAAGGCAACGGCGATTCCAAAATCAGTGACTTTTACGGTTCCGTTTTTGGTCAGTAAAATATTTTGGGGTTTAAGATCCCGGTGAACAATCCCCTGCTGATGGGCCAGTGTCATGGCAGAAAGCACTTCTTCCATAATCCTGACAACTTCATTATTTGATAAAGGAGCGTGCTCTTGGATATATTTTTTTAGGTCGGACCCTTCAACATATTCCATTACTAAAAATTGCTGGCCGTCTTCTTCACCAATATCGCGAATTGCAACAATATTAGGATGATTCAATTCAGCCATAGCTCGCGCTTCTCTCTGGAAACGCGTTACAGCAACCTGATCCGTCTGATAATTTGTCCTCAGTACTTTTATAGCAACTTCTTCATTATCTAAAATCAAGTCATTGGCTAAATAAACATCTGCCATCCCGCCCCGTCCAATGGATTTCAAAATACGATAACGACCAGCGAACAATTTGCCAATCTGAATCATTATTCTCCCTCACTTTCGACGTGAACTAAAGCAATGGTAATATTATCCAAACCTCCTCTATTATTAGCAAGCTCTACCAACTCCTTATTTTGATCATCAAGGGGAATATCTTTATTTAAAGTCGCAACAATTTCTTCGTTTGTCACCATATTTGTCAGCCCATCACTGTTGATAACCAAATAATCGCCAGTTTCCAGCCATATCTCTCCCAGTTCAGGTTCAACTGGGTTAGCCTGACCAATTGACTGAGTAATAATGTTTTTTTGCGGATGAGAGGCCGCTTCTTCTTCGGTCAGCTGACCGGCCTTAACCAGTTCATTAACCAATGAATGGTCGCTGGTCAATAACTGATAGGTTCCTTGTCGAACATGTCCGATTCGCGAATCACCAACATGGGCGTAGATAACATGACTGCCTATTAAAACCAAGGCTTCTACCGTTGTCCCCATTCCTTTATAATCCTCTGTCTGACCAAGGCCGAATATTTTCTGATTTTCAGCCTCAAGTGTAGCAGACAGCCATTGACGTATCTGTTCGGGGTCTGTTAATTCTGTCCCAACCCACTCACGACCAAGGTCTGTAACAGTCATCTCACTGGCTATATTACCTGCACGATGTCCTCCCATGCCATCAGCCAAAACGATAAGAGAAATACCTTTTTTGTTATCAAACTTATTGATAAAATCTTGATTATTTGAGCGTCTCTGCCCAATATCTGTTAAAAGTGAAATTTTCATAATCCTTTTCTGACCTTGTCAGTTTCCTCCTAGATATTACGAGATACGTTTGACTTGGCTGATAAAAAAGCCGTCTGTATGATACTGCTCAGGTGTAATGATAATACAGCCATCTTTAACAATATCTTTTTGCTTATGATTTAATGGTACTTGTTCAAAATCAGAATGCTTTTCCAAAAAGGTTTTAATAACTTGGAAATTTTCTTCTGCAAAAATCGTACAAGTGCTATAGGTTATTATACCACCTTTTCGTATTGTTTGACAAACGCTTTCCAATATTTGCAGCTGAATTTTTTGCAAGGCTGCAAGATTCTGCAGTTCTTTATTGTACTTAATGTCAGGCTTGCGCCGAATCAAGCCGATTCCTGAACAGGGGGCATCGACTAAAATTTTATCAAAACGGTCTTTGCCAAAATAGTCATGAACTTTTCTGGCATCCAATTTTCGTACAGAAATCCGGTCAGACACATGTAAACGCTTGGCGTTGTCAATAATCAGTTTTAACTTATGATCATACAAATCCAGTGCTTCTATATGCCCGCTTGTCAAATAGGAAGCCATATGGGCAGCTTTACCGCCCGGAGCACTACAAGCATCCAAAATCGTTTCATCACCTTGAATGTTCATAATAGGTGTGACTAACTGGCTTGATTCATCCTGGATGGTAATATCGCCGTGAGAAAAATAAGCCGTCTCAGCAAAACGCCCCGACGACTTGACCAGACCAACTGGAGAGATCTGCGAGTTAAGGGCAGCTGTTGCAGCCATAATTTCCGATTTTTTTTGCGGATTGACAAGGCGGATACTGGCTTTGCTGCGAACAAGAAGGCTCGCCATTATATCCAGCCCCCGTTTTTCACCGTACTGTTCTGTCAATTTTCT
The DNA here is from genome assembly GCF_040930515.1 of Streptococcus huangxiaojuni. NCBI lineage: Bacteria > Bacillati > Bacillota > Bacilli > Lactobacillales > Streptococcaceae > Streptococcus > Streptococcus huangxiaojuni. Next base: position 13,661 of record NZ_JBFQEG010000021.1, read on the forward strand.
GACCAGCCAAACTGGCAGGGAATATTTCACCGAATAATATTTATTTTTTCGTTTTATACTGCTTATATCAGGCAGGTTCCCTTCAGTCACACGGCGTAAAACAGCATTGACCAATTTCTCTGCTCCTCTTTGTCGGCTGCGTTTTTTGGCCAGTGCAACAGCTTCATTGACTACTGCATGATTAGGAATATTATCCAAATACAAAAGCTGATACAGACTCAGCAGTAAAAGATAATAAAGCCATTCTTCCAATTTTGTCCGGTCTTGAATAAAATGCGATAGATACCATTCTAAAGTAATCTTTCGCGCCACTGTACCGTAAACAAGTTCGGTAACCAGACTTTTGTCCTGACTTGTCAAGGAGGATTGTTTGAGATAGCGGCTAAGAACAATATTGGAATAGGCTTGCTCTTTAAAGATTTTTTCCAAAATCAGCAAAGCTGCACCGCGCGCTGATTTTTGCCAGCTGTTTTTAATCAAAAAAGTCACCTGCCTCAACTGTTCGGCCGACGCCATTTAAAAAATCGGCGATAGGCATTTTCGGCTTGCCTGCCGGCTGAACAGTTTCAAGCGAAACAGCTCCCTGTCCGGCTGCGACAATCAATTTTTTCTTGCTCTTTTCAATAACCTGTCCCGGCTGTCCTTGACCAGACGCTAGAGAAACTTCGTGCAGCTTAATACGCTGTCCCGCCAGAAAAGTGTGTGATATCGGCCAAGGATACATACCGCGAACCTGATTAAATACCGACCTGGCCGACTGCTGCCAGTCAATCCGCTCCTCTTCCGGACTGAGATTAGGTGAGAAACTAACCTTATCATTATCTTGAGGCTGAGGCTTAAGATCTCCGGAAAGATAAGCCGGCAAAGTCTTTAGAAGCAGGTCACGTCCCAAAACAGCCAGCTTATCAAAAAGTGTTCCAACATTATCATCATCCGAAATAGGGAGCGAAGCGTTGGTAATGATATCCCCCGCATCCATCTCCTTTACCATTTCCATAATCGTTACACCTGTCTCCTTCTCGCCATTAATCAAAGCGTAATGAATCGGAGCGCCACCGCGGTATTTAGGGAGCAGAGAAGCATGAACATTAACAGCAAAATCAACTCCTTCAAGCAGTTTGCTGGGCAGAAACTGACCGAAAGCTGCGGTCACGATTCCATCAGCACCTAATTCCAGCAGTTCAGCTAATTCTTTTGACCCTGACAGTTTTTCCGGCTGAAAGACTGGTAAATCGTGCTCTAAAGCTAAATGCTTGACCGCAGAGGCTTCGATTTTTTTTCGCCGCCCCACAGCTCGATCAGGCTGAGTGGCAACCGCTAAAATATCATAGGATTCAGAATCTAAAAGTCCCTGCAGAATAGTTGCGGAAAAAGCGGGAGTCCCCATAAAAATAATCTTTGTCATGCTAATGCTTACCTCATCATACTCTTTTTTTCATTATATCACAGCAGCTTGCAATTCTCATCAAATGCAGGTCTCACATAAAATTCTGCGGTTCATGGTCAATAGTTATTCGCAGATCTTTATTCTGACGGTCTTGAGCGAGGTCAAGAATCTGATTCAAAACAGCCTCCAGCTGTTCCTCAAACCGGTATTTAACCAAAATTTGGTAGTGATATAGGCGATGTGTTCTGGCAATCGGTTTTGGAGTTGGCCCCAGAATCTTCACCTGCTGACTTAATTGGTTCTTTAACAGCTGTAAAACATTATAAGCTTTTTCAATGACGACTTCTTCCATTTTATGCGAAAGTGTTAAACCCACTGTGTAATAGTAAGGAGGATAACCCAGTTGGCGGCGAATAGTCATTTCATAGCGGTAAAAAGCTTCGTAATCTTGCTTTTGCGCCATCTGAATAGCATAATGTTTAGGATTATAGGTCTGAATCAAAACTTCTCCTTTTTTTTCTGCCCGGCCGGCCCGGCCAGCCACTTGAGTTAATAGCTGAAAAGTTCGTTCGGAAGCTCTGAAATCAGGTAAATTAAGCGACGTATCAGCATTTAGAACACCAACCAAGGTAACATTAGGAAAATCAAGCCCTTTTGCAATCATTTGAGTGCCCAGCAAAATATCAGCTTTATGCTGTCCAAATGCCTGAAGAATTTTTTCATGGGCTCCTTTTTTGCGCGTTGTATCAACATCCATACGCAAAATACGCGCTTCAGGCAAAACCTCTGTCAGTTCATTATATGCTTTTTGGGTTCCTGTGCCATAGTAGCGAATACTCTGGCTACCGCAGTTAGGACAGCGATGCGGGATCGCCTTTGTAAAACCGCAGTAATGGCAGTTCATTGTCTTTGTATCCATATGCAGGGTCAAAGAGATGTCACAGTTGGGACATTCGTCAACAAAACTACAGTCACGGCACATAATAAAACTAGAATAACCGCGGCGGTTGAGCATCAAAACAGTTTGCTCTTTTCGGCTTAAACGTTCTTTTATTTTATCCAAAAGAAGAGGAGTAAAATTGCTGACCTCCTGCTGGCCGACATAGTCACGGAAATCTACAACCTGTACATTAGGAATTTCAGCCTTAGGATTAGCCCGTTTAGTTAACTGTAAAAAGTGGTAAACCTTCTTGCCGGCTCTAGCTCTGCTTTCAATACTTGGTGTTGCTGATCCCAAAAGAAGAACAGCCTGATGGTTTTGCGCACGCAGCAAAGCCACATCACGGGCGTGATAACGTGGATTGCTTTCTTGTTTATAGCTCGCTTCATGCTCCTCGTCAATAATAATCGCCCCGATATTTTCAAGCGGGGCAAAGACAGCCGAACGCGCTCCGACTACAACCTTGGCTTCGCCTGATTTAATCTTGCGCCATTCGTCAAACCTCTCACCATCTGACAGCCCTGAATGCATTATGGCAACCTGTTCCCCGAAACGGGCAATAAAGCGGTTGGTCATCTGAGGTGTTAAAGAAATTTCCGGAACTAAGACTATGGCTGTCTTTCCCAATTTTAAAACGTAATCAATAATATGCAGATAAACTTCTGTCTTCCCGGAACCGGTAACTCCTTCAAGCAAAAAAGGCTGGGAACTCTGCCCGATTTGTTCACATACTTCAGTTACCACACGATTTTGTTCGGAATTTAAAGTGAGAAAATCTTGCTGCTGCACATCAGTAAAATAAGCAGCAGATCGGCTCAGTTCACGCTCAAAAATCGTTATTAATTCCTCATTTATAAAAAATTTGCAGACCTCCCTTGAAAAATACTGATATAAGTCAGTCAGCCGGCCGTCCTCATAATTAGCCAACAAATAGTCTTTTAGCGCCTGCCTCTTCTTAGCCCGGTTTGAAACAGTATGAGAGGCTAATTTAGACCGGTTAACATGGTAATACTTCTCTGTTTTGACGCTTTTTCTGTCTTTAGCCAGATAATCGACTGTAATTTTCCCTGCCTTAACGAGACGGCCGACTTGTTTCTGCCCTTTTTGATCAAGCTGAGAAAACAGCAATGTATCTTTATCAGCAAAAATCTCCTTCTTTTCCTGAGCAGCCAGAGAAGCAGTCGGACGCAGACGCTTATCATATTGTGAATTCAAAAGTCCAGGCAGCATCGCTTTTAAGATTGAAATCTTAAAGGAAAAAACACTTTTACGCATTTGATCAGCAAGCAGGAGCTGCTCCCCATTTAAAACCGGCTCAAAATCTAGGACTTCAGCAATATTTTTTACCTTTAAATCTTCAGCTGTTTCCTCTATCCCCACAACAAAACCTTGTAAAAGCCTGTCGCTGCGCCCAAACGGCACATGGACACGTGTCCCTACAGTAAGATCTTCTTCCAGTTCTTCAGGAATGGCATAGGAAAAGGGCTTATCAGTCTGCATTAAAGGGACATCAACTATAACCTGTGCTATACGAAAAACCATCTTACCTCCATAATTAAGATACAAAGCCCGTGAAAAGAGCAAAGCAAAAATAGGAGCCTGACCGCTGAGTCACTAAAGACTCAAGGGAAGGCTGTCTTTTTTGCACAGCTCTTAGGGCGTGTTCAATTCATTAAGATACAAAGCCCGTTAAAAACGCAAAAGGAAAATGACGGTAAGTCCGAAATCTTTGATTTCGCAAACGCAGCCCTGCCAGGACAACTAGAAAGGTGCGGGTGACCGTTAGGACGACAAAGCCTTCAGATGGCTACGGCTGACGGTAAGGCTGAAATCTCTGATTTCGCAGGCAATCCTTAGAAGGAGCGACAGCTAACAGACGCCTATGGCTGATAGTAAATCAGCAGTTAAAGGTGTGTTTTTCATACCCCTAACGGCTCAAAGATGGATTAAGAACCTCAGCTTTGATTGTTGAAGGGCTGTAGCTGTCATTCTTAGTCTTAAATAAAAATCTAAGATTGTAACAACCTTAGATCTTTTCTCCTTCTTCTTCCTTTTCTTTAGCGATTTGTTCTTTAATCTTACGCTCTTCTTCTTCCTGAGCAAGCCTATCCGCTTCAGCCTTAGCTAAAACAGCCGCTCGCTTGGCTTCCGGATCCGGGTGAATAGCAACATTACCAGAATTTATCTCCTCTAAGGCCCGAAGAGTGGATTTTACTGCCTTAAACTCCTGTGTTGGTTTAGCACCAAATTCAAGTTCATGTGCGCGCTTAGCCTGCAGAACGCATAAAGAATATTTTGAAGGAATTCTATCCAACAAGGTATCAATGGAAGGTCTTAACATCATAGCTTTATTCTCTTTTCTAAAATTATCTGCTTAATCGAGTTTCCTCAATCATACTCATGTAATGCCCAATAACACGTTCAACACGAAAGTGTTCTGTTTCAATAATATGCTTGACACGCTCTGCAGCCAAACTCACTTCGTCATTAACCACAGCATAGTCATATTCCCGCATAAGGGCAATTTCCTCTTTTGCACGTTCGATACGTTTTGCAATATTTTCTTTACTGTCAGTCCCGCGGTTGATGAGGCGTTCTTGAAGCTTGCTCAAATCGGGCGGGGTCAGAAAGATAAATACGCCATCAGGGACTTTTTTCTTAACTTGAAGAGCGCCTTGAACCTCAATTTCCAAAAAAACATCAATCCCTTTGTCCAAAGTTTCATTCACATAAGTTAAGGGAGTACCATAATAATTACCGACATATTCGGCATATTCCAGCATCTGACCGTTTTTAATCAGCTCTTCAAACTCTTTACGTGTACGGAAAAAATAATCAACACCTTCGACTTCTCCGGAGCGCTGCGGGCGTGTCGTCATAGAAACGGAATACTCAAACTTATGATCCGGTGTTGAAAAAATCTCTTGTCTTACCGTCCCTTTGCCGACACCGGAAGGTCCGGAAAAAACAATTAATAAGCCACGTTCAGCCATTTCATGCTCCTTAGAATTACTTTCATTTAGTGTATCAAAATTAAAAGTTTTTTTCAAGAAAATTTACTGAGCAGTTTATCTGTCAAGCATCGCTGATTTCTCAGACTTTGCTGCTATGTATTGACTTTTCCCACCAACTACTGTGCTTATAAAAGATAAGCCTATTCTTTTAAAAAAGAATACAGACAGTCTGCCAGCTGCAGAGCTAAGCGCCTCTTTCACTTTTGTCGGAGAGGAGAGGGCAAAAAAAGAGAGCGCAGCGGCTCAGTGACGGAAAATCGGATTTCAAAATCCAACTTACCAAAAACAGCTCACACTCTCTTTTATTTGGCATAGTCAATTGCCCGCATTTCTCGGATAACAGTCACCTTGATATTCCCCGGATAATCTAAATTATTTTCGATTTTTTTGCGAACTTTATGGGATAAGAGGACCACTTGGTCATCTGATATTTTTTCAGGCTGAACCATAATCCGAATCTCGCGGCCTGCCTGCAGGGCATAACTATTTTGTACACCCTCAAAGCTTGTCGCAATTTCTTCCAAATCCCTTAAACGTTTAATATAATTTTCCATGGACTCATTGCGGGCACCGGGCCGGGCAGAACTGAGAGCATCCGCTGCTGCAACTAAGACGGCTATCACACTTTTAGCTTCGACATCCCCATGGTGACTGGCAATGGTATTGATAACAACAGGGTGTTCCTTATACTTACGAGCAAATTCTGTCCCAATTTCTACATGACTTCCTTCTACTTCGCGATCAAGGGCTTTCCCCATATCATGTAAAAAACCAGCCCTGCGGGCAAGATCAACATTCTCACCCAGTTCACCAGCTAAAATACCGGCTAATTTCCCAACTTCAATGGAATGACGAAGGACATTTTGTCCATATGAGGTACGGAATTGCAGACGCCCCATAATCTTAATCAGATCAGGGTGAAGATTAGGAGCTCCGATTTCGTAAGCAGCCCCTTCACCGTATTCGCGTATACGGTTATCCATCTCCAAACGGTTTTTCTCAACCAATTCCTCAATACGAGCCGGATGAATCCGACCATCCTGAATGAGAGCTTCAAGGGTCATTCGCGCAATTTCACGCCGAATGGGATCAAATCCTGAAAGAACGACTACTTCAGGGGTATCGTCGATAATGACATCAATCCCTGTTAAACTCTCAAGTGTCCGGATATTCCGGCCTTCACGGCCAATAATACGGCCTTTCATATTATCATCAGGCAGGTGCACGCTGGTAATTGTCTGCTCTGTCACATAGTCCCCTGCCATACGCTGCATGGCCTGAGCTAAAATATTTTTGGCTGTTTTATCAGCGCGATCCTTCACTTCGCGTTCTGCCTCTCTAATCCGGCTGGCGATATCATGGGACAAATTCTTTTCTGTTTCAGTCAGAATAATCTCACGCGCTTCTTCTTGATTAAGTTCGGCAACTTTTTCAAGCTCTTCGCTTTTTTTCGCTTCTAGGGCAGCAACTTGTTCTTCGCGCTCATCAATATTTCTAGATTTATCGGTTAGACTTTGTTCTCTGCTATCCAGGAGTCTTTCTTTACTGGATAAATTTTCATCTTTACGGTCAAGAGAAGAGGCACGTTCTGTCAGCCGTGTCTCCATTTGCTTGAGCTCTTGTCTTTCAGACTTAAATTCTTTTTCAATTTCTTCTCGATATTTTCTAGCCTCTTCCTTTGCTTCTAAAAGTAATTCTTTTTTATGAGCTTTACTTTCACGATCCGCTGTTTGACGAATGCGGTCGGCTTCTAATTCAGCCTGTCCCCGCATGTTGACAGCATCCTGTTCTGCATTCAAAAGAGTCAGTTCAGCAGCTTCTTTCGCAGACTTCAGTCTAATCGAAATAAGCGCATAACCAATGATTAAACCAATGAGGGCACAAACAAGTGCTAAAATAAGATTTAACATGTTTATACCTCTATCTATTTTTTAGTTTTCTTAACAGAAAGCTATCTTTTAGTTTATCATAAAATAAGATTTTCGACAATTAAAATTGAAAACAGTAACGTTACAAATTGAAAACCTTCTCTATTTTATGATATGATTTAAAAGAGAGATAGGGAAGGCGGCATTAAAAATCTAACCCTTAAATTACTGCTAGTAATATATACAATACGCAAGCCATCCTGTGGCATTTAGTCGCTTTCCCAAAATTTTAAATTGTTACTGGACAGCTCCATCCTACAGAATAGAATTAGAAGTGATTTAAAAGTTAAGGTTTTTATTGGCCCCTCCTCTTCTAGTCGTTCTGGCAGAGGGGCGCAGACGAAATCAAAGATTTCTGGCTTACCGTCAGCCGTAAACGTCTGAAGGCTTTGCAGTCTTTAAGCCTGCCGCACCCTTCTAGTCGTTCTGGCAGAGGAGCGCAGACGAAATCAAAGATTTCTGGCTTACCGTCATTTTCATATGGGTTTTATATCTTGGTTTACATGGAGGAGAAAAATGAAAAAAGATGTTATTGTTGAAAGTTTTGAACTTGATCACACAGCAGTAAAAGCACCCTATGTCCGTCATATTTCCGAGGAGTCTGGACCTAAAGGCGATATCATCAGCAATTTCGATATCCGTCTGGTTCAGCCCAATGAGAACGCTATTCCTACAGCAGGACTGCACACGATTGAGCACCTCTTAGCTAAACTGCTTCGTCAGAGAATTGAGGGAATGATCGACTGCTCACCTTTTGGCTGCAGGACGGGATTTCACCTTATTATGTGGGGAGAGCACTCCAGTACTGATATTGCAAAAGTTATTAAAGCAAGCTTGGAGGAGATAGCTCAGACAACAAGCTGGGAAGATGTCCCGGGAACCACAGCCGAGTCTTGCGGTAATTACAAGGATCACAGCCTGTTTTCTGCCAAAGAATGGGCTAAATTGATCTTAGAAGCAGGTATTTCAGACGATCCTTTTAAACGGCATCTTGTTTAACAGCCGTTTTTACCGAAAATACAACAAATAAAAAAGCTTGGTTGTAAAAATTTAGGACCAAGCTTTTTTATCTATCAAACAATGGAAAGAAAGAATATTTTCGCGGACTAACAACCTGTTTTAATAATCCAGTGCATCTGAGTAGCCTGAAGCATTGCCGACAAAATAGCCTGTCTTACAGTTGATGGAAAAAAGATAGGTGCCATCAGGCTTGTACATGTTGTAATAACCGTTGCCGTTAATAATATTAATAGGCTCAAGGATATAATCATTGCCTGAGATATAGCCGCGCTCCTGCGAAGTCGCCACAATTTTTTCAAGCACTCCGGGATTGAAAGTCCATGCTAAATTAGCACTGTCTGCCACGGCCTCCGCACTGTATGGGACACGTGAACGGCTGCGGTCCAGCGTTGAATTGTCATATCCCGAAATACCAGAACCGTTTACTGCTGAATTCGATTCAGCAGCTGAACTTTCTCCGGAAGCAGCCTGTTGTGATGAGCTGCTTCCCCCGGCAGCCAACTGCTCACGGCCAGCAGCAATGACTTTTTGCAGCAAAGTATCCAAGCTGGCATTGCCGGTATTTAACGTTTCACTGGACAAATCGTCAAAATTAGCGTCAGATTTGACAGTGGCAGACTCCACCTGCTTTCCATCAGCAATGGCATCGGAAGTAAACTTACCATTTACCGCCTGAACCGCTTTTATCTGACGGCTCAGCTTATCGTATTTACTTTTGGCATCCTTATAATAGTCTGTATCAGCCAACTGTTTAAGAGCCGTTTCTAATTTAGAAAGATTGGCGAACTCGCTGTTTTTAGGCAAGGTTTGCTGGTCATCAGCAAAGAAGGATTGATACAGACTGTCAAATTCATCTGCAGCTTCCTTAGAGCTGTCTTTTGAACTTGAGGCAGTTGAAGATGTGCTGGCTTTATTGCCAGACGAACCCGATGTTTGCTGCTGTGACTGCTGACGATTCAGATAATTCATCCCAAAACCAGCAGCAAAAACGGCAAGAATCAGAGCAAATAAAGCGCCCAGCAGTAGTTTGCGTTTTTTATAGAAAGGAGAGCTCTTTTCCTTTGTGCTGGTAAGAGGCTCCTCAGCCGGTTCTGGATCAGAAGCCGTTTCAGTTCCCGACTGACGCACTGTTTCTTCAGCGATAAGAGTATCCTCTGTCACTGTATCAAACTGTACCGGCTCCTCACTTGAAGCAGAGAGCTCTTTTTCTGCCTCATCCTGAAGAAGGTTAGACTGTTCTAACTCTTCACGCTGCTGTTTGATAAAATCATCAAGCGCCGCTGTATCCAATTTTTCATATCTGGCAGTAATAGTATCAAATTTTTGCGAAGCAACTTCTTCAGGATGCTGTTTGATATATTTGTCTAAAACACCATCTTCTTCAGTTACTCCGGCTTTGATTTCTGAATCTTTGCGAACGGCTTCGCCGACAGTCATCTCCCGAGCTTTTTCAAAATCCAGTTTTGACTCTTCATTTTCCTGTTCTTGTGGCTTCTTCTTTTCCTCTGTCACCCTTTCCCTGCCTTTCTAAACCTGAGCACGTTTGACACGTTCTCCAAAAAACTGGTATAAATCAACTTTTAGTGTCCCATTGTACAGTTTTCGTTTTTTATCGGCTTGCATGCCGTATTTTTTTTCAAATTGTTCATCACTGGTCAAAATAAACTTACTCCAAGTCTTCAGCAGAGCAAAGGCTTGACCCATCTCATTATACAAAATATTAACTGCTTTGTCATCCAGCAATCGCTCGCCATAGGGAGGATTGGCTATAATAACACCATTGATTTTCTCCGTTTTAAGGTCTTGAAGGCGCATTTGTTTCAGTTTGATGACATCTTCAAGTCCGGCTGCTGCCACATTTTTTCTGGCAGTCTCAATCATTCGGCCGTCAATATCAAAACCGGAAATATCCAGCTCAACTGTTCTGTCAATTTGCCCTTCTGCCTCTGCACGGAGCTGGGCCGTCAGTTCCTGATCAAACCAAGGCCAAGATTCAAAGGCAAAGCTGCGCCTGAGGCCCGGAGCCATATTCATGCCAATCATAGCTGCTTCAATACAAAAAGTTGCTGATCCGCAAGTTGGATCGATAAAAGGTTTATCAGGGTACCAGTTGCTTAGCTCAATAATAGCCGCAGCCATATTTTCTTTAAGCGGAGCGCCTCCCTTATCCACACGGTAACCGCGTTTAAATAAACTGGAGCCGGTTGTATCAATCAGCACACTGACCTGATTTTTGACAATAGCAAGCTCAATCCGGAACTCTGCACCATGTTCCGGTAGGGGAATGCCCTCCGGCCGATGATAATACTGCTGCAGTTTTTTGACAACAGCTTTTTTTGCAACAGCCTGTACACTGGGTTCATTATGAAGTCGGGATTTAACACATTTGGCCTTAGCAATCGGAAATTGTGCACCCAGAGGCAGGTAGTTTTCCCAATCAAGAGACTTTATCCCTTGAAAAAGTTCTTCAAAAGTAAGAGCTGTAAATTCTCCAACTACAATTTTGATACGATCCGCTGCCCGCAGCCACAAATTACTTCTGATAATAGCCGTCTGATCTCCCTGAAAACGAACTTTGCCGTTTTCAATCTGACAGTCTATTTTTAAATTTCTGATTTCACGGCCGACAACAGCTTCAAGACCTGCTCCGGCTGTAGCCACTAAATTAAAGCTTTCTTTCATTATGGTCCTTTTAATTTTATTCATCAAAGTTAAATAAAAGCTAGCAGATGCTAGCTTAACCTATTATGCAATTTTCTATAAGCCATGTTTTGTTCCGGAAACAGCTAGGCTCCTGCTTCCTTCGATAATCATCTGTCTACTGTTTCCAGTCAGGACAGTGCGTTCGCTTTCCGCCTGCCCCATGCCCCTACCAAAGTTTGGGTTGCTAGCTTGAGGGGTTTACCGCGTTCCACCTCCTATGTTTCCATAAAAGCTTCGTCACTGTGGCACTTTCAGGATTAGTCCCGCCTATCCTTCAACAAAAGGACTTAGCCGTTTCATCCGCCGTAACGTGTCTTAACACGTCCCTGGGCTTATTTTTTCACCCAGCACAAACACTACCGGCATCACAGCCAGTGCTAGCATGGACTTTCCTCATGAAAGACTGACTCTTCCATGCGATTATCCAAAAATTGCATTTTTATTCCTAACTTTTTATTCAACAATCTGCTTGCCAAACACTTCTTTTTCCAATCGGCTGATACGTTTTAGAATATCAAAATTTGTAGCAGACTGTGCAACACGAGTTTGCTCAGGAACAGCAGCTACTTTTGCAGGGGCCGGAGATGGAGCTTTTTTTTCTGTTTTAGCCCGCGCAGCGGCCTGTTTAAGTTTTTCATTTTCCTCACGCAGTTCTTGAATCTGTTCGATATAGGTTTCATAATCCTTGATGACATCATCTAAAAACTCATCGACTTCTTTTCTGTCATACCCGCGCATACTGGTTCTAAATTCTTGTTCAAAAATATCTTTGGGACTAAAAATAATACTTGCCATTCTATCCTCTCCAAACATAACAATTCTTAAATAGTGAAAATTTAATTTTAACTATCTATCACTTCCATCATAGCTAAAAAAAATTCAAAAATCAAGTATTAAGATCTGTTTCATAATTAAAAAAAGATGACATTCCAATGTCTAAAACTTATCGTTTGCAGCTCAACAAACTAGACCTGCTATGCTCTAAGCAGCTGTTTGGCAGAAAACTACCAATCATTCAGCAGGTCATTGAGCCTGTCAAAGGTTAAAAACAAGATAGGATAATCCATACGTTTTTGTCCTTCATCTACCAGATAATGGAGATTGGTTTTCTGCTCACTGTCGTAAAAGATATAAGCGCCGTCTGAGTTATCAAGCAGAAACTGATTATACTGCCGAAACTGCCAAGGACCTTGATAAGCATCATAACAGTATTTAAAAAAATCAACTGTCTTGAACCTAGTCAGTTTTTCTTGATTAGCTGCATTCCAATTTTCTCCATGATTGCGGAAGAGGACAATGGTAGCAATACCAAAATCATATGTCTGCTGCAGTTCCTGAGCGACCTCTAAAGCCCAAAATTCAAAACCGAGACTGCCGGTAAAAATAAGCCATTCAGCTCCCTCCTCCAGATAAGACAGCAAATCCTTTTTAATTGCTTTTTTTATCATTCTGATGCGCTTATCACTATCTTGAAAGATTCCCAGATCAAAGCTTCTATAGCCAGTTATAAGAATCGTATGCATAAAATATCATCCTTTTTAAAATTATGGTATAATAGTTTTGCTTTATATTATCCTATTTTGTATATGAAGTTAGGAGGATTATGGTTAATTATCCGCACCCCCATCATCTCATCCGAAAAAAAACAGCAGGACAGTCAGACAAAAAGGTTAATTTTGCTAACCGAGGCATGTCTTTTGAAGCAGCAATTAACGCAACCAACAGTTATTACTTGGCGCATTCTATTGCTGTCATTCATAAAAAGCCGACGCCCATCCAAATAGTGAAAGTGGATTATCCTATGAGGAGCCGCGCCAAGATTGTTGAAGCTTATTTCAGACAGCCGTCAACAACTGACTATTCCGGTGTTTACCGAGGGCATTATATTGATTTCGAAGCAAAGGAAACTCGGCTGAAAACAGCTATGCCTATGAAAAATTTTCATATGCATCAAATTGAGCACATGGCTAAAGTTTTAGAGCAGCAGGGAATCTGCTTTGTTTTGCTTCATTTTTCATCATTAAAAGAAACCTATTTTCTGCCGGCTAAAGCTCTGATAGATTTTTATCAGATTGACCACGGCACAAAATCAATGCCTCTTGATTATATCAAAAAGAAGGGCTACTGGGTAGAGATGAAAGCTCTGCCGCAGGTTCCTTATTTAGACATTATTGAAAATTATTTTTTAGGCGGTGATTACTATCAAAACGATTCAGTTCAGAAGAAGAAATAATCAAAAACGAGCCTTCAGAGAACTCACAACCAGAGACAAAGTACTTAAAACAATTAAATACGCTGTCCTTGCTGCTCTCAGTCTGGCTCTCATCGGTATTATTGTCGGCGGTCTCCTATTTGCTTACTATATCAGCAGCACACCAGAACTTTCTGAAAGCAAACTCGAGTCCACTAACTCAAGTCTGGTTTACGATGTCAATAATAATCTCATTGCTGATTTGGGTTCTGAAAAGCGGGAGAGCGTCACAGCTGACAGTATTCCGCTTAACCTTGTTAATGCTGTCACTTCCATAGAAGATAAACGTTTTTTTAAGCACCGCGGAATTGATCTTTACCGAATTATCGGCGCTGCCTGGAATAACCTAATCAGAAGCAGCACTCAGGGCGGGTCAACACTCGACCAGCAAGTCATTAAGCTAGGCTACTTTTCAACCAATGAATCCGATCAGACCTTGAAACGCAAGGCTCAAGAAGCATGGTTAGCCTTGCAGATGGAGCGAAAATATACAAAAGAAGAAATCCTCACCTTCTATGTCAATAAGGTCTATATGGGGAACGGCAACTATGGGATGCTGACTGCTGCTAAATCTTATTATAATAAAGATTTAAAGGACCTTTCTATTGCACAAATTGCTCTTTTGGCCGGTATCCCTCAAGCACCTAGCCAGTACGATCCTTACAGCGAACCCGAATCCGCTCAAAAGCGGCGGGATTTAGTCCTGAAAGAGATGTATGAAGACGGCAACATCACACAGGCAGAATACGACGAAGCTGTAGCAACACCTGTTACAGACGGTCTGCAGGAGCTTAAAGAAAACACAAATTATCCAAAATACATGGACAATTACCTCAAGCAGGTAATTGCTGAAGTTAAGGAAACAACCGGTCAGGATATCTTTTCAGCCGGTATGAAAGTCTATACTAATGTTGACCCCGAAGCACAGCAGTATCTGTACGACATTTACAATACAGATACTTATGTCAACTATCCTGATGCAGATTTTCAGGTTGCTTCAACGGTTATCGATGTGACTAACGGCAGGGTTATCGCCCAATTAGGCGGACGGAATCAAGACAGCAATGTGTCCTTTGGAACCAATCAGGCTGTCCTGACCGACCGTGACTGGGGATCAACAATGAAGCCGATCTCTGCCTATGGTCCTGCTATTGAAAGCAAGGCTTATACCTCAACCGGCCAGTCAACCAGCGATGCTGTTTACTACTGGCCGGGGACGACTACCCAACTCTACAACTGGGACCGCCAATACTATGGTTCTATGTCTATTCAGACAGCTATCCAGCAATCACGTAATGTTCCGGCGGTTAAAGCCTTGGAAGCAGCAGGCTTAGAGACTGCTCAGGAATTCCTGAGCGGCTTAGGCATTAACTATCCGGAAATGGTCTATTCAAATGCCATCTCCAGTAACACCAGCAGCTCTGACCAAAAATACGGAGCCAGCAGCGAAAAGATGGCAGCTGCCTACGCAGCTTTTGCCAATGGCGGAACATATTACAAACCGCAGTATGTCAACAAAATTGAGTTTAGTGACGGGACATCACAAAGCTATACTTCTTCAGCAACACGTGCTATGGAAGAAACGACTGCTTATATGATGACAGACATGCTCAAAACAGTTTTAACCTACGGAACCGGGACTGAAGCAGCTATTTCCGGAATCTATCAGGCCGGTAAAACCGGAACATCTAACTACACTGATGAAGAACTGACACAGATTGCTCAAGACAAGGGTATCAGTACTTACAGTGTGGGAACAATGGCTCCTGATGAAAATTTCGTCGGCTACACAACACAGTATGCTATGGCAGTTTGGACAGGTTATAAGGACCGCCTGACACCTGTTTACGGAGACGGCCTTAATGTTGCTGCTCAAGTCTATCGGGCAATGATGCTTTATTTAGCACAGTCTGGCAGCGGCAGCACCGATTGGACCATGCCTAGCGGTTTATATCGCAGTGGATCCTATCTTTATCTGAGCGGTTATACCTCAAAAACTTACGAATCTTCTTCCAGTTCAGTCTACAATAACATCTATGGTTCTTCAACTACTGAATCAGAGGCACCGTCCAGTGAAGAAAACACTGACACAAGTTCTGATAATAACAGTGATAATGATTCAGAACAATCCTCTTCTCAAAGTGAAAGTGAAGACGAAAACGAAGGGGACTAGCCAGCTTAGATTAAAAATCTTATTTAAACAAAAAGACCAAGCTTTGTGTTCACTTAACACAAAGCTTGGTCTTTTATTAAATTTTATCACTTTTCCAGCCTGAAGGAAAAAGAGGTTGTCAGCTGCCAGTACAATAATTATTAAAAGCTGGGCCAGCTAAAAAGATATTTATTGAATTAGAAAGAAGGTCTACTGCTGTCATTTAGCAAGAGCTCCCATCGGATCCCAAGGAGCCAGTACAATCGGATCTGCATCATAAGCTGCACGTTCTTGATCTGTTAAAAAGTCTTTACGAACTACGATTTGATAGGCATACTCCTCTATCCAGTCATCAGAAGCCACAAAATAGCCTTTATCTCCGACTTTTTCCCCCCAAGAATTCTCAACCTTCCACTTAAGAGGGCTGCCATTATCATCTAAGTCAACCCCAGTTAAAACCATAGCATGCGTCATCAGGCTCTCCCCATAATCCAGCCGACCGGCTTTATCCTGTTCGAAGTCAAGGTCCAGAGCGGCTGAAAAATCATAAGCTGTCGTCGCCAGAATACCTTTTTTCCGTTCAGAAAACTGTCCGACATCTGAACCAAACCAGACTGTTTCTCCGGCTTTCAATTGTCTAAGAGCCAGCTCCTTGAAGCGATCTATATCTAGATTGAGGTAGCGGACGGCAGGGCCGCCGACAACATTTCCCAGCATATCAACTGTATAAGACCGTCCGAAGGGCTTGTCTGCTGTCGGGGCGTTAATAACAGACACATAGTTATTTAAGTTCATATGGATATATTTTTCATAGAAACGCTGCGGAGTGATCTGCTTATCAGCATGATAATGACTGTCTTCATCGCGATAGGAGAAATCAAAATTTCTTGGCGGCAAACCTAAATTGATGGCTAAAAAGTTAAAAATTTCCTGTAACAGTTCTTCTTTTTTAGCTTGAAGAGCTGAATGCTCAGCACCTTGATTGAACAGTTCCCGCAGTATTTGTGCATCCTGCCGCAGCAATTTATTGAGATACTGATTCATTTCTCTGCTGGCGCTGGATGAGACGGATTCAGGATAAACTGACTTAGGTACAAGACCGTACTTTTCAAAAAGCGCAAGAACCATATCCCACTGACCACCGTCCTGCTGCGGAGTATCCAGTAAAAATTTAACTTTTCGACTGGAGAGTTCCAGATGCGCAGTAGCCAGAATCTGCTCAAGAAACCAGTTGGACTTTTCATATTTATCCCAGAAAAAGGTATGAGCTTGTGAAAATTCAAAATTTTCTACGTTAAAATCCTTAATTACTTGATGCCGAAAAGTATTGAGGGCAGCAAACATCCAACAGCGGCCTGAAGCTTTTTGGTCGGCAGCTTTATCTTGAGTTAAATCAATAGAAAAAGTGTAATCATTCTCTACTTCACTTTGCCGTGTTGCCAGCGACTTTAGCAGGCCGTTATGGGTTACAGCATGCTCCACAGCACGATATTTGAGATTGGCCTCATATTGTTCGAAAAGTTTATCTGTAAAACTTGTTTTTAATTCCGACATGTAAAAAGTCTCCTTTATTTTATTAAGCAACTTATAACCTGATTAGGCAGTTTTTGCCAGTTCTATTTCGGATAATCAGCTGGCTTTTTCCTGATGATTTTACTTCCAAAAATCATCAAAGATGGTGATAGGAAGGTGGCGCTTATGCATCGTTTTTTTCCACCAATCTTCAATCACTTTCTGGGCTTTTGGAGCAATTGCTTTTCCTTCCAAATAGTCATCAATATCATTGTAAGTCACACCTAAGGCCACTTCATCAGCAAGTCCCGGCCTGTCCTCTTCCAAATCAGCTGTTGGTACTTTCTCATAAAGAGCTCTGTCTGCCCCCAGCTCTTCCAAAAGCTGGCGTCCTTGACGCTTATTTAAGCGGTAAAGCGGCAGAATATCCGATCCGCCGTCGCCGAATTTAGTAAAAAAGCCCGTCAAATTCTCTGCTGCATGGTCCGTACCAATCACCGCCCCGGCATACTGACCGGCAATCGCATACTGAGTAATCATTCGCTGCCGAGCTTTAATGTTACCCTTATTAAAATCCGATACTGTAACACCAGCTGCCTGCAAAGCCTCAACTTGCTGGCTGACAGCTCCTTTAATGTTAACAGTCATAAGCTGATCAGGCTGGATAAACTGCAGAGCCATCTGAGCATCATTTTCATCTTGCTGAATCCCATAAGGCAGGCGGACAGCAATAAACTGATAAGCCTTGTCCCTAGTTTCAGCACGCATCTCTTCAACAGCAATCTGGGCTAAACGTCCGGCCAAAGTTGAATCCTGACCACCAGAAATTCCCAAAACATAAGTTTTTAAAAAGGGATGCTTATACAGGTAGGCTTTTAAGAAATCAACAGATTTACGGATTTCCTCCTGACTGTCAATAGCGGCCTGCACACCTAATGTTTTGATAATGCTTTCCTGCAAAGTCATAAGCTCTTCCTTTCCCCTTCTGCAGAATCATAGGCTGACTGGCGTACGCGGTCAATCAAGTTCATCTTATTGTCCCAAACATCCTGAGCTAAATCTACAGGATAATCCTGAGGATTCAGCACGCGCTTGTATTCATTCCACAAACCATCCAGTTCTTTTTTAGCGTATTCTTTTATCTCTGCAAGCGTCGGCAAATCATAAACCAGCCGGCCTTGCTGATAAATATCAACTAAAAGCGGAACAGCCTTAAAATTCTTTATGGTCTTACTGATATAGGTATAAGTTGGATGAAACATCACAATTTCATCCAAGTGATTGACATCTGTATCAGCAAAGGTGATGTAATCCCCTTCAGATTTCCCTTTTTCACGGCTGGTAATGCGCCAAACCTGTTTTTTACCAGGCGTTGATACTTTTTCAGCATTATTGGACAATTTGATAGTATCCTGCATCACACCGTTTTCGTCCTCAATGGAAACAATTTTGTAGACTGCACCAAGGGCTGGCTGGTCGTAGGCAGTAATCAGTTTTGTTCCGACTCCCCAAACATCGATTTTAGCCTTTTGCATTTTGAGGTTGAGAATAGTATTTTCATCTAAGTCATTAGAAGCATAAATTTTAGCATCCGTAAAACCAGCTGCATCCAGCTGTTTGCGGACTTCTTTTGAAAGGTAGGCCAAGTCGCCGGAATCCAGACGGACACCTTTAAAGGAAATCTTGTCCCCCATTTCCTGAGCCACACGGATAGCAGCCGGCACACCAATTTTTAAGGTATCATAGGTATCAACTAAAAAAACACAATCCTTATGAGTTTTAGCATAAGCCTTAAACGCTTCATAATCATTGCCGTAAGCCTGAACCAGCGCATGGGCATGTGTGCCGGAAACCGGGATATCAAACAGTTTTCCGGCCCGGACGTTACTGGTAGCATCTGCCCCGCCAATCACTGCCGCCCTCGTCCCCCAAATGGCGGCATCCAGTTCCTGAGCGCGCCGAGTTCCGAACTCCAGCAGCGGTTCATCCTCAATAACAGAACGGATACGGGCCGCCTTTGTCGCAATCAGAGTTTGAAAATTAATAATATTTAAAAGGGCTGTTTCAACCAGCTGACATTGAGCTAATGAGCCTTCAACCTGTACTATCGGTTCATTGGCAAAAACCAAATCCCCTTCCTTTGCTGACCGGATTGATAAATCTAATTTTAAATTTTTCAAGTACGACAGAAAATCCTGAGGATAGCCCAAACGTTCTAAATAAGCAATATCCGACGCAGTAAAATTCAGGCCTTCCAAATATTGGATCAAACGCTCCAGACCTGCAAAAACAGCATAACCGTTAGCAAACGGCTCTTTACGGAAATAAGCTTCAAAAACTGCTTTTTTGTTATGGATACCCTGTTCAAAATAGACCTGCATCATATTAATCTGATAAAGATCTGTATGCAAAGTTAAACTATCGTCTGTGTACATAACACTCCTCCATATAAAGATACAAAGCCCGTGAAAAACGCAAAAGGAAAATAGGGGACTGACTGACGAATCGCAAGATTCTAAGTCAGGACATCTTTTTCCCGCAGCGTTTAGGGCGTGTTCAATTAATAAGATACAAAGCCCGTGAAAAACGCAAAAGGAAAATGACGGTAAGTCCGAAATCTTTGATTTCGCAGACGCACCTCTGCCAAGACGACTAGAAGGGTGCGGTCGGCTCTTAAGACGACAAAGCCTTCAGACGGCTACGGCTGACGGTAAGTCCGAAATCTTTGATTTCGCAGACGCACCTCTGCCAGAACGACTAGAAAGGTGCGGCAGGCTCTTAAGACGACAAAGCCTTCAGACGTTTACGGCTGGGTAGTAATGAAATCAGCACTCAGCTTGATTAGTTTTTCCCGCAGCGTTTAGGGCGTGTTCAGTTCATTAAGATACAAAACCTGCTAAAAGAGCCAAACAAAAGACGGAAAACCAGAAGTCTGTGATTTGCTTCTTTTTAATCAGCTGTCGGCAATCGAGACATATACTCTCATATTGTGACTATTATAACATATTTCTACTATTTTGCACTTTACTTTGATACCCTTATCTCTGTCTGCATAATTTAGCTGTGATAATATAAAAAAAGAGACTTTATACAGTGAACAGCTCCCTGTCAAGTGGACAGTCAAATAATAAAAATAGTTAAGCAACCTGATTCCTAAATTCCAAAGGAGTCAGGTTGTTTAGTTTGGCTTGATAGCGTTGAGTATTGTAAAAATGGATATA